>JBGAUP010000002.1:0-35259 GCA_044228585.1 Runella sp. | reverse complement strand
GCGATGCGCGTTTTTGGGCAAATAGATATTCTTATCAACAGCGCAGGTATCAATATACGTGGGGCGATTGATGAAATTACGCCCGACGATTTCAAAAAAGTAATGGACGTCAACGTAAACGGTACTTGGCTGTGTTCGCGGGCAGTTATTCCATACATGAAACAAAATAACCGAGGTAGCATTATCAACATGGCAAGTACGCTCGGTTTGGTAGGTTTAGCCAATCGTACGCCTTACACATCCAGCAAAGGCGCGGTAGTTCAGATGACCCGAGCACTTGGTTTAGAGATGGCTCCTTTCAATATTAATGTCAACGCCATTTGTCCCGGGCCGTTCCTGACCGAAATGAATGCTCCCATTGCCGATACCGAAGAATCCAAAAAATTTATTGTGGGAGCTACGGCTTTAGGTCGTTGGGGACAGTTGCGCGAAATTCAGGGAGCTGCTATTTTTCTGGCAAGTGATGCCGCTACCTACATGGTGGGCTCCATCATTACGGTAGATGGTGGCTGGACAGCAAGATAGATTTTGGTCTGATGGTACATCTGACTTGTGTTTGCAGTGTTTCCAGTCGAGTTAGACCTTCTGGTCAGACTTGATATAATCTTATTGAATAGGTATAGTTTAATTTAATCAAGATTTATTTATAATTTTGGTCAGCTAAACCAAACCCTTTAAAATTATGAGAGCAATAGATGCTTGGCTAAGTGAATATGGCGAAAGCCATCAAAATCCTACCAACAAACTGGTACACTGGATTTGCGTACCCGCTATTTTCTTTAGTGTTGTTGGATTATTGTACAGTGTTAAATTGCCCTTTTCTATTGCTGAAAATCTCCAACTGAATTTGGCTATGGTGATACTGGCATTGGTTTCGCTTTATTACATTCGATTGTCTGTAACATTAGCTGTGGGGCTTTTGCTGTTTGCTGGCTTATGTCTTTATTTAGCGCAGCAGGTTGAAAATCAAGGGTTAGTGCTATGGCAAGTAGCACTGGGTATTTTTGTAGTGGCTTGGATTGGGCAGTTTTGGGGGCACAAAGTAGAAGGAAAGAAACCCTCATTTTTCAAAGATTTACAGTTTCTGATGATTGGTCAGCTTGGCTCATGCACTTTATTTACAAAAAGTTAGGAATTCCCTACTGAACATACTTCTCAAACTTTGAGGTAACTGGTTATTATCAGTTACCTTTTTTGTTATTTGAACAAACCCTTAATGTATTTTGCCCTATGAATGCTTTTGAACGCCAAAAGAAAATATATCTGGAAGGAGCTTCGGGAATTGTCTCCCCTATACCCGTTGATTATCATATTTTGGAGAAGAAAGCAACAAGAGCAATGTCGCCCGAAGCCGCTGCGTACATTGTGGGTGGCGCAGGCCACGGCGATACGATGCTTCAAAATAGAAGGGCGTTTGAACGGTGGCGTATTTTGCCACGAATGCTCCGCAATGTATCGGTGCGCGATACAAGTATTGAATTGTTTGGCCAAAAATATCCTTATCCTTTGCTGCTGGCTCCCATTGGGGTACTCGAAATGGTACACCCAGAGGCCGATTTGGCCGTAGCCAAAGCTGCTGCTGCGATGGGTATTCCCTATATTTTTTCAAATCAAGCATCAGTTTCGATGGAGGTCTGTGCCGAAGCCATGGGCAATCAGCCACGTTGGTTTCAATTGTATTGGAGTAAATCGGATGAACTTGTTGCCAGTTTTGTACAACGTGCCGAAAAGTCTGGTTGTCAGGCTATTGTCGTGACGTTGGATACGACACTCTTGGGGTGGCGTACCCAAGATTTAGACTTAGCTTATTTGCCATTTTTACGCGGTATGGGCATTGCCCAATATACTTCAGATCCCGTTTTTAGGCGATTATTGGACGAACCCGATAATAACCCTGCTCCAAAACCGAAGATTACGTATGATGCCATACGCACTTTATGGAAGGGAATAAGTAGGTATCCAGGCAATTTCTGGAAAAATGCCAAGTCGGGTTATCCCCGAAAAGCCGTTAAAAAATTCATTGACATTTACACGCGTCCTTCCTTGACGTGGGAGAATTTGGCCTATCTGCGTCAACGTACCAAACTTCCGATTCTATTGAAAGGCATTCTTCATCCTGACGATGCCCTCAAAGCATTAGACCATGGCATAGATGGATTGGTGATTTCTAATCACGGTGGACGCCAGGTAGATGGTGCTGTGGGTACTATGGATGTATTGCCCCTGATTGCGAATTCAATTCAGGGACGTATTCCCTTGTTGTTGGACAGCGGCGTGCGAGGAGGGGCTGATATGTTTAAAGCGTTGGCGTTGGGAGCTACTGCCGTTTGTTTGGGCAGGCCGTATGTATATGGACTCACATTGGGAGGAAGCGAAGGTGTGCAACAAGTTTTAGAGAATTATCTGGCTGATTTTGACCTAACTATGGCGCTTGCGGGTTGTTGTTCTGTCAAGCAGATAGGCATTGATAATGTGTTGAAATTATAGATGGAGAGTAGCTCTGAGTTACATCTTCGGGTATTGAAAGATGCCATACTTCCTTAATAGTTTGGGAAACACTATCAAAAACGGAAAAACCCGCTATACTCACGTATAACGGGTTTTGTGACGAAGAAGAGACTCGAACTCTTACAGGCTAACGCCCACTACCCCCTCAAAGTAGCGTGTCTACCAATTCCACCACTTCGCCATTTCCCATGATTGGGGTTGCAAAAGTACTTGGCTAAAATTAATTTCGCAAGTGTTTAAGCCAAAGAAATTAACTTTTCTACGGCTTGTTTGATGTTTTCGCGCACCTCTACGATACTTGCCTCCATCATATAGCAAGGAGCGGTGATGATTTTCAGTTGGTTATCTACGGCTATGTCGTGTACCGATGCCATTTCTGCTACTTGTCCAATAGACTCCATTCCTGCTGAAATTGCCGCAATGTCGTAAGGTGAGGGTTCAGTGGTTGTTCCTACGCTCAAATGTGCGTGGTATTGGGTACCTTCAAGGGCTTTGGCAATGGTAGTGGGGCTCATGCAGAGTCCTGCGATGGGTTTACCTTGATGTACCAAATCAATGATGAGTGCTTTGACCGAATCCAGAATCGGCCCGTTGGGGCCTTCAAAAGCCCATTTGGTGATATTTTTGGCTGTTCCAAAACCACCAGGCATGACCAACCCGTCCAAATCTTCGGCTTTTATGTCGGCTATGTCTTTGATATTTCCCCGTGCAATTCGCGCCGATTCGACCAATACATTGCGAGTTTCGGGCATTTCCTCACCCGTTGTGTGGTTCAGGACGTGGTGCTGAGGTACGTTGGGCGCAAAGCAAACTGCCTCGGCTCCTGCTTCGGCAATGGCCAACAGCGTAAACACTGATTCGTGAATTTCGGAACCGTCAAAAACACCATTTCCGTGCAAAAGAACACCTATTTTTTTCATTAGTTTAGTATTAGGTAATGAGTAAATTACTTGCCCAAAGATAGGTGAAGAATTGAAATAGACTTTGTGATAGAGTGAGTTTTGTAGAATGAAAAGCAAAAATCTTTGGTGATGAAGTGGGTAATTTCACAAAAAATCTCCCGTATTGAATATTTTATCCCTAATTTTTACTTTCATGTATTTATATGTTTAGGTTTGGACTTTTATTGATAATTCATGTTAATCCCGTCCCAGACCGACCCCAGCGATACCCATCTATGGAATGCCTTTCGCCAAGGCGATGAGCAGGCGTTTGGGCAAATTGCTCAGCGGTATTATCGAAGTTTATTTAGTTATGGGGTAAAATTCTCCAAAGACCGCGAGTTTATCAAAGACTGTTTGCAAGATTTGTTTATGGAGTTGTGGTATAAACGTGAGACCTTGGGCGACACCGAGTTTGTGAAGTTTTATTTATTGAAATCCCTCCGACGCAAAATACACCGCCAGAGCCTTAAACAGCAATGGCTTACCGACGAGGAAGAACTGGATTTTGAAGCGGAAAACCTTGGGGAGCTTTCAATAGAGCAACAAATCATCGAAGTAGAAACTTCCGAAGCTCTCTTACGACAACTCAATACAGAACTTTCGATACTGCCAAAACGCCAACAAGAGATTATCTACCTCAAATTTTACGAAAACCTCGACAATGAGTCTATTGCTCAAGTAATGTCTATTTCGCGGCAAGCGGTGGCCAATCTATTGTACCGCACCTTGAAGGAGTTGAGAGAAAAAATGTAGGTCTGCCTTTCGAAAATCGTCTTTTGAAAAAAAAATAAAAATTTTTGATTATCCCGTGTTAAGAGCTGTCTATCTATAATTAGAAGCTTTTAATACAATGAATCAATACCACGACTACTGCTTAGAAGATTTTGTGTTGGATGCCCGATTTCAACAGTGGGTACGGTATCAACAACCCACCGATTCTGGTTTTTGGGAAACATATATAGAAAATAATCCCCAACAATCCAATGATATTAAACGCGCCCAAACACTTTTGCAAAGCGTGTACCACCGTTATGAATCTCGCTTAGATGATGCAGAAATCGCGTTTGAGATTCAAAAATTAGTGACCAAAGCTCGTGCCAGCAAATCAGAAGATCAACCTAATAACATTGACGAAGCGCCGATAGTGACATTCTCACCTCAAAAGCGTTTTGTTTGGGTTTGGCGGGTGGCAGCGGCCATTGTATTGGGGCTTAGTTGGTGGTATTGGACCAGCCAATCCCCCGTAAGCCAGTATGAGCAAATGGTGGAGGGGCAATCGCTCATTGAAAAAACTAATCAAACCACCCAATGGCAAGCCGTGACCTTGTCGGATGGTAGCAAAGTAATGCTCGAACCCAACGCTCGTTTGAGTTTTGCCCAGCAATTTTCGCCCGATAAACGTGAAGTTTATCTTTCGGGTTCGGCTTTCTTTGAGGTAACTAAGGACCCTAAACGACCTTTTTTAGTGTATGCCAACGAACTTGTGACTAAAGTAATTGGTACGAGTTTTATGATAAAAGCTCCTGATAATGAACAAGAGACGACGGTAGAAGTAAAAGAAGGGCGCGTTTCGGTATTCAGAAAAACAGACTTACAAAATTTAAAAACGGATATTGGTCAAGAATCGAAAGGGCTGGTACTCACTGCCAATCAAAAGGTAGTGTTTGAGTCGGAAAGCAGCCGTATGACCAAGACCCTCCGCGATACGCCCGAAATTGTGACTCCTGCTGCCGAATTACCCAGTTTTGAATTTAGAAATACTCCCGTTTCCGAAGTACTTACTATTTTGGAGAAAGCGTATCAAGTAGATATTCTTTTTGACGAGGAATTGCTCGCGGGCTGCCCCTTGACTGCAACTTTAACAGACCAACCGCTCTTTGAGAAATTGACTATCATCTGTCAGGCCATAGAAGCACAATATGAAGTCTTGGACGGGCAGATTGTCGTACAGAGTAAAGGCTGTAAAAATGACTAATTTTCAAACCCAACCCCTAAACTTATCTTGATGTCTATGCACTAAAAAACTTACCCAACTCCCCTTTTACAAAAATAAAGGGACGATAATGGTACCAGCATTAGCGTCCCTCTTTCAAAATCCCCACAGTTGTTATGACCCAACGCGCATCTTTTTTCAAGGATGAAGGGGATTGTTTTACCAAAATTTCACCTTAATAAAACAGTTCAAAAGTATGAAAAATCGCGTACACCTACAAGTATTCCTCAGAGCTATGCGTATCTCGCTCACTCAGATTTTAATAGCAGCTTGGTTTATGAGCAACGCCTATGCAACCGACAGCAACGCGCAGTCGGTATTAAACCAAAAGATTACTCTACGTCTTCAAAAACAGGAAGTAGAAACGGTGCTTAGCCTGATTGAACAGCAAACCAACGCTAAATTTGTTTTCAGTTCAAAAATGATACAAGCCAATCGTAAAGTGAGTGCCCGCTTTGAACAGCAACCCCTCCAAAAAGTATTAGATGAAGTCTTGACGCCGTTGGAATTAAATTACAAAGTTTCGGGAAATCTCATTGTTATCAGTCGAAACACAAAAAAACAGATTGAACCCTTTTCAAGCCTTAAAAATGATGAATTCCCAAAAGCTGCTGGACATTCTATCGCTGGAAAAGTTACTGATGCCAAAGGAGAAGCATTAATTGGGACAACAATCATGCTAAGTTATCAGAACAAAGGCCAAATAGCCGATAAAAACGGGACATTTACGTTTAGTGACATCCCCGACGGTGTTTATATCCTTACCCTGAGCAGTATTGGGTTTGTAACCACCAAAAGAGAAGTAACCGTGGCAGGGAGTGATGTCCAAATTAACATCTCGTTGCCAGAAGATAATTTACAGTTGGAACAGGTAGTAGTAACTTCGAGTGGTTCGCCAAAGAAAAAAATTGAATCAAGTGTGGCGGTTTCGACCATTAATGCTAAGCAACTCAGCCAACGCCCTCCGCTCAATAGCACCGATATGTTGAAAGCTATTCCAGGGCTTTCGGTAGAGAGTAGTGGGGGCGATGGCCCTGGCAGCGTACGTGTACGTGGATTACCAGGTGGAGGTTATGTATTTATGGGAGTTATGGAAGATGGACTTCCCGTTTTACCCACGGGATTTAGTACCAGCCCTTCGGCAGACCAATATTACAAAGTTGATTTGACCATCAAAACCGTTGAGGCCGTGCGCGGTGGCCATGCGGCTGTACTTTTGGCTAATACCCCTGGAGCACTGATTAATGTCATTTCCAATACAGGTAGCGACAAATTGTCGGGTAAGGTCAAATACACGCGAGGACTGTCTCAAAACGCCAACCGATTTGATGCCAACTTGGGGGGAAAACTGGCCCCTAAGCTCAAGTTTAACGTAGGAGGATTTTATCGCGCTGATGATGGTATCAGACCTCCTTCCTACCGTGCCAATGAAGGTGGGCAATTGAAAATGAACCTCACTTATCAGTTCAAACCCAATAGTTATATTCGATTTTATGGAAAGTACCTCAACGATAAAACATCTTGGCTTGTTCCTTCTTACTACGGTTATGATGGCTCTGGACAAGGAAGAGCATTGCCAGATTTTGATTTATTGACCCAAATTTTAGCAACTCGTGACACAAAAGTGAGCCTAAAAGCACCCAATGGTAATACTTACAATTACGATTTTTCAGATGGAGTTCATCTTAAATTATTGTCGGGTGGGGTAGAATTTAAGCATATTACCAAAAATGAATGGACTATTAAGAATAACCTCAGATATCAAAGTACCGACGCTAACTTTACGGGTTCTATCGTCACAGCTGCTACCGCTTACAAAAACACGGTGAAATATTATTACCAAGACGGGCAAGAGTTGAGCAATCCGACGGGATTCTATACGGGCCAATCTTTTATTGGAACAACCAGTACTGACAAGCAATTTGCCGATAATTTAGACTTTAATAAACAAATCAAGAATCATTCGGTTTCGTTTGGCGCGGGTATTCACAGCTATGATATTGACTTGTTTTCGCTGGGCGCTACGTTTAACACTGAAATAAAAGACAAACCGCGCGTTTTACTGTTGGGAACTTCCACAGGAAATGGCTTTAGTGGTGTCAATATTTCGGGCTATCGCAAAGGGACTACCAGTATCGCGTCGGTTTGGGTGGCCGATGAAATCAATTTGAATAATTTGACCATTGATGCTGGAGTAAGAGCAGATAGATTTCATATCAAGGGACAACGTTTACAAAATGTGTCTCCTTATACAAACTATACGCCTTTTGATGAAAACAATACTTACGGGACAGCTTCATTGGGTCTCAATTACAAAATCAATGAGCAAAATGCGCTTTTTGGGCGGGCTACCCGCACTTATAGTGCCCTTAACATTGGCGACTATTCCAACTTTACCTTTAATCCTGAGTCTGTTAGAGACCGTGGCGCTTTTATGTCGGAAGTAGGGTATAAAGTCAATACTCCTAAGTTTTCTTTGTTTAGCTCATTGGTATATGCCAAACTCACCAATATCGCATCAAGTATGCTGATTCCTAATACTACTGGGGGCTTTTTGACAGTGGCTACATTCGCATCAAGTCGTAATTTAAGTGCTGAGGTAGAAGCTACTTATACACCTACCAAAAATCTGAACTTTAGGCTTGTAACTACTTTCCAAAATAGTAAATATACTCAATTTGAAGTAACGGCTCCTTCCAACGCTCGCGCAGATTTGGCGGGTAAGCTCTATTCATGGTCGGGTAACCAAGCCGAACGAATTCCCAACGTCATTTGGGAATTATCGGCCAGTTATACGTACCGCATGTTTGATGCTTTTGCCAGTTTTCGACACATTGGCAAACGGTGGAGTTCGCCCAGTAACATCTATCACATGGGAGGCTACGATGAATTATCGGCGGGTTTAGATTGTAAAATTAGTAAAGCACTTGGCTTGAGAGTATGGGCTGATAATCTAACCAATAGCAGAGGATTGACCGAAGGTAACATCCGTGGTGATCAATTTTTGGCAAACGGTAATTTTGAAAAAGGTTCTTTACAAATTGGACGCATCATTTTACCCAGAAGTTTCTGGACAGCGCTTACTTTTTCGTTTTAAGACATAAATTTATAAGCGATAAATGACCTCCTTTAGGTAAAGAGAGGTCATTTATCGCTTATAAACCAAACATCATAATTACTTATATAACGTAGTCCAAAAACAATTGTAGATTGTACTATCTATACAGTTGTGAAAACTTGCCGTAAATTCGTCCCGATTTTTTACCCAAACTACACCTAACAAATGAAGTACCTCAAACTAACCTTGGCAATTCTGTGTACCTCTACGCTCTTTGCCCAAACCAAACCATCTACCTTAGCCCGTCCTAAATTGGTGGTGGGCGTTGTTGTAGATCAAATGCGCTATGACTATTGGTATCGTTATTATGATAAATATACTGAAGGCGGTTTTAAAAGACTCCTGCGCGAAGGTTTCAATTGTCGTAATCACCACTATCACTATGCCCTTACCGTCACTGCTGCTGGGCACGCGTCGGTTTATACAGGGTCAGCACCTGCCATTCATGGTATTGTAGGTAATGATTGGTATGACCAACGCCTCGGGAAAGGCATGTACTGCACGGCTGATAGTACTGTTCAAACCGTTGGTAGTACAAACGTGAGTGCAGGAAAAATGTCGCCGAAAAACTTGCTGACCAGTACCATCACCGACCAATTGCGGATTGCTAACAATTATCAAGGGAAAACCATCGGGGTAGCTATCAAAGATCGGGGGGCGATATTGCCCGCGGGCCATACTGCCAACGGCGCTTATTGGTTTGACAGTAGAACGGGCAACTGGATTACGAGTACTTTTTACATGAACGACTTGCCGCAATGGGTAAAAGACTACAATGCTAAGAAACGCCCGTCGGAATTGATGAAACAAAATTGGAATACCCTCCTTCCTATTGAGCAATATACCGAAAGTACTGCTGATGACCAACCCTACGAAGCCAAATTGGCAGGGGCGAAAAAGTCGGTTTTCCCGTACGATTTAGCGGGGATTGCAGGGGATGCCTTTGGGATTTTGGCCAGTACTCCCCACGGCAATACCATCACAAAGGAAATAGCCCTCGAAGCCCTTAAAAATGAAAATTTGGGAAAGGGAGCGGCCACAGATTTTTTAGCGATTAGTTTTTCTACACCTGACTACGTAGGCCATGCTTTTGGACCTAATTCGGTGGAGGAAGAAGATATTTATTTACGCCTTGATCGTGATTTGGCCGAAATTCTCACTACCCTCGACAAGCAGGTAGGAAAAGGCAATTACCTGTTTTTTATCTCTGCCGACCACGCGGTGATGGATGTGGTGGACTTGTGGAAACGCAATCGCCTTCCCGCAGGTCGCTTGAACATAGGTCAAGTGAATGCGGCAGTGAAAGCCGTGTTGAAAGAAAAGTTTGGAGAAGGAGATTTCATTAAAGCTTCCGAAAATTATCAGTTCTACCTCGACCACGATTTGTTGGGAAAGAAAAATATCGCCGTAAAAGACATTGTAGCGGCCATAAGACCCGCACTACTAAAATTTGATGGTATTGCGGACGTTCTCAATACGCACGACTTGAGTAACGCCAATCTCAATGATTACCTGCTCACGCTCTACAAAAATGGAACCCACGCTAAACGCAGCGGAGATGTTCAGATTGTGACAGAACCTGGTTGGATGTCGAGTACCATTGCCGCTACGCACGGCGCCCCCTATAATTATGACACCCATATCCCTTTGTTGTTTATGGGCTGGGGAATCAAACCTGGCGAAACTTTTAGCCGTACTTCCGTGGCTGATACTGCCCCTACGCTGGCAGCCTTGCTAAAAATCTTAGAGCCGAGTGGCAACATCGGACGGGTGATTGAGGATGTGATGAAAAAATAAAAAAACGACTGATAATCAATTATATCGTCTTGGTATGGGGTAAACCACTGAATTTAGTTGAACGATATTTCGTTAAAAATTTGACAACAAAAGAAATTTTCCTATCTTTCGACTAAGACACTTACCCCATACATTCAGGATATGCAACCAGAATACGAGGAGAGACAACCAGATTGGCGGGATTCGGTACAGCGATTTGAGGTAATGCTCAAAAACCAAGAACGTCAATTTTTTGATTTAGATACCTACGAACAAATCGTAGAGCATTATATAGGTGAGGGGAATTGGGAACGAGCATTGCAAGCCTGTGAGTTTGGCCTTGAATACTTCCCCTATTCGCTCGAACTGATGCTCGATAAAGCCCATCTCCTCGCCCAAAAACAGCGTTACGACGAGTCGCTTGATTTGCTCGAACGCGCTGCTTTGTTTAATCCTCACGATTTGGACGTGCTTTTTATGCAAGGGGGCGTTTACAACATGATGGGGGAGTATGAGCAATCGGTAGAGGTCTATGAGCAGATGCTTCAGTACATTGAAGAAGACGAAAAAGACGATATTCTCTTCCAAATTGGCCAAGCTTATCAAAACTCAGGTAAGTACGAAGAAGCCATTAAATACTACAAAAGTAGCTTAGAACTCAACCTGAACAACGAGAATGCCTTGTATGAGTTGGCATTTTGTCTCGAAATTATGGGAGAGTTAGAAACGAGTATTGACTACTACAACGAACTTATAGACCGTGACCCTTACTCGTTCAATTCTTGGTACAACCTCGGTATTGTTTATAGTAAATTAGGCCGCTATGAAGAAGCCCTACACGCTTATGACTATGCCACGGTCATCAAAGAAGACTTTTCGTCGGCCTATTTTAATATGGCCAACGCGTACATGAATCTGGAACGCTTTAAAGAGGCCAACGAAAGTTATTTGCAAACCCTCAAGTACGAAACGCCCACGGCTGATTTATACTGCCATTTGGGCGCCAGTTACGAGAAATTGAAGGATTTTGGCAAAGCCCTCGAATACTACCGCGCCTCCCTCAAACTCGATAAAGAATGGGACGAAGGCTGGCACGGAGTGGCGGTTTGTTTGGCAGTAGAAGAAAAGTGGATTGAGGCACTCAACTGCGTCCGAAAGGCCATTAAACTCAATGAACATGTGGTAGATTATTGGCTTATATTGGCCGAGTTAGAGTACAAAATCGGAAACGTATTTGCCAGCATTGAAGCTTTTGAGAAAGCCGCCGAACTCGAACCCGACTATGAGGAAGTTTGGCTTAAATGGTCTTTGATATTGTTTGACCAAGGTCAATTTAATAAAGCGTATGAGATAATTCAAGAAGGACTTGACGATATCCCTGACAATGCCAGTATGTATTACCGAGCTACGGCCTATCTTTTACACGCTGGCGAATACAAGGAAGCACTCATTCACTTGGAAATAGCACTTGCACTTGACTACAACTCGCACGAGCAGTTGTACGATTTTTTCCCTGATTTGCAGAAGCAGAAAGCACTCTTTAAACTGATTGAACAGTATCGTAAATAAAAAATGAGGGCGGAGTTTTAACTCCGCCCTCATTTTTTATTTCAACTCCAGTACCAAGGCGGTAGTTGGAGGTATTGCGAGAGATGTTACATTTGAAATAACTTCGTTAGTCAAAATATTTTTGGCAGAGGAAAAACCTTTCACCCTTTCCGAAAAACGGGCGGTCTCCAAGCTTGTTAAGCTGGTATTAGTATTCATAACAACCATTATCGTTTTAGAATTGTCGTGTCTAAAATAGACATAGACACCATCTTGCGGCAAATATTGGGTAAAATTACCACTGTGTAGTGCAGGGGTGTTTTTACGGTAGTTGGCCAAATTTTTTACTAACTCAAAAGCTTCATTTTCTTGAGTGGTGCGTCCTGCAGCAGTGAATTTATTTTGCTTATCGCCTTTCCAGCCGCCTTCAAAATCTCGGCGAACTTCGGCATCCGTAGGATTTTTAGTATTTTTCATTAATACCTCAGTACCATAGTAAAAATGCGGAATTCCTCTTGTTGTCAGCAACCACGCTACGCCCATTTTGTATTTGTTGAAATCTTCTCCTATTACGGAGAAAAAACGATCGGTATCGTGATTTTCTAAAAACGTTACCAATTTTGAGGGGGCAGCGTAAAAATAGTCTTGAGTGAGGGTGCTATACAAGCGGTTGAGTCCTCCGTCCCAGCTCCAAGGTTGATTCAACGCTTCGTTGATAGCGGCATAGTTCGGAAAATCGCAAGTACCAGGAAGGTTACACTTAAAAGGAAAGTTTACGTTGTTTTTTACAAAATAGGCCATCCAAGCAGGGTTGGTCACAAATGTTTCGCCAAAAATCAAGAGGTTGGGGTACTCATCTAAAAGTGCCTGATTACAACGGTTCATAAATGGCATATCGTTGTACTTATAAGTATCTATTCTCCACCCATCCAATCCAAATTCTTCAGTACTCCAAAGGGCATGTTGAATCATGTATGTGGCAAAGAAGGGATTACGGCCATTGACGTCTGGCAAAAAAGGGGTAAACCAGCCATCTGTCAACAGCTTACGGTCTATTTCAGTGCTGTTTGGATCAAAAGCTGGTTGCTCTTTGTGAGTCGTTCCTGTATAGGTAGGCCACATATTAAACCAATCTTTGGTTGGAGGATCGAGGTACATCCAATGGTCTTCTGATACGTGGTTATAGACCGCATCCTGAATCAATTTCATTCCCCGTTGGTGCAAAGCCGCCGAGAGTTTTTTATACCCCTCATTTCCTCCAAAACGACGCTCAATCTTGTAATGATCACTAAAATGATAGCCGTGGTAAGCTGCTTGTAAATTGCCGTGAAGTTCTTTTTTTAGTTTGGTGTCGTTTTCTATTACTGGGGTATTCCACAGTGTAGTTACGCCCAATTCCTGAAGATAATCCAAGTGGTTAATAATACCCTGAAAATCGCCACCGTGACGTAAAAACGGAACGTTTTTGTCGGCTTGGGTATCAAGCATGTCACTAAATTTATCATTTGACTCGTCGCCGTTAGCAAAGCGGTCGGGCATGAGGAGATAGATAAAATCCGAAGAATTGATGGTAGCAGGTTTATGTTTTTTGACACCGAGGGTATAATTCTGGGTATTTTTAAAGTTTCCGTTGCTAAATACCAAGCGCATATTGCCTGGTTTGGCAGCCTTAGAAATCTCCAAATCTACCATCAGGTAGTTGGGGTTTTCTACTTTTTGCGTCTTTTTAATTCGCACTCCAGGATAGCTCAAACTCACTTTGGTCGAACTGATATTTTTGCCATAAACCAACAGTTGAAGGTTGGGGTTTTTCATCCCAACCCACCAATTTGTGGGGTGGATGCGCTTGATTTCAGGGTTTTGGGCCACGACATAGAAGCCCCCCCCGCCAATTAACAGGCTGAATAAAAAAGATTTGAATGCGTTCATCATAGGTTTAAAAAACAATTTTTGAGGAGGGCGAAAGTTAGAAAAAAACTTTCGATAAACGCATAAAATGCTCTTTTTAAAACCAATAAACCTACTAAGACTGTCACTCGTTTTATCTTTTTTCATCTATCTTTGATGCCTGCTTTACTTCCAAAATTGGTAGAATTTCATCTCTCTAAAGTATCTTTTCGTCTATGCCAGTTATCAAAAAAACTTGGTTTCTGATTTGCCTTGTTCCCATTTGCCTGCTTGCTTATGTATTGTACAGGAATATAATCAACATCCCCGTTGGCGATGACCTTTACGTTATGGAAATGTTTAACCAATTAAAAGACGCAAATACTTGGTGGGAAAAATTGGGTATCCTATTTAGCCAACACAACGAACATCGGCTGGTTGTAACGCGTCTGTTAGCTTTGCTTCAATACTGTATTTCGGGGTTGATTGACTTGCGTTGGTGGATTATCCTGGGTAATTTGAGTTTGGTTTTTATCGTTATTTTGTACTATCAACACATAGGCGAACAAAAATGGTGGATTCTGCCTATCGCGTTCGTTATCATCATTCCTTGCTCCAATACGCTCATCGCCATGCAGAACTCCAATCTGTTTTCGGCTTTGTTTGCAGTCGCTACTCTTCACTTCTCTTTGAAAGAGTCCTATTTTAGAAATAATTTCCTTACATTTCTGTGCAGTGGACTTTCTATTTTTTCTAACAGCGGAGGTTTTGCGCTATTGGCAGTAATTAGTGCTGTATTTTTCTTTCAAAAACGTTATCGTTTGTTGGGGATTTGGCTTATTTGGGCTTTTTTACTGATTGTAGGTTATTATTGGACTTATGAGCCAATCTACCGTCATCCTACTTCTGAACTTCTTTTTGAACAACTGCCCCAAGCGGCTCAATTTTTCTTTGCTTTTTTGGGAAGCATTGCATTTAATCCAAAACTTGCCCAAATCACGGGTGTCGTATTTTTAGGAACAAGTCTTTTTGCCTTTTATAGAAAATACTACTTACAAAATTCTTTCGTGTTTTTGTGCATCATGTACAGCGTACTGATGGCATCCATGACTACCTTCAAAAGGTACGAGTATGGGATCAATACCGCTTTGTCAGAGCGATATTCTATTTATTCCATGCTGTTAGCGTCGGGTAGTATTATTATGATTCGGGATTTATTTTTACGTTCTGTGCCCCTCAAAAAGATACTGTTTCCCTCCTTGCTAATACTTTCTATCCTTATCAATCTCAAGTATTTTACTTTTCATCTAAGAAATCCAGAAGCTCGAAAAGAAGGGTTGATGAGTAAGATGGAAAACTATTATTTAAACAATTCTGGTTTTAATTGCTTAGAAGTCAGTACACTAAATAAACTGAGTAGGAATGGGTTTTATAAGTATCACTTAGATAAACCACTTCGCAGCAAGGCATATTATGACAGCCTGAACCGCCCTCCACTTACCTACCTTACCCTCTCTATTGACACTATTTATCAAACTCAAAAAAAAATACATATAGTTGGGGAAATCACTAATCCGACATCCGACGTTATCAAAATCGGACAAGTACATCACCGGCTTTGGGCGATTCACAACAACGCCGCGCCTTTCGATTGTACTCACAATGAAATTACCAACCCCAAAAATGACAAGACGCTCATTTTGGACATGGAACTTGAGAATGAACATCATAAAGTGAGCTTGCCTCATTTTGCGATTACTGTACCTAAAAAGCATTTTCGCAAGGGGAATTATGCAATTTATCTGCTCTTAGTAAATGACAACCCCGTCAACTATCCTCCCGTCAAGTCAAATATCGTATTTCATCTGTAGCAGCATTGCGCTTTCAAAATCTTATATTTCTACACTACAAAATCACTAACTTTGCGACGTTTTTGTTAAAAACTTTGTAATAAGTAATAAACAGTTCCCTACTGGGAATGAGGGAGCTATAAACAGTAAATTGATATGCCAGGAACCGAACTTTATGGCGCAGAAGAGCGCAAAGAAATTAATGACGTTTTAGAGACAGGAGTTTTCTTTCGTTTTAATCACGAAGCGCAACGTAATAATATTTGGAAAGCCCGCGAAATGGAAGCGGAAGTGTGTAAAGTAGTCGGAGCAAAATATGCCCATGCGGTGTCGAGTGGTTCTACCGCCATTCAGACGGCCCTTGTTGCGGCAGGAATTGGCACAGGTGACGAAGTGATTGTTCCGCCATTTACTTATATTGCTTCGGTCGAAGCCGTTTTGATGATTGGTGCTTTGCCTGTCTTTGCTGAAATAGACGAAACACTTTGCCTTTCAGCCGAAGGAATCCGCAAAGTGATCACGCCTAAAACCAAGGCTATTTGTTTGGTACACATGTGTGGTCAAATGGCTGATATGGACGCCATTATGGAGGTTGTCAACGAGCATAATCTTATTTTGGTAGAGGATGCAGGGCAAGCGATGGGTGCGAGTTACAAAGGAACTTTTACGGGACTTTGGGGCAAAACGGGGGCTTATTCGTACGACTTTTTCAAAATTGCTACCGCAGGCGAAGGTGGGGTATTTGTGACCAACGACGAACAAGCCTATAAATTTGCTGACAGCTATTCTGATCACGGACACGACCACATTGGAAGCAACCGTGGGATGGAACAACACCCGATCATTGGGTTTAACTACCGTATTTCGGAGCTTCATGCGGCCGTTGGCTTGGCCCAAACGCGTCGTGTTCCGTACTTAGTAGAAAAGAACAACGAACACAAAAAGTGGTTGATGAACCGCCTTGCCAACGTACCTGGGGTGTCTTTTGCGCGCATTCCCGATGCAGATGGTGATTCGGCTACATTCCTCAACTTATTGCTACCAGATACCGAAAGCGCACAAGCCGTTGTGGCCGAATTGAATGCTGCGGGTGTGGGTGGTTTCAACTACTGGTTTACGAATATGTACCATTTCATTAATCAATGGGATCACCTCAAAGAAATGCGTACGGCGAGTAAGTTGGCCATTCAAGTAGTAGGAGTCCCACAGGATTATGCCAACCTTGATTTGCCAAAATCGCAGGAAGTGATTGGACGTTTGATTTCGTTTGGCGTGCGCGTTACTTGGACGCAAACCGAGCTTGAAACCCTCGCCAACAACCTCGAAAAGGCAATTCGTAAGGCAATGGCGGCTTATACTTGCTAAACTCACTCAATAATGAAACTGACACTGATAATTACGGAAGGAGAAGAGTATTTTATTGGAATGATAAAAGAAATTCCGGCAGTGTTGACGCAAGGGAAGTCAGTAGAAGAAGTGAAAGAAAATCTCTTGGAGGCACTTGAACTGTATCTGGAAGATATGAGAGAAGAGTCTGTAAACCAGAAAATTGTCTATCAGGAAGATTTGATTTTTGCTGCCTAATGTCTGTCAAACGCAACAAATTAATCAAACATCTCGAAGTGAATGGTTGTCATTTTCATCGACATGGCTCTAAGCACGACATTTATAAAAATGAGGTTTCTGGAAAGAAGACAACCATTCCGCGACATCCGCAAATTGATAAAAACCTGTGTACTCTTATTTGTAAACAGCTGGAAATTCCGATATTGGATTAAAAAATCCTCACTGCAGATTAGATAAAAGGAAACTATTGCGGTTAGATTATTCTTTAAAAAAAAGACAATGAAAACAACCGAACAAAAACTTACGGAACACCCCAAAAGTTTGGGCCGTTGGCTAATGGAAAGCAAACGTCAAACCCAGAAAGAAATGCAAGAGGCGTATAAGAAAAACCCAAGAATTAGGGAGATTTTTGAAAAACTTGAAGAGAAAACTAAATAGGAGATATGGAAGCATACTCATGATTTGGCCTCAAAATACAATCATCCTAAATAACACTTTAATTTTCTTTTAGAAATACAGATTCATGCATAAAAATTTCAAAGGAATCGAAAAAACCGTCTTCGGACGGGGTAGTTTTAGCCAATTGGGTGAAATCATCGCCCCACATCGTAGCGAAAACAATGGCTACATGGTGTTTATTGTTGACAACTATTTCAAAGGTAAAGAACTGGAAGGCCGCTTGCCCGTTCAGCCCGAAGATACCGTTTATTTTATTGACGTTGACCCACACGAGCCAACTACGGAGCAAATTGATACCCTCCGCGACGAAATAATGGCGACCAAAGGGCTTCCTTCGGGCATCATTGGAATCGGTGGGGGCGCTATTATGGACATTGCCAAATGTGTGTCGCTGATGGTAACCAATGAAGGTTCTTCGACACTTTATCAGGGCTTGGATCTTATCAAAGTACCAGGTATTTATCACGTGGGCGTACCCACAATTTCGGGTACTGGTGCGGAGGTTTCTATGACGGCTGTTTTGACAGGCCCAGAAAAGAAATTGGGCTTAAAATGCGAGTGGACGGTTTTTAATCAAGTGGTGCTTGACCCTGAGTTGATTGCGACGGTCCCACGCGACTGGTGGTTTTATGTGGGTATGGATACGTACATTCACTGCATCGAATCCGAAAATGGACAATTTAACAATGCCTATTCTCACGCTTACGCCGAGCAATCTATGAAACTTTGCCGTGAGATTTATTTGGGTGAAAAAGCAGGCCAAACTCCTGAAAACGATGATAAATTGATGGTAGCTTCTCTTATGGGAGGACTAAGTTTAACGTACTCAGAAGTGGGTATTTGCCATGCCATCAGCTACGGACTTTCTAAGATTTTGGGAATGCGCCATTGCTACTCTAATTGTATCGCATTCAATCACTTAGCTGATTATTATCCAGAAGGAGTAACCGAATTTAAGCAGATGGTTGCCCAACACAACATTACGCTGCCGCAGGGATTGTCAAAAGACTGGACCAATGAGCAAATCACAGCGATGGCCCATGTCTCGTACAAACTTGATCACATGTGGAACCATGCGGTAGGGTATGATTGGAAAGAAAAAGTAACGATTCAAGATATCGAAGCAATTTTTAGAAGATTGTAATTTGAAAAAATCAGGTAAAATAAAGGCGCCCCCCGCCAAATTTCAGACAAAAAGTGCGGCAGTGATTGCCAAGCGGACTGAGGAAATCAATGCTAATTCACAGCAAGGACTGGTGATTCGCTCTACTGGTTCATGGTATGATGTTCGTGATGGAGCAGCGCAAATTTGGCGTTGTCGGCTACGGGGTAAATTTAAGTTTCAGGACTTAAAAGTGACCAATCCCGTGGCTGTAGGCGACCGTGTGTTTTGGGAAATTGAAGATGACGCTTTGCAAACGGGAATTATCAATGACATAGAACCCCGCACCAACTATATTGCGCGCCAATCGGTTCAAAAATCAGCTCATTCTCACTTACTTGCCGCCAATATTGATCAAGTTATCATCGTAGCTACACTTACTTTTCCGCGTACATCGCTGGGATTTATTGACCGTCTGCTGGTTGTTGCAGAATCATTTCGTATTCCGAGTACGGTGATTTTTAATAAGCAAGATCTTTTTGACGAAGACATTAAAGCCTATCAACAAGACTTAGTTCATCTTTACAATTCTTTGGGTTATACTTGTTTTACTACCTCAAGTGTAACGGGAGAAGGGATTGAACAGTTTAGAGAATTGTTGTCAGGAAAAGTTTCGGTCTTGTCGGGGCATTCGGGTGTAGGAAAATCCACGTTGCTCAATACCATTGCCCCCGACTTGAACCTACGTACCAACGAGGTCTCTACTTTTGCCAATAAGGGGGTACATACCACTACATTCGCTGAGATGTTTGAATTGGCCCCCGACACCTTTATAATTGATTCTCCAGGGATTAAGGAATTAGGTTTGTCAGAGATGGAGAAAGAAGAAATAGCACATTATTTCCCTGAAATGCGTGATTTGTTGAACGAATGTCGCTTCAATAATTGCCTCCACATTGACGAACCTAAGTGTGCTGTCAAAGAAGCCGTAGAGATGGGAAAAATCGCTTTGTCGAGGTATGAAAGTTATTTGAGCATGGTCGGTGGGCAAGATAATAGAAAATAACAGATAGAAAAAAAGTAAAAAGAGGAACCTAAGCTCCTCTTTTTGCTTTTTTATCCCTTGCTTAGTAGCCTGGGTTTTGCGGGAATACAGAAGTACCTTCTGCAGTTTTGGCACTACGGTCAATCTGCGTTTGTGGAATAGGACGCAGGTTATGAATAGGCTTAATATTGGTTGCTGCTTGAGGGTTATATTTCTGAACTCGCTCTACCAAAATACCCCAACGCTTCAAATCCATCCACCGCATTTGCTCTCCTGCCAACTCACGACCGCGTTCTTCGATAATTTGCTCGAAGTTCATATCAGCTTCTTTGATGAGCATCGCGTCTTTTTTGCCTGGCCAACCTGCCCTATAACGGACCTGATTGAAAGCTGCCACTGCTTCCGCCTTATTACCTGATTGCAAATAAGCTTCGGCTTGCATCAAAAGTACGTCTGCCAAACGGAATACAAAATAGTCGCGACTACCGGCTTCGTAGGTCAAATCAGGACGTTTGGTATCAAAGAATTTCTGTAACGTCGGGAAAAGCGCCTCATTATACATACTTGGTACCAATACCTGATATTTCTTGGCCGCCCGTTGTGCCAGCGTCCATTCTACACCGGGAATAAAGATGGCTGTATCACCTGCTGCAAAGGTTAACTTGGCCTTAGAGTTGTCAAATGATGAATTCAGGTTCGTACCCGGGTTGTTGCTCAACCATGTATCACGGAAGGTTTTCTTGTAACGAGAGTCATTCACTCGATCCGCAAAAAGCGTATTCAATAAATAAGGCGTAGGTCTCAAACGCTTAAATGGACGTCCGTAGAATACATCCCTTTTCATGCCAGGCTGCACATCATACTGCATCCCGAAGAACAAGTGAAGGTTATTACCACCATTTACAGCGCCTGTGTTGTTGGTTAAATTAGTAAGAGGATCAGATGTATATTGTACTGCAAATACTACTTCGCTATTGACTTGGTTGTTTTCATCAAAAACACTCGCAAAATCATCCAATAACTTAAATCCGTAAGCAGTGGTTACTGTTTTACACAAGGCGGCAGCTTTGGCAAAATCGTCCGAAGCCTTAGATGCAGAGTAGGCTTTTGCTAAATAGACCTTGGCCAACAGCGTTTCGGCAGCTGGTTTGGTAGCACGTCCATAATCAGACGATTGTGCTTTTGCTTCCAAGGCAGGGATGGCGTCCTCTAAGTCTTTGATGATGGCCGCGTACATTTCAGCATCCGAGGCTCTTTTGGTATCCTTGGTAGGAGCCAATGTTTCGCGCAATCGTAAATCAACACCGCCAAATTGTTGGTGTAAGATGTAGTAGTAGTGAGCTCTCAGGAATTTAGCTTCTGCCACACGTTGCTTTTTGATTGCTTCTGAAACGGTGGCGGCTGGTGCTCGATCAATGATTGCATTACAAGTATTGATACCGCGATATAACTCGTCCCAAGTGTTAATGAGATAATCAACGGTAGGCTGTAGTTGAGTATCATAAAAATGAAACCCTTTGTAGCCACCATCAGCACCCGTAGCGTAGATATCAGTACCATACTCAGTCAACGTAAGTCCTTGCTGGGTTCCGTAGAAATATCTAAGAGTAGAATAAGCCGACTTTACGGCATCTTCAAATCCTTTCGGTGTATTTATGTAGTCATTACCGATACCGGAAATAACTTTCTCATCCAAAATATCTTTACATGACTGAGACGTCAATAACAACGCCGCCACACCAAAGATTTTAATGGGTTTTATTATGTTGTTCAATTTCATTGTTGTAAATGTTTTAAAAGTCTTTGATTAAATCTCTAAATCAGAACCGAATGTTCAAACCAACCGTAGTGACCGATGTAGCAGGAACAACGTTTGAGCTAACTGATGTTGTTCCGTTACCTGAAGAAGTAATTGTGGCTTCAGGGTCAATGCCGTTGTACTTGCTGCGGTATTCAGACCAGATTTTAGGTTGCTGAATGCTCATATACAACCGAAGCGATTCCATTTTCAATTTATTGGCAACACTTTGCGGAATCGTATAGCCAAAGTTTACATTTCTCAGTTTGACGAAAGTACCATCAAAATAAATCAACGTAGTATTGTACTGCGGGAATTCTTGGGTACTGAACGGACGAGGGAACTCATTGGTTGGGTTGTTTGGTGTCCAATAATCCACTTTGATTTGTTGGTAACGACCAGCCAATTGGTTTCTATCCTGATGGAAACCACTCACGATCATATTGCCGAAACGACCGAACAAGAAGGCCGACAAATCAAATCCTTTGTATGAAAAACGGGTGGTAAAACCGGCACTGAAGTTAGGGATATCCGAGCCGAGCAATACTCTGTCAAGGGCATTGATAATACCATCCCCATTGGTATCCTGCACTTTTATTTGACCGACACCAGCACCAAGCGGATTAGCTTTGTCTCCTGGATAGAATTTAGCCGCTGTTTCTTTTTCATCCAACTGCCAGATACCTATTTTTTTGTAATCAAAGTAAGAATTGAGGGGTTGTCCGATAAACCAACGGTTTCCTAAGTCATCCACTTTTCCATTGTAAAGAGACACGATTTCTTCTTTGTTTTTGGTAAATGTGAAGTCGGTTGTCCATTTGAAACCGCTGGCCGTGTTTACATTGACAGTGGTAAAACCTAATTCAATTCCCTTATTACGCGTTTGACCTACGTTACGAGTCACCGCATTAAAGCCAATTGAACCTGGCAACTGATCAGACAGTAACAAATCCGTTGTATTTGTTTCGTACAATTCTAACGAACCTTGAATACGTCCTCTAAGGAAACTAAAGTCTAACCCGATGTTGGCAGTAGCCGAAGTTTCCCATTTCAAATCAGGGTTTCCGATCGTATTTGGACGATAGCCAAATGCACCGGTTGTTCCGAAAGCATACACGGTTCTGCTCAACAAACCTTGAGTTTGATAAGGTGCCACCCCTTGGTTACCTACTTTACCCCAACCAGCCCTCAATTTCAATAAATCAATCCAAGTAATCCCTTTTAAGAAAGGCTCATTGCTGATATTCCACCCTACGGCAATTCCCGGAAAGTTACCGTATTTCGTATTTTCACCAAAACGACTTGAACCGTCCCGACGAATAGTAGCTGTTAACAAATATTTGTCGTTAAAGTCATAGTTGATACGTGCCATGTAGGAGTTGATGGTCCATTGAGACAAGGTACTGCTTACTCCCAATACCGAGGCTGCATTTCCTAAATTATAAAACTGTTGTGTTTCTGCCGGAACCCCTTGTACATCAGTCGTGTATCTTTCAAAATTATCTCTTTGGAGAGATTGCAGTAAGGTAGCGCTAAAGTTATGTTTTTGAGCGAAAGTTTTATTGTAGGTTACGATATTCTCCAATGTCCAGTTGAAACCGAAGTCGTTGCGTGAAGATGCCTGTGGATCTCCGTATTTACGTGCATTGGTAGCAGCACCAATGAAACGCCCCCATCTTGAAATCGTAAAATCCGGTCCGAAGTTTACACGGTATTTTAAGCCCTCCAAAATTTTGACTTCCGTGTAAAGGCTGTTAAAAATTCTGTATCTCTTCGTATTATCTACTTGAGCTCCTGGTACAATCTCCGCCAATGGGTTGGTTAACAAGGCATCATTGGTGGGTGAGAAAATAATATTACCATTATCATCATAAGGGCGAGCCAATGGGTTCTGTTGAATCGTAAAACCATAAGGATTCAAGTTCTCCCCATTTCTGATACTATACATGGTATAAGAAGAAATACCCACTTTCAACCACTTATTGATACTGTGGTCGATATTGGCTCTCAATGAAATACGCGTATAATCTAACCCTGCTGTAATCCCTTTATCTTGGAAATACCCACCTGAAATATAAAACTGTGTTCTGTCGTTTCCGCCTTGCACACCTAAGGAGTGGTTTTGCATGAACCCGTTGCGTAAAAGCAAACTCTGCCAATCTGTGTTGGTACCAGCGGATAGTCCTTTGGCTACGGCAGGGTCACCACCTAAAACTGCTACTTTGGCATCTGCAGCCGCATCAGCAACACCCGTAGGTACAGGGTTACCGTTTGCATCTTTGTAACCGTTGGTAGCACGATAAGCTTCGCGTACATACTCCGCAAATTCTGGTCCGCTAAACAATTGAATTTTGTCCAAGGGCTTTGATACACCTCCATACGTATCAAACGTTACAGTGGTTTTTCCTTTGACGGCTCCTCTCTTTGTCGTTACCAACACTACCCCGTTAGCACCTCTGGCACCGTAGATCGCTGTAGCCGTGGCATCTTTCAGTACTTCCATAGAAGCAACATCACTCGGGTTCAGGTCTTCATAACCAGCAGAAAGAGGAATCCCATCCACTACATAAAGTGGGTCGTTTCCAGCGTTAAACGAACGGCGACCGCGAATCAAAATTTTCGGTACAGAACCTGGTCTAGAACCCGACTGAGATACATCAACCCCGGCCACACGGCCCTGCATAGCTTGACCGATACTGGTAATAGGCATTTCCTGCAGTTGCTTGGCCGATACTTGCGAAATCGCCCCTGTCATTTGGCTCTTTCGTTGCGTACCGTACCCTACAACGACTACCTCATTGAGGGTTTTTTGGTCAACACTGAGTGTGATGTTAAACACACTGCCATTGCCAACCGTAATTTCTTTCTTCTCAAAGCCTACTGCCGAAAATACCAACACGGCACTGTTATCTTTAACATTTAGTTTAAAGTTACCATCTGCATCGGTGTTTGTGCCTGTGGTTGTTCCTTTTACCAAAACACTGACCCCTGGAAGAGGGCCTCCGTCATCGGAAGATGTCACTTTACCGCTCACGGTTTTGTCAACGGCTGCGATTGCGGTAAATTTTCCGCCACTACCATTCGTCGGTGGGGTGGTAGCCAAGACAGAAGATGTACTTAACATCACTGCTGCCACCCACACACTACACAACGTGGAAATTTTCCTCATAATTTTTGATAGGATTAAAGTAAAAAAATGTAATTATTTTGGGTTTAACTATTGAAAATTCAAACCTATTAGGGGATGAGTTTAGATTGAATGAGTGGGTTTCACAAAGCTTCTATGCAAAAATTTTACGCAATCGTTATCGGGAACGTTCCCGGTATATTGTTTTTTGTATTTTTAATTGCCTTTATTTTAGTTTTACTAACAAAATGCGGCATTAAATGTTTTTACTTTTAGGTTGAATTTTTGTATTTTATTAAGACGAAAAGGGGAGAGATACCTCCGAAATAGCTCTTTTTATAGATGTCTGTTGAGGCTTGCTAATAAATTTTCCAAATAATCCACCCTACTAATCCCACTCCCACTGCGAGTGCGGCGAGCCACCGAGCCAAGTAAAACGCAGAAGCCAACGGTTTTACTTCTTGGTCAAGAGGGTCAATTTCAGGAATGGTATTTACCGATTCCAACACAAGTTTCCACAAAGTGCGTACTTCTTGGGCAGTCATACCTACGTAGGTACTCGACAACTGTCCTACCAAAGTACGTGCTTCGGCTACTTCTTCCGATTTGTAAGGGTGATTTTTGAGCCATACTTGCCAGAAGTTGCTCAGTTCGGTATCGTCAGGTTGCTGTACCCACCTAATAAAGAGTGGTTCCGCCGCAAAGTCCTCAACGGTGTATTGAGCAAAATTTTTCATTTGGTACTTTGGCAAGTCAATGTAGGATGAAATCTTGCCAAATAAGCGACCAAAAGACGGTTTCTACTGACAAAAACCTAAGATTTACTACTCATTTTTTGAAAAATTATTATTAGTCGTAGTTTATTCTGCTCACAATACTGCGCCCTAAAGTGATTTCATCAGCATACTCTAAATCTCCTCCAATCGGAATGCCGCGCGCAATCGTGGAGATTTTTAGGGGGAAATGCTTGAGTTTTTTTTGCAGATAGAAAGAAGTGGTATCGCCCTCCATCGTTGGGCTAAGGGCAAGAATAACTTCTTTTGCCTCGGTATTTTGCTGAAGTCTTTGGAGCAAGGTATCAATGTGTAAGTCGCCTGGCCCGATTCCTTCGAGGGGTGAAATGATACCGCCCAATACATGATATAAACCATTGAATTGACCCGTATTTTCGATAGCAAGGACATCACGACTATCTTGCACTACGCAAATCACCGAGCGGTCGCGTTTGGTACTTAGACAGATCCCACAGAGTTCGGCGTCAGAAATATTATGGCATTGTTTACAATATTGAATTTGCGTTCGCACTGCTACGAGTGCTGCGGCCAAGGTATGCGTTTCTTTTTCGTGGCGCTTTAGTAAATGTAGTACGATTCGTAGCGCACTTTTTTTTCCAATTCCAGGGAGTTTGGAGACTTCACTGACGGCTTCTTCGATGAGTTTGGAGGGGAAATTCATGGGTGCTTCGGGGCGGTTCAAATAGGTTTTTACAAAAATACGAATTGCTGGCCTCATCCCGAAATCTCTCTACGCATAGCGGATTTTATTTTGATGGCTATTCACAAAATTAGGCTTCTATTCTACTACAATGTGTCTAAGCTCATTACATTCAAAACCTGACGAAGATCAGCTTTCAATGTGAGAGATGTTACAGAAGATGCTTCGCTCGCCTGATAATTTTGTCCTATCATTTTAAACATTACCTCATCATGAAAATAGAACAAATTTACACGGGCTGCATTGCCCACGCAGCGTACTATCTCGAAAGCAAGGGCGAAGCAGCTATCTTTGATCCATTGCGGGAAGTGCAACCTTATATTAATCGTGCTGCCAAAGACAACGCCCAAATAAAATACGTTTTTGAAACCCACTTTCATGCTGACTTTGTAAGTGGGCATTTGGACTTGATGAAAAAAACAGGGGCGAAAATTGTGTTTGGCCCTACCGCCAAGCCAGCTTATGAGGCGATTGTAGCCCAAGACAATCAGATTTTTAACATAGGAGACTGTGCCGTCAAAGTAATTCACACGCCAGGGCATACCATGGAAAGTACTACCTATATGTTGATTGACGAAAATGGCAAAGAACACGGGCTGATTACGGGCGATACGCTGTTTATTGGCGATGTGGGTCGTCCAGATTTGGCACAGCACGTCATTGCTGACCTTACGGAGGAAAAACTGGCAGGCCATCTTTTTGATTCGCTCCGCAACAAAATTATGCCGTTGAGCGATGACCTTATTGTGTACCCCAACCACGGGGCAGGGAGTGCCTGCGGCAAAATGATGAGCAAAGAGACCACGGATACGCTCGGCAACCAGAAAAAATTCAACTATGCGCTTCGGCCTGATATGACCAAAGAAGAATTTATCAAGACCTTGCTGACGGGTCTAACCACCCCACCCGCTTATTTCCCCCAAAATGTGCTGATGAATATCAAGGGCTACGATAGCTTAGACAATATCATGCAACGCGGTAAAAGACCGCTCACGGTGGAAGAATTTGAGGCCGCTGCCAACGAAACGCAAGCCTTGGTGTTGGATACGCGCAGTGCTGATAGCTTCTCTAAGGGGTTCATTCCCAATAGTATAAATATCGGTATTGACGGCAGTTTTGCGCAGTGGGTGGGCGAAATGATTCCCGACGTGAAACAGGAAATATTGCTCGTCACCGACGAAGGTCGAGAAGAAGAGTCCATCGTTCGTTTGTCGAGGGTAGGGTATGATTTTTCGCTGGGTTATTTGAAAGGTGGCTTTGAGGCTTGGAAAGCCGCTGGTAAAGACATTGAAACGGTGAGCCGTATTTCTGCCGAAGAATTTGCCCAAAAGTACAATACGGAAAAACCACTCACGATTGATGTTAGAAAGAAAAGTGAGTTTGATTCTGAACACGTACTGGATGTAGTAAATATCCCACTCAATGCCATCAACAATCACTTGGCCGAATTCCCCAAAAATAAGCCTTTTGTATTGTATTGTGCAGGGGGGTATCGCAGTATGCTGGCGGCTTCTATCCTGAAAGCCCGCGGGTGGGACAGTTTTGTGGATGTGGCTGGTGGTTTTGCCGCTATCAAAGCCAGCAATAAAGTGCCTATCACTGACTACGTTTGTCCGACTACGATGTTGTAGCATATTTTTCAAAGGACTGACCTCACAAAAACCCAGTCACGGTTCACACCTGTTGGCTGGGTTTTTATTTGGACCAAGGGAGGCAAATCTAATCACAGTATGTAGCCCAAAGTCTTTTCTTTTAATACCAAACTTAGCTTTTTGTCACCATTCCTATGACTAAATCACTTCGTCTTTTCTCACTTTTATGTTGTTATTTTCTGGCAAAAACCACTTCAGCGCAAACCAAACTCGATAGTTTGTTGCCTATCCGGGGCTTTTGTATCGCCGCCCCAAAAGTGAAAGAAGTAGATGCTTTTGTGAAATTTATCCACGACGAACTCGCTCCTCGCCAAGTCAATACCCTGATTCTCAGAGTTGATTACAATTATCAGTTTGAGAGTCACCCAGAGTTGCGCGACAGCATTGCGCTCTCTAAGCGTGACGTAAGAAAATTGGTGAATGTGTGTCAGAAAAACGGCATCCGAATCATCCCCCAAATCAATTTGCTGGGGCATCAATCTTGGGCTTCAAGAACCGAAAATCTACTACGAGTCTATCCCGAATTTGACGAAACGCCGCACGTAAAAATGCCCGAAAAATACGTATGGCCCAACGCCGATGGTCTCTATTGCAAAAGTTATTGTCCGTTGCACTCTGGCGTTCATAAAATCGTCTTTGCATTGATGGATGAGATTTGCGACGTATTTGAAACCGACGCTTTTCACGCCGGCATGGATGAGGTTTTTTACATTGGCGATGCCAAATGCCCGCGCTGCGGAGGCCGCGATAAAGCAGAACTTTTTGCGGGCGAACTGAACGAACTCCGCAATCATCTTGCTCTCAAAAATCGTAAATTGTGGATTTGGGGTGACCGTCTCATTGACGGAAAAACGACGGGAATTGGGGAGTGGGAGGGTAGCTATAACAATACCCACAAGGCTATTGATTTGATTGCCAAAGATGTAGTCATTTGCGATTGGCACTACGAACGCCCCGATCAAACGGCGGTTTACTTTGCCATGAAAGGGTTCAACGTGATTACTTGTCCGTGGAGAAAACCAAAAATTGCCGTAGTACAAACGCAAGACATGATTAAATTCAGACAAACGGCCACAAAGGAAATGAAACCGCGTTATTTTGGTATGATGCAAACGGTATGGTCGGGAGCAGGGGCATTTTTAGACGAGTATTATGGGGTGAAAGTAAACGAAAAAGCGGGCGAAAATACGCCATCCAATTGTTTTAGAACGATGTATGATGAAATCAAAAAAGTAAGTCAACAATAAAACCCACCTTCTGCTGTGCCATCTTCTCTAAAACGGATTCAATCCATTGATGTTTTTCGGGCATTGACCATGCTTTGGATGATTTTTGTCAATGATTTATGGAGTTTAACGGGTATTCCTTACTGGCTCGAACACGCAAAAGCTACCGAAGATTTTCTGGGTTTTGCCGATGTGGTCTTTCCCTGTTTTCTGTTTATTTTGGGTATGGCCATTCCCTTCGCCATTCAAAATAGAATCGCGAAAGGAGAAAGCAATGGGCTGATTATCAAACATATTGTTACTCGTTCGATAGCCTTGCTGGTCATGGGAGTTTTTACCGTCAATATAGATACACTGAACGCTCAAGCTACGGGGATAAGTCGCCAATGGTTTCAAATTTTAATGGTCACTGGATTCTTTCTCATTTGGAACGTGTATCCCAAAAGTGAGGGTTCAAAAAAAATAATTTTTGTTGGTTTACAGGTACTTGGTATCTGCCTGCTTCTTTATTTGTCCTTCATTTTCAGAGGAGGAGAAGGAGACAGTTTAACAGGAATGACACCTCAGTGGTGGGGAATTTTGGGTCTTATTGGTTGGACGTATTTGGGCTGCGCCTTGATTTACCTTTTTGTCCACAAAACCCCTATTTTATTGCTGATTTCATGGGCTTTTTTCACTTTTATGACCATTGCAGGACACGCGGGTTGGCTATTAAAAATTTGGCCCAGTGGCCCCACCGATTGGATTCTTGGCAACGGGGCTTTTCATTCGTTTGCTTCTACTGGCGTATTGGCTACGCTGCTATTAGAACGTTTTTATACGTCTCAGAAAAAGACGAAACTGATTGGCATTTATACAGGAATCGGGATTCTGTTTCTGATAGCTGGATTGATTTCGAGAAATTTCTTCATCATTTCAAAGATTCAGGCCACTCCCACTTGGATTTTTCTTTGCTGTGGTATTGCGTTTATTCTCTACGCTTTGAGTTACTGGTTGGTAGATATAAAAGAAAAATCAAGTTGGTTTGATTCCATCAAAACCGCAGGGACGAGTACGCTTACGTGTTACTTAATTCCGTACGTTTATTACAGCGTTGCCGATTTGTTGCCTTTTTCACTTCCCGCGTCGCTCAAATTGGGAGCGGTTGGGCTGCTGAAATCGCTTCTTTTTGCCTTTTTGATTATCGGAATTACTGCTCTTTTGGGGCGGGTGAAGATTAAGCTAAAAATTTAGAGAAGTGGTGATTCTAAGCTTTATAAACGGGGATTTCGTTAAAAATCTCGGCTTCTTTTTCTTCTAATAAAAAGTCTTTGACTGCCATGAGCATAGCTTTGTTTGAACTAAAAAGTTCTCGATTAAAATTGAGTACGGTGGTAATATCTAAGTCTTCGAGTGAGGCATGTTGTGCCTCTTTGTAGAAATCGTTGAGGGCTGAGCTATAATTTTGCTGAATATCGTCGAACATTTTCCGAAAAGTTTCAAAATTGGCTTTTTCTTCTTGTTCGATGAGTGCATTTAGTTGGTCGTATAGGTATTCGATTTCGTTTTTGTGATGTATAAAAAAATCGAATTTGATGTCTTTGGATGATTGTTTGAGGTTGGTAATGTTGCTTCCAATGTCGTTGATGCTTTTTACAGAATACATACAGCTCCTTACTGCCAAAATCAGTTGGTTGAGCTGAGAGCTTTGCCCTGCTTGCAATTTTCCTCTTAGTGCCAAGTAAAAGACCTGTAACTCTCCCTGAAGTTGTTTTATAAAATCATATTTCTCTTCTTGGGTTTTGGTTAAGTATTTTCTTTTTTCATTGATAGGGGTGAAGATAGGGTGAGTTTGTAGAAAGATAGTGTTAATCTCGAATAGAGATAAGTTGAAAATCATGGAGTTATGGATAAAATAAGCGGTTTCTCTTCTGAATAAATCCAGGGCTGTTATGGGTTCGGCTACGTTGGCATGGCCAATGAAAGCGGCACTTGAGGCATCAGTATCTTTAAAGAAACGTTCGAGAAATCGTACAAATGGATCAAGGAAAGGTAAAAAAATGATGATGGCCCCTAAATTGATTAGACTCGAAAAAGTAACCAACCCGATAAGAGGGTCTTTGATGTTGAGTAGGTCGGTAATTAAGAGCAAAATAGGTTTTAAGAAGAGGAATGCCAATACAGTAAGAAAGATATTGAAGAGAAAATTGCCGAGTGCTACCCGTTTTTTTGAGGCATTTCCTCCAACAGCTCCCAGGAGTATTTTAATGGTTGTGCCAGTTTCTGAACCAAGTACAAGGGCAGTTGCGGCTAAAAAACCAATCGCATTGGTATGAAGTGCGGTGAGGGTAAGTGCCATGGTGACAGAACTCGATTGAACCAGCAGGGTAATGACAAACCCAATGAGTAGAAAAACGGCTAAGGGCATCTGAGCATATTCCGAAAAATCAAAGGCTTTCACTTGGGCTTCCATGGCTGTTTTCATAAAAGAAAGCCCGATGAATAGTAAGCCAAAACCGAGCAAAAAAAAGGAAAGATATTTAATGGGTTTGCGGTTGCCAAGCAAAATAAGCAGTAAGCCTCCAGAGAAAACCGCTGGGTATGCACTTACTTCAATGTTTACTTTAAACCCAAGCGTAGCTACTAACCAGCTATCGAGCGTGGTGCCTAAATTGGCTCCGAGGATAATGGCCATCGCATTTTTCATGGTAAATACCCCCGCACCCACAAACGCCAGCACCATCAATGAAACCATCGAACTACTCTGGAGGATTCCTGTTACGATAGCCCCTCCCGCTACTGCGCCTAAGTTGTTTTTAGTGGTGCGTTGCAGAAAGATTTTAAAATTTCGACCAGAGAGGTTTTTTAGGGATTCCTCTATCAAATACATGGCAAATAGAAACAAACCTATTCCAGCCGAAAGTTGAAAAATAGGAATGAGAATTTTCATAGCACTCAAAAACTTAATTTATCCAATATTAAAAAAAACGGGCAGCCATTCGACCGCCCGTTTGACAATTTAAACAAGCAAACAGGAATTTCTTATAACCCACAGGCACCTGTAAGAGCACGTTTGGCATATACTTTGGCCAAATGCTTACGGTAGGCTTTAGAAGCGTAATGGTCTTCATTGATGTCCACTCCTTCGGCAGCGGCATGGGCGGCGGCTTCGATGTTTTCGAGGGTGGCCGCTTTCCCAACCAAAGCTGCGCCTACGGCATCATCCAAAAAAGCACCGTCGGCTCCTACCCCCGTGAAAGCTACGCTGGCGTTGGTAATAGTGCCTCCGTCAATAACCACCGACGCTGCACAACCCACGATGGCAAAGCGCGAAGCAGGTTGCATAAATTTACGATAGGCACTCTTGCTACCAGCAGCAGGCGCAGGAAGGTAAATTTCGGTTACGATTTCTCCCTCTTCTAAAGCGGTATAGAAAAAGCCTAAAAAGAACTCACTGGCAGGGATTTCTCGGCTACCTGCTGCACTCTCTACTTTGATAGATGCGTTAAGAGCAATCAACACCGCTGGCCAATCAGCCGATGGGTCGGCGTGAGCAATGCTGCCTCCCAAAGTTCCCATATTGCGCACCTGCACATCCCCAATCAGCTCACCTGCTTCAATCATGGCTGGATAACGGCTTTGGACGGCGGCACTTGAGATAATATCGTGGTGTGTACTGGCCGCACCAATAGCAACGCCACCGTCACGTTCTTCAATGAAACGTAATTCGGCAATACGGGCAATATCAATCAACAACGCGGGGCTGTTGAGACGTAGTTTGAGCGCAGGAATCAAACTATGGCCTCCTGCTAAAATTTTTGCATCGGGGTTTTCGGCCAAAAGGCTCAAAGCCTCACTCACCGAACCTGCGCGTTTATAGTCAACTTCTTGTGGTATCATGTTTTAATTAGTGAATTAGTGGATGAATGGCGATTGTCAAATGCAGGGTGTCGAATTATAAAAACTTGACATCGCACGGGCGACCCCGTCTGCATTTGACAATCGAAACTTATGATAGCATTGCTGTCCAAACTCTTTCGGGCGTAAGTGGCATACGAATATCTTTGACCTTATGTCCTCCCGACCAAAGCGCGTCTATTACGGCATTGACAACGGCAGGGGTAGAGCCAATACAGCCTGCTTCTCCTGCCCCCTTCACACCGAGTGGGTTGTGTGGGCAAGGGGTTACTTGGCGGTCAAGCTCGAACATGGGCAAATCGTCGGCACGCGGCATGGCATAATCCATGTATGAGCCGTTGATAATTTGGCCGTTCTCGTCAAACTCAATGCCTTCCAACAATGCCTGACCAATTCCTTGCGCTACGCCACCGTGAATCTGACCGTCCACAATCATTGGATTGATGACGTTGCCCACGTCGTCAACGGCGATAAAACGTTTTATTTTGGTTGCTCCCGTTTCTTTGTCCACTTCAACGACTGCAATATGGCAGCCAAAAGGATAGGTGAAGTTGGTGGGATCGTAGAAGCTGCTAAAATCAAGCCCTGGTTCGAGGTTGGCAGGATAGACGTGGGGCACGTAAGCCGTCAGGGCAATGTCTCCAAAACCAAGCGATTTGTCTGTTCCTTTTACCGTAAACTTGCCATCCACAAACTCAATATCATCGGCTGAACATTCTAACTTGTGGGCGGCGATTTTTGCGCCTTTTTCAATGATTTTGTCCAAACTTTTCATGATGGCACTGCCTCCTACGGCCAAGGATCGAGAGCCGTAAGTTCCCATTCCAAACGCCACCGTGTCGGAGTCGCCGTGAATGATGTCCACGTCTTCCATGGCAATCCCCAGACGGTCAGCCACTACCTGGGCAAAGGTAGTTTCGTGGCCTTGGCCGTGTGAGTGTGCACCCGTAAATACGCTTACTTTACCCGTAGGCTGTACGCGTACTTGGCCCACTTCGTACAAACCTGCCCGTGCGCCCAAAGAACCTACCACTGCCGAAGGGGCAATACCGCAGGCCTCGATATAGGTAGAGAAACCTACGCCCAGTAATTTGCCCGACTTTGCGGCCTCTTGTTGGGCTTTGCGGAAGTCTTCGTAGCCAAGCATTTCGAGTCCACGCTCCAATACCCCGTGGTAGTTACCACTATCGTATTGTAAAGCTACGTTGGTTTGATAACCAGGTTGGTTGACTCCATCAAATGGTGCAATAAAGTTTTTAAGGCGTAGTTCGGCGGGATCTATACCCATTTCGAGCGCCGCCAAATCCATCAGACGTTCAAGTAGATACGTGGCTTCGGGGCGTCCTGCTCCACGATAGGCATCTACTGCCGTGGTGTTGGTAAACACGCAGGTCATGTCCAAGTGAATTTTGGGCGTGGTATAAAGTCCCTGTAATAACGTACCGTGGAGATAAGTCGGAACAGCCGTTGAAAAAGTGGAAAGGTATGCTCCTAAGTTGGCAAAGGTTTTGATTCGTAGTCCTACGACTTTGCCATCGGCATCAAAACCCATTTCGGCGTGAGTAACGTGGTCGCGGCCATGGGCGTCGGTTAAGAAGGCTTCCGAGCGGGTTTCTGTCCATTTTACTGGACGCCCCGTTTTCTTGGCAGCTAAAGTCACCAAAGCTTCTTCGGTATAATGGTAGATTTTTGAACCAAAACCACCGCCTACGTCGGGTCCAACTACGCGCACCTTATGTTCGGGTAAGCCCAGCACAAACGCGCACATCAGCAAACGAATCAAGTGCGGATTTTGGGTAGAAGTATAAAGCGTATATTTGTCATAAACTCCGTCGTAGTGTCCAATATAGCTACGCGGTTCCATGGCATTGGGCGATAGGCGTTGATTGACAAAATCCAACGACGTAATATGCGCCGCCGCCGCCATAGCTTCATCTACTTCCGCTTTAGGATTACCGATTTCCCAGTCAAAACAAATATTGTTGGGAACTCCTTCGTGTACTTGAGGAGCACCCTCCTCAACAGCTTTTGAAGCGTCGGTGACGGCAGGAAGTACCTCATAGTCAATGACGATAGCTTCGGCAGCATCTTGGGCTATCTCGCGGGTTTCGGCTACCACCATCGCTACGGCATCCCCCACGTGACGCACTTTGTCTTTGACCAGCAGCGGGTGTGGCGGCTCCTTCATCGTGTCGCCATTTTTAAAATTTACCTGCCATCCGCAAGGTACACCGTAGTGTCCTACTTCTTCACCCGTCATAATTGTAAC
>JBGAUP010000191.1:0-12034 GCA_044228585.1 Runella sp. | reverse complement strand
TACCCTATTTGAGATTAGACAACTTTTCAAAAGTTGTCTAATCTCGGGCAAAAGTTACCAAATTTTATACCCGTACACTCACTGTGCCAAGCATCAAACCATTAGACCTTTATGGACCACCCCAAGGTGAAAGTAGATATTTTTACGGACAGACCTTAAAAATTTTCCCTCTTCCCCAAAAAATTGGTTTCTTTGTAAGTAACCCCTGAAAACGCGGTTATTTATCATTCAACAACCTAACCACCCACAAGTTTATGAGATTACTCCTATTCTTAACACTCCTATCATGTTCGCTTTTTGCCCAAAATCCCATTGAAACCTTTACCAAAGACATGGAGAAGAAAGACGGTTTTTTGCCGTTCTATTGGGATGCCAAAAAGGGAAAAATCTATTTGGAAATTAAACAGTTTGATACTGAACTATTGTATTATCCTTCTTTGAGTCAAGGAATTGGCTCCAACGACATAGGTCTTGATCGAGGTCGGCTGGGACAAGAACACATCATCAAATTTCAGCGTACGGGCAACAAAATCATGATGACGGAACCTAACTATGGCTACCGTGCCCTGAGCAAAGATCCGCTCGAACGCCGTGCTGTCGAAGAATCCTTTGCGCAGTCAGTCCATTGGGGTTTTGAAATTGCTGCTGAACATGCAGGAACGGCTTTGGTAGATTTAACGCCTTTCCTGCTCCAGGATGCCGTGGGGGCAGTTCAGGGTATAACTCGCACCAGACAAGGTAATTTTCGCTTGGATGCATCACGTTCGGCCATGTATTTGCCAAATACCAAAAATTTTCCCCAAAATACTGAATTTGAAGTCACCATTACCCTGACGGGCGATTCGCCTGGGGCATACCTGCGGGAGGTAGTTCCTACGCCTTCCGTTGTCACTACACGTCAGCATCATTCGTTTGTACAGCTCCCTGATAATGAATATCAACCACGCAGCTTTGATCCTCGAATTGGTTATATTTTTACGTCTTTCTACGACTATGCTACACCCGTGAGCGAGCCAATTACAAAGCGCTACATTGTACGTCACCGTTTGAAGAAAAAAGACCCTACCGCTGCTTTGAGTGAACCCGTAAAACCCATCGTTTATTATATTGATCCAGGCGCACCCGAACCGATTCGCTCGGCATTGGTGGATGGGGCTAAATGGTGGAATCAGGCATTTGAGGCGGCAGGCTACAAAGATGCGTTTCAGGTTAAGCTCCTCCCCGCTGATGCCGACCCGATGGATGTACGTTACAATTTGGTGCAATGGGTACACCGCTCCACCCGCGGTTGGTCGTATGGCACAAGCGTAGTTGATCCGCGCACAGGAGAGATTTTAAAAGGAAAAGTAACATTAGGCTCATTGCGCGTTCGTCAGGACTACCTCATTGCGCAAGGCTTAGTCGGTGATTTTAAAACTGATTCCACTAACGTAGAAGACATGCTGGGAATGTCTATCGAACGCTTACGACAACTTTCAGCCCATGAGATCGGGCACACGTTGGGTTTACCGCACAACTATGTCTCAAGCATTCATAACCGTGCTTCGGTAATGGATTATCCGCACATGTTGGTAGAATTGAAAAATGGGAAAGTGGATTTATCCAATGCGTACGACCAAAAAATCGGCGATTATGATAAATGGTCTATCATTTGGGGTTACCAAGATTTTCCCAAAGGAACGGATGAGAAAAAGGCCTTAAATAACATTGTTGACCAAATGTACGGTAAAGGTCTGTACTTTCTGACCGACCAAGACGCGCGTCCCGAAGGCAGTGCCCACCCCCAAACGCACTTGTGGGACAACGGTGTGAGTGCCGTTGCGGAATTGAAACGTATTTCGGAAATTCGTAAGCTAACACTGGCCAATTTTGATGAGCGTAAACTCCGTACGGGTACGCCGATGAGCTCGCTGGAAGAGGTTTTTGTACCTATGTACATGTTTCACCGCTTTCAGGTCGAAGCGGCCTCCAAAGTATTGGCGGGAGTTAATTATCGTTTTTCGGTAAAAGGTGAGAAAAATCTGGAGACGCTACCCGTCAACGGAAAAGAGCAGCGCGAAGCCTTAGCGGCCTTGTTGCAGACAATTCAACCTGATTTTTTGAAAGTACCAGATGCTGTTCTAAAACTAACACCTCCTCGTGCTTTTGGGTATGACGCCAATCCACGAGAAACATTCAAACGTCGAACTGGGCTGGTTTTTGACCCATTGGGACCTCCCGAAGCTGCCGCAGGCTTGACACTGCGAATGCTGCTTAGTCCAGAGCGTTTGAGCCGTTTGGTGATTCAATCTTCGATAGATGCCTCCTTGCCAAGTTTGGAGGAAGTGCTGGATCAATTGCTCAACGCCACGTGGAAATCGGCAATGCCGCGAGTTGCTTATAACGGGGAGATTGAACGTTTGGTTGAGAAATTGATAATGAGCCAATTGATTGATTTGAGCCGCAACAAAGACGTAACGCCACAAGTTCGGGCCATTGTTGGTTTGAAAATTCAGGAGTTAAAAAGTTGGTTAGCAACGCGTACGGGTGCTGATGTAAAGCAAAAAGCTCATTATCTTTTTGCCCAAAAACAAATCGAAGAGGCCAATACTAACGCCGCTGATGTGATCCCAACCACTGCCATGACCCCTCCCGATGGACAGCCGATTGAGTCAGGCTATGATTGGCTGGCACCTGCCTGTGATTGGGTATTGCCTGCTTTTTCTAAATCAAACAATAAATAGAATGCAGGAATATTTTTTACCACAAAGTGCACTAAGAATCCACGATGGTCACAAAGAGTTCTTGCTTTGAGTCCTTTGTGGTGTTACCCTTGGTGTTCTTTGTGGTTAATACTTTTTTAATCAAAAAATATACTGGAAATAATAACCAGTAAGAAGAAAACCACAATCACGATTAAATAATAAAACAAATCAATGAAAGGATAATCGTGACGGTTCAATTTATTTAGCCACTTATTCAGCATAGTTTTAAGAGTTCATTTGGGAGTGTACCTGCTTAATTCGTACGTTTTATTGCGCAAAACTAATGCAAATTTTTGTAAATACGCCCCTCAAGGAGGCCAATCGCCAAGCACTTCGTCAACGGTTTCCTGTGGGCCATGCCCTGTTTTTTAGAAATGAATGGCCAGAAGAAGAACAAGTAGCGGCCTTCCAAAACTCACAAGTGATTTTAGGAAATCCGCCTTCCTCATGGTTTGACCAAAAACTGCCTCTATTAAAGTTTTGGCAGTTGGATTCGGCAGGGTTTGATAACTACAAAAATGTACAACTGCCCAATGTAAGAGTCTGTAATTTAGCCGATTATTTTTCCATTCCCTGCGCCGAAACCATCGTGGCAGGTATTATGGCTTTTTACCGAGGTATCGACGAATTGACTCTACTTAAAGCCGAAAAACGCTGGGTAGGAAGCCCAATCCGTGCTCGTCTTGGCCTCCTTACGGGTAAGCGCGTTGTGATTCTGGGGGCGGGGAGTATTGGACAAGCAGTAAAAAAAATGCTTTCTGGTTTTGAATGTCAAATCAGTATGGTGGCTCGTTCGCACCCAAGTGTCCAAATTCATTCTCCAGAAGAATTGCTCAAAGTTTTGCCCCGTACCGATTTGGTTGTTAACTGCTTGCCTGGCGCTGCCAAAGGCTTTTTTACTGCCGAAATGATAAATGCACTACCTCCAACGGCTCTTTTTGCGAATGTAGGACGCGGAGCAACGGTGGATGAGGCCGCCTTGATTTTGGCTTTGCAGGAAAAGCGTCTGTTAGGAGCCGTGTTGGATGTCACCGAAGTAGAACCTCTTCCTGCCAATAATCCGCTTTGGGAAATGCCCAATGTGATACTTTCTCAGCATACCGCCGGCGGACAAATGAGCGAAGAAGAAGGCAAAGTAGATTTCTTTATTAGAAACTTTCAACGGTTTATTAATAGGCAACCGCTTGAAAATCAGGTTGATTTAGCAAAAGGGTATTAGTTAAGTGTAAAGTTAAAAGTGTAGGGTATTTATAAAAAATCAATTTCAGTTCATGCCTTCTGAGAAAATGGAATCAGCGTTTCAACAACTTCCCCTCAATTCGCTCCAATACCTCGGCGCGAAGGGTGCGGCTGAGGGGTAATTTTTCATTCCCAATCTTCACTTCATTGCCTTCGATGGAGTCTATTTTGGCAATTGGAACTAAGTACGATTTATGGATTTTGACAAATTGCCCAGCTGGCAGGTATTCTTCCAACCCCTTCATAGTCAGATAGGTAACATACTTTCGTTGCGTGGTCTGAATGATAATATAATTTTCCAGTGCCTTGACGTAGAGCAATTCGCGTAGTTCGATACGTTCAATATTGCCATCGCATTTCACAAAAAAGTAGTCGGCTGTCGGAGCAGAGGTTTTATTCTTTTGCTCAAAAAAAGCTTTCGCTTTCAGGGCTGCCTTCAAAAAGCGTTCGATGGAAATAGGTTTGAGCAAATAATCCAACACACTTAGTTCAAATCCCTCAAGCGCGTATTGAGGATAGGCTGTCGTCACAATCACGGCGGGAGGATTGGGGAGGTTTTTGAGCAATTCCAGCCCGCTCATTTGCGGCATTTCGATGTCCAGAAATAATAAATCCACCGAATGTTGGGTCAATAAATGAATGGCTTTCAAAGGACTTTCAGCCTGCCCCACGAGTTGCAGCCAATCCAATTCTTCGATAAACTCTTGCACAATTTGACGAGCGATGGGTTCGTCATCTACGATAAGGCAATTGATTTTCATAAGATGTCTTTACAAAACTATCGTCAATGTTACTTCAAAAGTGTCTTTTTCTTCCACAATTTTCAATTCGTGTCGTTGCGGATAAAGCAGTTCCAGTCTTCGTTTTACGTTGGCAATTCCGATGCCACCCAAACCATCGGTGCTTTTGGCAACTTTGCCATTTTTGGTATTGAAACAATTGAATATCAGTCTATTATTTTCTAAAAATAGTCGAGCAGTAATGGCATTGGGCTTCGTTTCATGGTTACTGACATACTTGAACGCATTTTCCACAAAAGGAGAGAATAGCAACGGAGCTACCATAAAACCTTTGATACTTTCACCTACTTGTACATTTACTGTTAAGTTTTCGTTTTTGCGTAGCCGTTGCAGATTTACATAATTTCTCAAATAATCAAGTTCTTTCTCAATTGGCACTTTTTCGACATTACATTCGTACAATTGATAGCGTAATAAGTCGGAGAACTGCACTACCAATTGCCGCGCTTCTGGATTGGTTTTGTGGATAGAGCCGTAAATTAGGTTGAGCGTATTGAAGACAATGTGCGGATTAATTTGTGATTTCAGGTACTGCAACTCCGTAGCCAATTGTTCAGTCTTGATTTTTTGGACCAATTCGCGCTGATAAAACCACTCTCGACTGAGCCATATTGCCATGCTGAAAATAGCGTAAAAAACGGCAATCGAAACGTTGTAAAATGTATTGACCAAGAGCGTCTGTCGTTCGGTATCTCCCAGCACGTAGCCGAAAAGATACATATCGTGGAGGTTTTTGAGTAAGACATAGAGCAGCACAGCCCCCGTAAGCGATAAAAAATACAGCCCGTAGCGTCTGGTATCAAAAAAACGCGGAATCAATACCCACAGATTACCATAAATAACCGCTGCCAGTAGAAGATTTCGCACCAATAACTCTCCCGCAAAAGCAGTGGCATTGATTTTATAAATGATAAAACTTTTGTTGTAAGCATGAAACGAAATCGTTGCTATCCAAAACAACACATGGTCGAGACGGTACCTAAAAAACTTTTCCATGCTGAAAGTTAGGAAATTGACGCATTGAACACCAAAAAACTTACATCAAAGGGGTGAATCCCTTGACGAATCTTTCGGTTGCTCCTTTCATCAAGAATTTTCGACATCTTACCTAAGAAATTATAGATACTTTTATATTGTGTTTTGCTTTGTATCATCAATCCAACACAGCTTATCCCATGAAACCAGCCTTTTTTCAAATCTTTTTCGGACTACTAATGGCTTCCTTATCCGTTTGGTCGCATCCGGGCATTGGCATCGTTCGCGATAGCAAAGGCAATATTTTTTATACAGATACCGAACGAGTTTGGAAAATTTCGACCAATGGTAAGCGCAGTATAGCAGTGCCCAATGTCCATACCCATGAATTGTATATGGATGCGCACGATAACCTCTTTGGCGAGCATCTTTGGTACGAAGGCGAAGCTACCAACAAATGGGGGCATTATGTATGGAAATACGATGCTCAGGGAAAATTGAGCAAAGTAAAACCCAAAACCGAAGGGTTTCTACAAAATTACAGTTTTGTGCGCGACGCCACTGGCAATATGTACTGGTTGGTAAAAAGTAAAAATGGCAGTGATTGGATGAAACTGTCGCCCCAGCAGAAAATAGAATGGCTCGCTACTGTGCCTACCCGTGATGTGCGCTGGCAATTTTGCCGTCACGATGGTACTTTTTACTACGTGGACGACAACGATTTGTATAAAATTCAAAACGGAAAAGCCGTGGTAGTATGCCGCGATTTGGACGAAGTAAAAGGCGAAGACCCTGCCCGAAAGCCCAACAACAGCATTTTTGGGATGTGGGATGACCCCGCAGGTAACCTATACGTGGCCGTAACGAGCAAAAAAACAGTTAAAAAAATAGCTCCCGACGGTCGAATGACCATAGTATATCAAAGTGCACTTACGTGGATGCCTACGGGTGGAATTGTTGACAAAAAAGGCAACATTTGGATATTGGAAGCCAACGCCTTAAATCAAGTTCGGGTCGTTAAATCTTAATCTTTTTAGCCATGAAAAAATACGTATGGATGGCAGTGATAGGGATACTTTTCGCTGGCCACGGACGGGCGCAAACGCCCTTCGGTTATTTTGTCGGAAGTACTCCTTGCGGAAACATCATTCGACCGTTATGCAGTATGCCTACTGATGCCGCGTGTGACTTTACCAAATGGAAACTCACGCTGTACCAAGACCCGACTACCCAACAGCCAACGACGTTTAAAATAAGCGGTTCGTACGGGCTGTATCAAAACAATACGTCCAATTTTATAGGCGGTGGTATCCAAATAGAAGCCGAAGGTAAATGGACAATAACCAAAGGAACAAAAACCAACCCGGAAGCGATGGTCTATCAACTCAATCCTGACCAACCCGAAAAGACCCTATCTTTTGTAAAAATGGACGATAACATCATTCATTTGTTGTACAGCGATAAGAGTTTGATGATTGGAAATGCAGGCCACAGTTATACTTTTAGCAAAGCCAAACCATGAAAAAGCTACTTTTGGTACTGTCGTGGCTACTGCCCATGAGCGTGTTGGCTCAGAATGTCCCCTCTGAAATTACCTCTACCAAGCCTATAGCTACGGGGCCGTCGGTGGTGGGTATTTTTGAAGGACGATGCCCATGCAAAGAACTGTCCGATTTATTAAAGGCTTCCGTGTCGAGCGAATGTTTCAAGACCAAATGGAGTCTTACGCTGCTCCACGACCCTGCTACGCAGCAGCCTACCACTTACGTATTGGAAGGGAGTTTTTACCGTACCAACATTCAAAAAGGAAGTTGGGCCCTACTGAAAGGCACAAAAGCCGACCCCAATGCCGTGGTTTATCAATTGAATTTGGCCAGTGCCAACACCACGCTTTTGCTCTTAAAAGGCGACGACAACGTGCTGTTTATGTTAGACAAAGACCGAAACTTACTGGTTGGCAATGAGCTGTTTAGCTATACGCTCAACCGAGTGGAAAGAAAAGTAAAAACCGTAAACGATTAATCAACCCTAAATTTCTTTTTTATGAAAACCCAACGCCTAACTATCGTAATGTGCTTGTTTAATGTGGCTTTACTCTGCTTTTTAGCGGCTAAACCTCGCCATGAAGTCTATGAAAAAATTACCGTCAAAGAGTTTGAATTGGTGGACAGTAAAGGAGTACCACGGGTGACCATCAACGCCTACGATGACGATGAAGTGATATTGAGAATGAAAGACAAAACGGGAACCATTCGGGTGAAAATGGGCGCGGGAAAAACGGGTTCAGGATTGGTACTTTTGAATGATAAAACAGAAGTAGGATTGCACGCATTGGCCAAGGACAAAGGAACATCCCTAACGCTCGTTGGCAAGGATGGCAAAAAGCGGGAATTGTAACACTCTCTTTCCGACGATGAAACCCCTTTCTAAGGTTCAAAACCTTGGAAAGGTTATCTATCAACGAATTGCCTATTTGATTCCATAAGCCTTAAAATTGTTTTTCCTTTTGTGCAACTTTTTCAAAATAATTGGCTCTTTGCTGTAACCTATTTCAAAAAGTAAAGTATTCACTCATAAAGCAACCATCCTAAAAACAACCCATTCTCAGTCAAACTCCACCCAATTAACAGCCAATTTATCTGAACAATGAAACAGTTATTTTTATTAGCCCTTTTGGTAGGGGGTATCGGGACTTCTTTTGCCCAAAAATCAAAAATCACAGGCTTTCTCCTTGATTCAACCGCCCGCAAACCCGTAGAGTTTGCCACCGTAGCATTGCTCAAAAACAACCAAATTGTGGAAGGAACGACCTCTGATGTGACAGGAAAGTTTGTGTTTGCGAAAGTAAGTGCAGGCGTTTATCAGGTTAAAATTACGTTTATCGGGTACAAAGACACCACCGTTGATAAAGTAACCGTTTCCAATGAAGATGTAGATTTGGGAGTTATCTCGTTTGCCCAAACTGCCCAACAACTCAAAGAGGTTCAGATAGTAGAGCAAAAAGCACTGTTTGAAGATCGCCCCGATCGCTTGGTCTATAACGCTGAAAAAGACATCACCATCAAAGGTGGTAACGCGGGCGATGTGTTGCGCAAAATTCCCTCCATCGCTGTGGATTTAGATGGAAACGTAGAGCTACGCGGAAGTTCCAACATCAAGGTATTGATTAACAACAAGCCTTCCAACCTTATGGCAAAGAGCATTGCCGAAGTGTTGAAACTCATTCCTGCCGACGACATCAAACAGATTGAAGTAATTACCTCACCCTCTGCCAAATACGATGCCGAGGGCACGGCAGGCATTATCAATATCATTACCAAACGCAACAACTTGCAGGGTATTAACGGCAAAGCCACTACTTCGTTTGGACGGTGGAACGACAACTACAACGGCTCGCTCAATTATCGTAAAAAAAGTGTGGGCATTTCGGCACGCGGGGGCTTCAATAAATGGCGGAATCTGGGAGAAAACTATACGAAACGTTTGACAACCATCGAAAACTACCAAACGACACTGTTACAAAATACGTATTTCAGAGGTGGTGGCCAAAATATGTATGGCACTATCTCGGCAGAATGGGACATTGACTCGCTCAACCGCCTAAGTGCAGGACTGAACTTTTACGACGGCAAAAACGCCATGAATTTCGATTACATCAACAATTTTTCAAGTAGCAGCGAAAAGACGCTCTTTACCCGAAAGCTATATCGCATTTATGACTGGGATGGTGGTACGCTCAATCTGGACTACAATAAGACCTTCAAAAAACCAAAAAAAGAATTTAACGTGTTGACGATGTTTGCAAAAGAAGCCGAAGACAGCTACTACAACCTCGACCAATTGAATGCCGAAAACGCCGTGTATTACCGCGAAAAAAGCCCCAACGCCAGCCGAAATTATGAAGGAACGGTACAAATTGATTTCACCAACCCATTGGACAGTGTCAGCACCTTGGAAGTGGGAACAAAGGCCATTTTGCGCAATGTCAAGAGTGATTATCGCGTAGCTACTGCCTTGGATGGTTCTACCAATTTTCAAGATGTTCCGGCGTTGGCCAACATTTTTGATTACAACCAGCAAGTGGCTTCGGCGTATTTGGCCTATTCGCGCACGTCCAAAAACAAATGGGGTATCAACGCTGGAGCTCGCTACGAACATACCTTTATTCAGGCCGAATTTTTGGCAGGGAAAGTGCCTTTTTCCAACAATTACGGCAATATCATCCCCAACGTCAGTTTGTCAAGAAATTTACCCAAAAACCAGAAACTGAAACTGAGCTATTCGCAGCGTATTCAGCGGCCTATGTTGTGGTTTTTGAACCCCTACGTCAACGCCAGCGAACCTAAAGTAACTTATTCGGGCAATCCTTATCTGAAACCCGAACTCACCCACAGTGCTGAAGTCAGCTACAACGTATATATTAAAGAGTCGTCGGTGAATGCGGTGTTTTTTATGCGCCAAACCAACAATGCCCTGGAGCGTATTCGTACTGTTGATAATGACGGGAATGCGCATTTGACCTTCCAAAACATATCGCAAAATAGTTCTTATGGGCTGACACTGAGCGGTACGGCCAAAATCAAAAAGAAATTTTCGACCAATGGTTCGTTCAATCTTTATTACAATGTATTGAACAGCCCCGCTTTGCAGGCAAGTAATGCCAACTGGATGTACCGTATCAACATGAACTCTACCTACGATTTTGGCAAAGGCTTCAAGGCCCAATTCTTTGGCTTTTTCAACTCGCCTCGTGTCATGTTGCAGGGAAAAATGAGCGGTTATGCCTACTATAACTTGGCGTTGCAGAAAGAAATACTGAAGAAAAAAGGCTCTATCAGTGCAGGCTTAGACAATTTCTTTGCGCCTTTTATTGAACAAAAAATGTCTTTCTCATCCCCTACGTTTGTACAGGAAGGCGGCAGCAAATTCTTCAATCGCGGCTGGAGAGTCAGTTTCTCCTACGAATTTGGCAAAATGACCAATCAGTCCCAACGTCAGAAAAAGAGCATCAATAACGATGACAAAAAGGGGGGAGAAAATTAATCTTCCGGCAAGGGTGAGCATGAGCCAACCTATCAAATGCGCCGAATTATAAATGAAGAGCCTCTATTTGGGCTCTTCATTCATTTCTCAGTAAGTCATGCCAAAACGACAAAATGAGATATTGATAAATGATGGGACCGCCCATGCGGATAACAGTATGACGGGAACGCACGCGCGAACACTTTTTTGCAGCATATGAATTTGTCTCACCAAACGTCCGTTTTACGAGACGGATGAACCCAACTGTAATTGCTCCAACTCTTGAAAGACAGGAATCAATCCTTTGCCTTTCTCAGAGAGCATATATTCGATGTGTAAAGGTTTTTGCTTTATCACTACTTTTTCCAAGTAGCCTTCATCTACCAATTCTTTAAGGGCAACGGCAAGTGATTGTTTGTTAGCGCCTGAAATGTCACGTAGTAACGTGTTGAAGCGTAAAGGGCCGCTCAGGGCCAATTGAAAAAGTTGCGGTTTTAACTTCCCTGAAAGCAACTTTAACAGTTCTTCGGCGGGACAACCATTATCAAGTTTTTGCATTTTTTTTATAGTCAGGTTTTTTTGACTAATTGACTCACCTTTTTGCTTTGCCGAACTTTGCATCAAAGTTAAACAATAAACGCTAACAAAAATGACAAATCAGGCAGTTGCAGTCGTACAAACGATGTTTGGTGCATTTGCAAAAGGCAATATTGAAGGAATAACGCAAACAATAGCCGAAACCTCCACATGGACATATCACGGAACCGATGAAATTCCTTATGCAGGCGAATTTATCGGCAAAGAAGGAGTAGCCCGCTTTATTCAAACCATCTTTGAGAAGGTGGAAATTCTGGACTTCCAAATTGACAAATTTATTGCCGATGGTGATACGGTGGTTGTGTTAGGGAGTGAAAAACAAAAGATCAAAGCAAACCAAGAGGTCTTATCTCAGAAATGGGTTCAAGTTTACCAAGTTGAGCAAGGGTTAATTACACGTATGGACGAATATGCCAATACGGCTCAGGCAGTAAAGATATTCACCAAATAAACCTTCTTAAAAACGATGAACTTACTTCGAATAAATCAAGCTGCACAAACGACAGATTTAGCGTTATTGATAATACGGGTTGGTATTGGGTTACTTATGTTGACGCACAGCACTCCTCGACTCTTCATGCTATTTGGCGATGAGCCAATCAAATTCCCCCCTGTCCTGTTTTTTAGTGCCGAGGTCTCCTTATTCCTAAATGTATT
>JBGAUP010000190.1:0-12039 GCA_044228585.1 Runella sp. | reverse complement strand
GTGCTTAGAACCAATTTCTTTCAGCAACTCCACCTCCCCTTTCGCATCCAGCGACGTTTCGATGCCAATCACTATCCCTGCTTTTTTGGCCATTTTCCCCACTACTTTTAGGCGTTCGACAATCGCAGGTCTCAGCTCTGGGTTTTTGACCAAATCTCCCTGAACACCCAATGGCAAAAAACCTACCTTGACATTCATGGCTTTCATGGTATCAATGCAGTCTTGCACCATGCGCTGGTACGTAGGGCGCGTCGCAAACGACTGGGCATAAAAACCCGTCATTGCCAATGAGCAAATCTCCAACTTCAACTCTTTGGCTTTGTCCAAAAACTGCTGGCGTACTTCGGGCTTCGCCAATTGGTTATCAAAGGTTTCTCGATTACCCAAACCTCCCATATCAATTTCAACTCCGTCGGCGCCAATCTCTTTGGTCAACTGAAACGCACTTAATTTTTGACGTTTCAAAATCATCAAATCTACTACCGCTACTTTGTAACGGTGACTTGAACCCGCCCACCCACGCGTCCCTCCCAATAGCATACTTGCAATTAGTACACTACTTTGTTTCAGGAATTGACGACGATGGGTGAGCATGGGTACTTATTTATGGTTATTAGAGGATTCGGTTCATTGGTTATTCGTTAATTTGAAAATTAGCAAATTTGAAAATGAAGGAGCTCAAGCTGTCGATGGCTCAATACAATCATTTTCAAATTGCCGAATTATCACATTTTCAAATTACTACTCCTTCGCAGCTTCGGCAGGTTGAGGGGGCTTTGTACCTGTCCAACTCAGGCCATTTTCCTTCTTTTTTGATAGGGATTAACTCATTTTTTAGGGTTAACCACCGCGTGTTTGATGCGCTGACGACGCCACGTATAAATCACATGAATCATTCCGTCGGAGGTCTGAATCACCGAAGGATACGAATACTGACTAATCGGTGAATCTTCCAAAATCACCGCTGCCGCCCATTCTTTGCCGTCTTTTGAAATGGAAAGATGTAATGCGTACGCGCCTTTGGCCAAAGTCACCGGAGGCAATACGTGATTGTAAACCAAGGCATGACGGCCGTCTTTGAGCGTCACAGCATCAGTACCTGAGTTATTGTTGGGCAGGGTTGATTTGGCCAATTCCGACCAAGTTTCGCCATTGTCGTTCGACCATGCTTCTACTAACGCTCGGTTGCGGCTACGGGCCAAAATCTGCAATTTCCCCTTCCCGTGGTCGAGAATGCTTGGCTGAATGGCATTCAAGGTTTTGCCATCATTGATAGGGCCTATTTTGCGCCACGTTTTGCCAAAATCAGGCGTCGCTTCAAAGTGAATTTGCCATCCACCTTTGCCTTCGGTACTCGTAGGCGACATTAAGTTGCCGTTGGAAAGCAAAACAGGTTTATTTTTGATGCCAGCCTAAAAATCCTTCGGGTAAGGCTTTTGCTTCTGACCACGCATGCCTCCATCTGAAGACGTCTTTAACCATCCTTTCCACTCCGAAGGGCTGGGGCCTATCTTATAAAAAAGCATTAAATCACCGTTCGGAATCTGGTACAAAACGGGGTTCCAACACGCATAGCGAAGTTTCTCATTTACGATTCCATCGGCTACATTCTGGGGGGCAGTCCACTTACCATTTACCTGACGACTTACCCAAATGCACACATCTGGATTGCGTTCTTTGGTTCCTCCAAACCAAGCAGCGACCAATCCTTTGGGTGTCTCGGCGATGGTAGAAGCATGGCTTTCTGGGAAAGGAGCTGTTTCAAAAACAAACTCATCTACTATCATCCCCGACTGCCATTTGGCCAATTGGGAAAAGCTCACTTGTATAAATGACAAGCAAGCAAAAAAAGAAAGAAAAAGGTGTTTAGTCACCATGAAAACAAAACTTATTGGGTTGATTTTTTTGTTTACTGGCGTCCATCAAACGAAGAAAAAAGTAATAAAAACAAAAACAAATGAAAGAAAATCTTTTTTTCTTAATTGGGCTATTTGTTGTTTTTCTTCGTGGAATAGTTGTCCAGAGTAACTCAGATTTGGGGTTGATTCTTAAAAAACAGCTTTTTGAGCCATTTAAAGGGTATTTTGTAGTTTTTCAAGAATTACCCCCTGAAATCTGATGACAATTATACTTTTTTAAAAAGAATTAACCCTCCTGAACTGTCTGCTTGAATAGAACTTTAACCATATTTATTGGCAATAAAAAAGGGAGCAAAATGCTTCCCTGTCACGAAAAAATACGAAACTATGGTTTGGCTAAAAAAGGCTATTTCACTTTCGTTTCAAAAACATTGTTTAAGAACCGAATGGTATGGTTCAAGACGGGTTCAAACCAAGGATGAAACAACACAAAAGTATGTGGCGCATCGGGAAAAGAGTGGACTTCGGAATAGATATGAAGCGCATCTAATTTGCGTCGCATGTCATCTCGCCCCGCGTGCATTCGATCCACAGAACTATTAATGAATAAAACAGGAGGCGTATTTTTATCTACATGATTTAAAGCTCCTGCTTCGTGCCATAGTTCAGGTTTTTGGGTTCTATTGTACCCAAACCAATAAGTGGCCGCCGAAATCCCTTTGCTATCGTCGCCTTCACCTGATTCAGGGTGGATAAAGGCCAATGTCCCATCTAAATCTACAACAGCATTGATTCGACTTGAAAAAGAAGCATAATTCCCTTCGGTTCCTTCAAAAGCAGGATTATCGTTGGTCGTACCTAACAACGCCGCCAATTGTCCTCCCGCCGAAAAGCCCAAGGAAGCAATTTTGCTGGGATCAATCTGGTATTTTTTGGCGTTGGCGCGTAGCCAACGCACCGCCGCTTTTAAATCAAGCACGGCGGCGGGATACAATGCTTCGGTCGAAAGGCGATACTCTACTGTTACGGCTACAAAACCTTGTTCCGCTAACTTTTGGGCCAAAGCTACGTGGTGTGTACGGTCGCCCGAACGCCAACCTCCACCGTGGATGACCAACACCGCAGGGCGCAATTTTTTGGTTTTAGCTTTGGGGTAAAAGACGTCTAATTGTAATGCTCGCGTCCCACTGATTGTAGCATAAGTAACGTTTTTTTCTTCGGCGACCGAAGCAGGCAACGTAACCGTAACTTTGGTCGCTTGCGGGTATTGTTTTTGAAGTTGAGAAAACGCTTTAGGGACGTTGAATGACGTATCTGGGATATTGGTCAAGCCAAACGTCAACAGTGGTCCTTCTGGGCTCCACTTGTCTTTTCCACCAAGTACCTGAGAAACAGTATATTTCTGCGCCTCAGCATCCGTCAATTGTTTTGACCACGCTACTCGCTTTGACGACGCTGCCCCCGCTCCTTTTGAACGGTATTCGGCATAAAATGTCGTTTTTTCGGCATGAATTTTATCCCAATTGTGCCAGCCTTCCGACTTGACAACGTTTGACATAGAACAATTCAAAAACACGGTTTGGGCATAATCTCGCCACGGCCGCCCTAAATACACACTTGCCACAGGCGATTCACCGTCGAGGGTACATTCGTTGAACACAAAACCATGCGCTTGCCCTTGGGGGGTAGAGGCTGCCGTGTAGTACCCTCCGTTGAGTTTTGACCGAATATGACATCGTTGAAAATAGGCCGTAGCCCAACCGAAAATAAAATCAACCGTGCCTTCAATGTAGCAATTTTGGTAATACTGCCGCGTTCCTTCGCGCTTGGGATACAGGGTATCTTGGCATCCTAAAAAACGGCAATTGATGAAACGAGCACGGTCTCCATCCACAAGCATTGCTACGGCTTGCCCAACAGGGCCTGCGGAATTGGCAAAAGTGATGTTGATGGCCGTAAAATCATTGGCAACAATTCGAGTGGAGGTCGAAGTGGTCGTGCCTAATTTAATGCCTTGGGGGTTTATTTTACCCGAAAAATCATCGTACGTCAAAACTGTATTTTCAGGGTCTTCCCCCATCACTGTCACGTGATTTTTGGTGGAATCAAGGGTCAATTTTTCTTTATAAATGCCTTTTTTGATACGAATGAGCACTCCTTTCGTGTTGTTGAGAGGAATAGCATTGAACGCTGCTTGCACCGTCGTGAAATCTCCCGAACCGTCTTGGGCTACAATCAACAAGTTTTTGGAGGTTGTTTGGGCAAACAACGACTTCGTAAACAAAAGATATATAACAAGAAACGCTCTCATATTCTATTTTTTAGTCACTTATTTTTACTCACTTACCCCACTTCTGTACCCAATTTGGATATTCGGTTGATAAGAGTTTGGCTGGCCAATTGCCGTAGTACGCATAGCCTACTCGACGTTCGTTTTCGATTTCGGCCAAGGTCGCTTTGGGTACACTATCGCGCCCCGTAAAGAATGGTTTATTGGTGTCGAGATCATAAAAACGCGCCCACAATGTGGAGTTAGGGTCAGCTACTACGATACGGTCTTTGCCTTTTGGCTGCGACGCATCCTCAATGGTATCTACTCGGATTCCTACGATTTTTACTGACTCCAACCACGCCACTGCTGCCTGAATTGCTGTCTTGATTTCAGGCGAAGGATTCTCTATCGTCATTAAAAACTGGACGATACCGACGCTTTCATTCCCGCTCAACGAAGCCAGCTCAAAGGCGCGAGCTTTGGCAGGAAGCAACGTTTTGCGGTCGTGCTGCGCACACCATGCGGTTAGTTTTCCTTTCTGAACGTATTGCGTTTTCAGGATGCAGCTGATTCCCTTTACCATTGCGGCTTTGGCTTGGGGAATCAGGGTTTTATCCACTGCATCGAAGTCATTTTTGTTTTCGGAAACGTATTTCATAATCCATATCACATCCATCATCGCTTGGTCGTTGTACGTAATGTGCTTATGGTATCCACTTGTATCGGGGAAAAATTGCCCCCAGCCCCCTGCTGCATTTTGCGCCGTAAGTAAATACTTGATACCGTTTTCAGCGGCTTTGAGATAGGCTACGTTTTGTGTCTTCTTATAGGTTGAAACTAAAGTATTGATTTCGCGGGTCGTAGCTTTGTCATCAATCGTTGCATCCAATTTTCCTTTTTCGGACAAGAGGGTTGCTTTCTGAGCGGCTGTCAGGCTGAGGTTGTAGTTGATAGCATCCCCCCCAGGTTGTGGCCATCCGCCGTTGTTGCGTTGATAAAGTAGCATTCGTTCGGCTACTGAATCTTGAACGAATCCCATTTCTGGAAGGTTTTGTACCTTTGGAAAATTAGCCTGACACTGAAAAAACACACTGCCAAACAGTAGAAAAATAAGGATTCTCATGGAGGAAAATAGATGATTAACCAGCCCTATGAAGCTTTTGAAACCTCATAGGGCTGGACTGATTGATTAATAACCTGGGTTTTGTTTCAACTTTCCTTGGTAAGCATCTACTGTTGCTTGGTCAAAGGGAAAGAGTTCGCTTTTTCCTGTGACAAAAAAACGGGCGATGCCTGCGTGTAGCTGCACTCCGTCAATGAGGTTAGTCGTTAAGTGCTGACGCCAGTCCAAACGCGTCCAACCTGTGGGGGCTGTGGTGAGCGCAGTAGATTTGTAAAAAGAATTCATCCACTGGATTTCTTCTCCGTTGTTTCTCCAAAAAATATAACGAGGGACGTTGGCATATACCCCTTTGGCATCTCTGATGTCCTGGATTTTTTGGCGTGCTTCTTCAATTTTTTGAGCCAGTAAATTCCAACGAATCAGGTCAAATTTACGAATACCTTCGCTTCCAAATTCCAAATAGCGTTCGTTGACAATCGCATTAAAAAATCCTGCTTTGTCGGTTGGGGTTGTGCCGATTTTGCTTTCATTGCCTTTGTAAGCTCTTTTACGTACTTCCTCAAAGGCCGAAATAGCAGCAGCAGTAGGACCACTCAGTTCGTTTTCGGCTTCGGCAAACATCAATAATACATCAGCAAAACGAATCAAAGGCCAATTGTAACCTACGTTTAAGGCTGTTCCAGGCAATAATGGATTTCGCCAATCTTTACGGAATTTACCATCGGTGATTTCGCCCAAACGACGAGGTGTTTTTACGTTGGTTGCTCCAATGGCATACAAGGTAGTAGTGACATCACGGCGCGTATCGGTAGAGTCAAACGCGTAGAAGTAGTTGGGCAATACCAATAAACCACCTCCCCCCGTGCCATAACGAGACGAAGCATTAACCGATGGGCCGTTGTAGTTACCCATACGACTGTCGGAATTGGAATTAGACCCACCTGCTCCTACTTCAAAGATAATTTCACCGTAAGGGTCATACGTAAATGATGTCAATTTACGCCAAATATCCTCAAAACTTGGATTGAGGGTATGTTCACCACGTTTGGCCATCAAATCAGCACATTCGTCACGGGCAATTTTGATATAAGTTTGATAATCAGCATTACGTTCTAATTTTCCAGAGCTACGCAACGCATACCCACCTCTAAACATCGCTAACTTAGCACGCAAAGCTTTTACCGCTCCTTTGGTAATACGCTCGTTACGGACTGGGATTTCGGTACGCCACGGCACAAGGTCGGTAGCTGTTTTTAAGTCTTCTATCAGTTTAGCATAAGTCACATCGCGGTCGGCCTGTGGAATAAACAAATCAGTTTGCTTGTAGGCAGGTGTAAAAGGAGCGGGTACATCGCCCCAGTTGCGAAGCAGTTCAAACATAAACTGCGCTCTGAGTGTCAGCACTTCCCCATGTAAACGACGGAGTTCTTTCTTTTCGGCATCACTTCCATTGGTATAGAGTGCCATTAGGGGGATTTGTTCGATGCACAAATTGGCTTTTTCGATGCCACGATACAACTGCAAAAATGGGTTGCGTAGTTCGGCATTGGTCAACAACAACTGGTAACGACCAATGCCACGACGACCGTTATCAATGTTTCCTGATACAATCATCTCGTCCGAATCATACGGATAATACATGTTGATACGGATTCCGTACCCATTATCACCCATAAGTTCGTCATAGACGCCAATGACGGCATTGGTTGCATTGGCAAGGTTCGAAAACGCATCCGAAATGCTAATTTGAGACTTGGGTTGCACATCCAAGAATTCTTTGCATCCCGTTACCATCGTCATTGTTATGGCAAATGGGAGTCCCAAGGTGGCTATTTTTTTAAATATATTTTTCATCTTGAATCGAGATTATAGATGTTTTGAAAGTCCTTTCTCCTGTAAGGAGAAGGGATTTAGGGATGAGGTTAAAACGTCAAATTCACTCCAAAAACCCATGTTTTTGCACGAGGATAACCAGCAAAATCAACACCCTGCGTGAGCGGGTCGGAGCGGCGCGTATTTACTTCGGGGTCATAGCCCGTGTATTTTGTCAAGGTGGCTAAGTTGTTCACCGTTGCAAACGCTCTGAAACGCGAAATCTTGATTTTTTTCAATACCGCATCAGGCAATGAATAGCCCAACGTCAGGTTATTGACACGCAAAAACGAACCATCTTCGACCGCCCATGAGTGCAGCCAATACCGCTGAACTCGCACAGGCGACCAGATGGTGGCGTTGGCGTTGATTTTTGCCAATTCGGTGGGGTCTGTAACTACCGCGCCTTGGTCATTGATGTTTGTCCAACGGTCTTTCATAAACGACAACATATTCAAACTTGGGAAGGCTCCATCCGTCATTTCGATTTTGTTGGCGTTGTAGATGTCGTTGCCTACCACCCAGTTCAGGAATAGACTCAAATCAAAGTTTTTATAGGCGAATTGGTTGTTCCACCCACCAATAAATTTAGGATTAGCGTTCCCTATGACTGTACGGTCTTTGTCAGCCGTAATCAAACCATCGCCGTCAATGTCTTTCCATTTCAACATGCCAGGTTGCGGCGTTCCATACACCGAATTGAAGGCAATCCCAGGTTTAATGGTATAGGTATTGGTGGTAGCATTGAACGTAAAATCATCTACTTTGTAAAAACCATCCGTCACAAAGCCGTACATCAATCCTACGGGTTCACCTACTTTTACCAAATAATCGTCCGTACCATCAGAGCCTTGCCAACCTGAGTTACGCGTCAATTGAGTAACCGTTCCGAGACTGGTTACGGTATTTTTGTTAGTCGAAATATTAAAGCTCGAATTCCAAGAAAGGTCTTTTTTCTGGATGATATAAGCATTCAACTGCAACTCTATTCCTTTGTTGGTGGTTGAGCCTAAGTTTTTGATTTGCGACGAATAGCCCGATGTTGGCGGAATAGCTACTGCCAAAAGCAGGTTGTTCCCTGAGTTTTTGTAGGCATCAAGCGTTACTTGGAAACGGTTGTTCAGAAACGACAGATCAAGACCAATGTTTTGCGAAACGTTCGACTCCCATTTCAAATCTTCGTTGGCCAATGCCACAGGGGCATAGCCTGGCACGACGGTGTGGTTGAGGGCATATTCACCCGTTACTCCGTACAACTGTTGGTACAGCAAATCACCGATACGGTTATTGCCTGCTACCCCGTAGCCAACACGAAGTTTACCATCGGTCAAGATTTTGTTATCTTTCAAGAAATCTTCCTTCGTAAAACGCCATGCCAATGTTCCTGACGGGAATACGAGTGCACCGTTGGCATATTTGAATTTCGTCGAACGGTCAGAACGTAACGAGGCCGTTGCCAAATATTTATCGTTGTAGCTATAACTTACCCGACCAAACAACGAAAACAGGCGATTAGGAGGCGTTTCGTTAGAGCTTGGGCGAGGCTGCGCCGCTCCCGAAGGGGCCGAGCCTAAGCCCATATTGGCCAAAGCTTGTTCTGCGGTAATATCCGTTGGGAAATAACGGGTTTCAAAGCTTGTACTTTTGGTAGCATTGTGATAAATCTCTTGCCCCACAATCACGTTTACATCGTGCTTATTGTCAAACTTCTTGCTGAATTGCAAAGTGTTAGAGTTGTTGATAGTCACTGCATTTTGTTGTAGAATAGAAGCTACAGGCTGCGAGGCAAAATTGCGGGCTGTACCTGTGATTTTGCTCCAAAACGAATTGTTTTTTCCATCATTGTTATCAATACCGACGGTCGTTTTGAACGTCAAATTTTTCAAAATAGCATATCTGGCATACCCGCTCAAGTTGATGGCTTTGGTATAAGACTTACGGTATTCGGCTTGGGTCATCAAGATAGGATTCACTAAGTTGCCTGACGAAATATAGAGATTTTCGTCAAAGTCATCTACCTCAGGTTGAGCCGCTACCAACAATGGACGATATTGAACCGAGTGGCGTAGGCGGTTGGTTGATTTCGTACCGCTGGTAGTGGTACCCGCGCCACTTACGGTTTGATTAAGATACCGAACGTTGAAGCCTAAACGTAGTTTATCACTGGCTTTGTGGTCCATTTTGAAGGTAGCCAAATATCGGTCAAAACCCGATTCCAACAATACTCCTTCCTCACGGTTGGCTGTCAGACTCAGGTTATAATTGGTATTGGCATTACCTCCGTTTACCGTTAGGTTATGGTTTTGGTATTGAGCTTGACGGCCAAAAACTTCTTCTTGCCAGTCAATGGGCGTGACGGTTTTGTATTGATTGAGATTTTCCCATGTGCCGTACTGGTTGGCGAAACTCTGTTCATCGGTCACACTGCCACGGCTTCTTTCGTATTGCCAGCGCACAAAATCGTAGGGACTCATTACATCCAGTTTTTTGAAGATTTCGCGTACGCCCATCGAACCATTGTAGCTGACATTGGTTTTACCTCCTTTTCCTGATTTGGTGGTGATAATTACTACCCCGTTGGCACCACGCGCTCCGTAAATCGCAGTGGTAGAAGCATCCTTCAATACGTCAATGGTTTCGATGTCCTGCGGTGACAAGAAATTGAGCGCATTTTCGACCTGAATCCCGTCCACAATATAAATTGGCGAGTTGTCTTGCGTAATAGAACCACCCCCACGAATCCGAATCTGAATATCGGCTCCAGGAGCACCTTCTGAGGTCGTCACACGTACCCCTGCTAAACGTCCTGTCAAGGCTTCGGCGGCGTTGGTCAACGGAATGTCTTTCAATTGTTTTGCTCCCACCGATGATACCGAACCCGTTAAATCGCGGCGATTGATGGCGTCGCCATAGCCAATAACTACGACTTCTTCCAACATTTTTTGGTCGGGATTCAACGAAACGGTTACTTCCGAACGAGTTCCTAAAACGGCTGTTTCGGGCAAGTAGCCTACAAAGCTAAAAATCAACGCGGCGTCTTTTTTATCGGGAACGTTGATAGTAAACTTCCCTTCGTTGTTGGTGGTTGTACCTGTGGTCGAGCCTTTGACCAAGATACTTACGCCTGGGAGGGTTTCGCCCGTGTTGGCATCGGTTACTGTCCCCGTTACACGACGGTTTTGTGACCACGCCACCGACAAACAGCCCAAGAGCAGTAGCAGGGTGAATAATCGTCTTTTCATACAAATTGGTTAGTTAATTGGTGTAAAATAATCGTTAATTGGTGTAAAATATTATCGTAAAGTAGGAATGGGTAGTACGTCCATATCGGTAAAATCTTTGTTTTCGCCTGCCATTCCCCAGATAAAAGAATAACTCGATGTACCGCAACCTGAGTGAATAGACCAAGGTGGGGAAAGAATAGCTTGGTGGTTGGCCACCCACAAATGTCGCGTTTGAGTAGGCTCTCCCATCAAATGCAAAACCCCGTGATTTTCGGGAACATCGAAATAGCAATACGCTTCCATACGGCGGTCGTGCGTGTGCGAAGGCATGGTATTCCAAACACTTCCAGGTTGGAGTACCGTTAGACCCATCACCAATTGACAGCTCTGAATGCCCCCTTCGTGAATGTACTTGTAAATCGTACGGTGATTGGAGGTTTCGAGCGAACCCAAGTTCACAGGAGAAGCTTCTTCTTTGGTAAAAGCCTGATTGGGGTAAGTATGATGAGCAGGCGAAGACAACAAGAAAAAGCGGGCAGGGTTTTCGCTGCTATCGCTCTGGAAGCTCACTTGTTGTGTTCCTTTTCCGAGGTACAAGCAGCCGAGTTTATCAAGCTCAAACACTTGTCCATCAGCCACTACCGAGCCTTTTCCTGCTACATTGATGATACCCAACTCGCGACGCTCCAAGAAATAATTGGCTTTGAGGGCATCGTAGGTTTCGAGGGTAATGGTTGCGTTTACGGGCATCGCCCCTCCGGTGAGTACGCGGTCGTAGTGTGAGTACACCCACGATATTTGGTCGGGTACAAACAAGGTTTCAATCAAAAAAATTTCGCGTAGCTGCTGTATTCCCAATTGAACAGAAATACCTATTATAATAATTTTAATTTTTTTTAGAAAGTTGTGCTGTAACTAAGCTAAATTTAAGAATAAAGACTAATCAAGTTTAATCTATTCTTTTAGTACATTACAAATAATTTCTTGACTTTTTTTATGCAATCGTTGTCGGTAACGTTGCCGAAATCTATTATTTTCACTTTGTATTGATTTTATTTGAGTTGATTCATAAAAAACTGTATCTTCACCTTTGCAAACTACGTACCCGTTCTTGAAGTACATAAATTGTACAAAACCAATAATACGACCGTGGAAATAATTACCATAAAGGATATAGCTAAGGCACTTAACCTCTCGACTTCGACCGTTTCGAGAGCGTTGCGGGGTAGCTATGAAATCAATGCCGAAACCAAAAGATTGGTCATGGAATATGCCGAACGCATGAACTATCGGCCTAATCCCATCGCTTTAAGTTTGAAGGAAAACCGCAGCCGTTCTATTGGCATCATTATTCCAGAAATTGCCAATAATTTTTTCTCACAAGCCATCAATGGCATGGAGTCTATTGCTTACAATCGAGGCTATCACGTGGTTATTTCTCAAAATCACGAGTCTTATGAACGAGAATTAGTAAGTACACAATATTTATCTCAGCGGAGAGTAGATGGACTCATTGTATCGCTATCGGGTGAAAGTAATGACTTAGAACACTTCAAAGAATTACAGTCAAAAGGGCTACCCATTGTATTTTTTGACCGTGTTCCTCAAGATTATATCACGCACAAAGTCACCGCCGACAATTTTGCAGGGGCCTATCAAGCTACAGAACATCTTATTCAACAAGGCTAC
>JBGAUP010000189.1:0-12163 GCA_044228585.1 Runella sp. | reverse complement strand
GCAAAAAATGATTAACATACCCGATTCAAGTGCCTATTTTTAGGGTTTATTTACCCTCTAAATCATCGACTGAGCAACGTCATTTTTTCAACTTTATTTTTCAACTACTATTGAGGAGTCTCAAATCACCTGAACTCTTTGGCGGCGTTTAGCCTTATATGACTATGAAAGTGTTTATCTCACGGCTTCTCCTGACAATCTATCTGTTGTCGGCCACTGAATTCAATCAGTTGTTAAAGTTGCCTGTATTGGTAGTGCATTTTCAAGAACATCAGCAAAAGAACGCTTCGATTTCTTTCTTTCAATTTCTTCATCAACACTACGGGGTTGACCATGCCGACGACGGTGACACTGAGCGCGATAATCAACTCCCTTTTCAGTCGCACGACACCTGTGGTTCGTTTCAGGCTCCCATTTATCTCTTTTTAACGTTTGTTCCTCTGACTCCAAAAGTCACTATTCTTCCCAAAGAAAAAACGTCTTTTTACTCAGATTCCTATCTGCTTTCGGCCTATTTGGACTCCATTTGGCAGCCTCCCCAATTCGTTTAATGAATCACTTCTGAGCGAGCTATTTGGCTCACTTTCCATCCTTCATTGGTTTCGATGAGGGTGTTCTGTTGTTTCATTAAATCTCATTTTTATGCTAAATTCCATCATTGCGTTCTCCGTCAAAAATAAACTCATTGTCGGGCTGTTTGTCATTGCGCTCCTCGGCTATGGTACTTACGAGGTCACTAAACTGCCCATTGACGCCGTTCCCGATATTACCAACAATCAGGTGCAGGTCATCACCATTGCGCCATCTTTTGGGGCGACCGACATCGAACGTCTCATTACGTTTCCCATCGAACAAGCCAACAGCAACATATCGGGAATGCACGAAATCCGAAGTTTTTCTCGATTTGGGTTATCGCTCGTGACCATCGTGTTTGACGACGCCACCGATATTTATTGGGCACGTCAGCAGGTAGCTGAGCGTTTACAAAAAGTACAATCCGTTATTCCACAGGGTGTTGGCGTCCCCGAATTAGGGCCCGTTACGACGGGTTTGGGCGAAATTTATCAATACGTGGTACGTCCCAAAGATGGCTACGAAGGCAAATACAACGAAACCGACCTTCGCACCATTCAAGATTGGATTGTTCGTCGGCAATTGTTGGGGGTAAAGGGCGTGGCCGAGGTCAGTAGTTTTGGCGGGAAACTCAAACAGTATTCTATCGAAGTGGACCCCGCCAAATTACAGGCCAACAATATCACCATCAACGATGTGTTTAAAGCCCTCGAAAACAACAACCAAAACACGGGCGGCTCCTACATCGAAAAAGCCTCTACCGTTTTGTACATCCGCAGCGAAGGTTTAGTAGGTGGCATAGACGACATCAAAAACATTTCCATCAAAAGCCTTAGCGGCGGAACGCCCCTGTTTATCGGCGACGTGGCCGACGTAAAAATCGGTTTTGCGACCCGTTTCGGAGCCATGACCTACAACGATCAAGGCGAAGTAGCAGGAGCGGTGGTGATGATGCTGAAAGGAGCCAATAGTAGTGATGTGATTAAGAATGTAAAGGAACGTATTGCCCAAATTCAGAAAACCCTGCCCGAAGGGGTAGTGATTGAGCCGTTTTTGGATAGAACCAAAATGGTGAATAATGCCATCGGAACCGTAGAAAAAAACCTGTTGGAAGGGGCATTGATTGTGATTTTTGTGTTGGTGCTGTTTCTGGGAAATTTTCGAGCGGGGCTTTTGGTAGCATCGGTCATTCCGTTGGCGATGTTGTTTGCTATTATCATGATGAATCTCTTCGGCGTCAGCGGCAATTTGATGAGCTTGGGAGCGCTCGATTTTGGGTTGATTGTGGATGGAGCCGTGATTATTGTCGAGGCCGTTATGCACCAACTGTCTCACAACAAGAAGTTTAGTGGTATTGCGCACCTTAGTCAATCGCAGATGGATTCAGAAGTGAACCAATCCGCGGGTAAGATGATGAACAGTGCCGTGTTTGGTCAGGTGATTATTCTGGTGGTGTATCTGCCCATTTTTACGTTGCAAGGTATCGAAGGAAAAATGTTTAAACCCATGGCGCAGACGGTGGCGTTTGCGTTGTTGGGGGCGTTTATATTGTCGCTGACTTACATTCCGATGATGAGTTCGGTGTTTTTGAGTAAAAAAATCAAACACGACCTCAATTTCTCCGACCGGCTCATGGCCAAAATAGAAAATGCCTATCAAAACGCTTTGAACAAAGTCGTTGATTTCCCCAAAACGGTTTTAACCGCTACGCTCTCGCTTTTTGCTATTGCCCTTTTTGTGTTTTCAACTTTGGGTGGAGAATTCATTCCTGCCTTAGAAGAAGGCGATTTTGCCGTGGACACGCGGGTGCTAACGGGCAGTAATTTGACGACGACCATTGCCAATACCCAAAAAGCCGCCCACATTCTCAAAAGTCGTTTTCCCGAGGTGGAAAAAGTGGTGACCAAAATAGGCAGCGGCGAAGTCCCCACCGACCCCATGCCGATGGAGGCCAGCGATATGATGGTGATTTTGAAGGACAAAACCGAATGGACTTCGGCCAAAACCTTTAATGAATTGGCCGAAAAAATGGGAACGGCCTTGGCCGAAATCCCAGGCGTGACGGCGGGTTTTCAATACCCTGTTCAGATGCGTTTCAATGAGTTGATGACGGGCGCACGCCAAGACGTAGTTTGTAAGATTTTTGGGGAAGATTTAGACACTCTGGCGGCTTACGCTCATCAACTGGGCGGCCTCATCAACACGGTGGAAGGGGCAAAAAACCTGTACGTGGAGTCGGTTTCGGGAATGCCGCAAATCATTATTCAGTACAACCGAAATGCCATTGCCCAATACAATCTCAACATAGCCGACATCAACCGAGTGGTCAATACGGCCTTTGCTGGACAAAGCAGCGGAATGGTGTTTGAAGGTGAAAAACGCTTCGATTTGGTGGTACGCCTCGGCGGTGAGCAAAAAAAGGACGTGACTGCCGTTCAAAACCTGCTGATTCCTACGCCGCAGGGCACACAAATCCCACTGTATCAATTGGCCGACGTTCAAATCAAAGAAGGCCCCAACCAAATCCAACGCGAAGATGCCAAACGCCGAATTGTGGTAGGGTTCAACGTTCGTGGCCGCGATGTACAGACGATAGTGACCGAATTACAAGCCAAAGTAGATAAGCAAATTCGCTTTCCTGCGGGCTATTACGTGACCTACGGTGGGGCATTTGAAAACCTCAACGCCGCCAAAGCACGTCTGATGATTGCCGTGCCAGTGTCGCTAATTCTGATATTTTTGCTGCTCTTTTTTGCCTTCAATTCGGTCAAACAGGGCTTGCTGATTTATTCGGCCATTCCGTTGTCGGCCATTGGGGGTATTTTGTTTTTAGCCTTACGCGGGATGCCGTTCAGCATCAGCGCGGGCGTGGGATTCATCGCGCTGTTTGGCGTGGCTGTCTTGAACGGAATCGTGCTGATTGCGGAGTTTAACCGTCTCAAAGCGAGCGGATTGGATAACACAAAAAGCATTATCTTGAATGGAACAAAAGTACGCCTTCGCCCCGTTTTGATGACGGCTTTTGTGGCTTCATTGGGCTTTTTACCCATGGCCATCAGCAATGGCGCAGGGGCCGAAGTGCAACGCCCGTTGGCCACGGTGGTCATTGGCGGACTGTTGATTGCTACTTTTCTGACCTTGTTTGTGCTGCCCGTTTTGTACATGGTGTTTGAAAAAGTAGGGGTAAAACCTCCTAAAATAACAACGGCCACAATCCTTCTGCTTTTAGGATGCTCATTTTGGGGCAATCATGCCCAGGCCCAAACGCCCATCACCTTGCAAGCGGCCATTGATACCGCCCTGAAAAACAACCTGTTGGTAAAAAACGAAAAGCTGATTTCGACTTACCAACAAGCATTGACAAAAACGGCCAAGAGTTTGCCACAAGCCAATGCCACCGCCGAAATCGGGCAAATCAACAGTGCGTATGTGGACTCAAAAATCGGCATGGGGCAAGCGTTCAGTTTTCCGAAAGTTTATGCCACGCAAAAAAATCTGTTGGACGAAGAATGGAAGCGAAGCCTTTTGGCGGTCAACGTACGGGAAGTTTTGCTGAAAAAACAGGTGACACAAGTCTTTTACAACCTGCTGTACTTGCAACAAAAACGCCAATTGCTGCAATTTGCCGACACGCTTTACACCGATTTTTTCAAAAGAGCCGAGTTGCGTTTGTCGAAAGGCGAAAGTAACGTGTTGGAAAAAGCCACTGCCGAAACCCAATTAGGACAAATTACGACGCAACTCAATCAGCTTTTGCAAGATATTGAGGTGACGCAATTGCAATTTCAGTTGTTGCTCAATACCTCCACCGTTTTTATCCCTTCTGCCAACAACTTCAAACTCACCAAAACGATGGCGGATTTTCCGTTGAATGAGCATCCATTCCTACAATTGCTGAAACAACAACAAGCCATTGCCGCTGCCGCTGTGGAGGTCGAAAAAGCACGATTGCTTCCCAACCTTTCGTTGATGTACAACAATGGCAGTATTCGGGGCGTGGGGGCCGACAATAAAACCTATTCGGGCATTCACCGATTTCAGTCGGTGCAATTGGGCGTTGGGATTCCCATTTTTGCAGCAGCTCAAAAAGCCCAAATCAACAGTGCCAAAGTGCTTCAACTTGTGGCCGAAAGTAATTATTCTGTGGGTTTACAATCATTGGACACGGAGTATAAAACAGCTCAAAATCAATATGATAAGTTTGCGAAAACGGTCGCTTATTTTGAAAATACGGCCTTGGCCAATGCCCGTTTGATTACGACCACGGCCAATCAACAGTTGTTTGCGGGAAACATCAATTACCTCGAATGGGTGCAATTGGTGAACCAAGCTACCACCGTCCGAAACGACTATGTAGAGGCGGTTCGGAACCTGAACGAGGCCGTTATTCAACTCAATTATTTCAACAACAAATAGACAATCCCCATGAAAAATACACTCATATTCATTACTTTACTTGGTTTACTGACCGCCTGCGGCAGCAAAACCACCGAAGAACAAACGGCTACGGCCCCAGTCAAGGAAAACATCATCCAACTCACTGATGTTCAAATCAAAAACGCGGGAATTGTGACGGGGAGTTTGGAGCAAAAACAAATCTCGTCGGTGCTGAAAGTCAACGGAAAGATAGAAGTGCCGCCGCAAAACGTGGTTTCCATCAGCGTGCCGATGGGCGGTTACTTGAAAAATACAGATTTGTTGGTGGGCATGAACGTGCGCAAAGGGCAACTTTTGGCCGTGATGGAAGACCAACAATACATTCAGTTGCAGCAAGATTATTTGACCGCCAAATCCAAAATCAACTTCTTAGAAAACGAGTACCTACGCCAAAAAGACCTCAATCAAAGTAAAGCCAGCAGCGATAAGGTCTATCAGCAATCGGAAGCGGAGTTTAGAGGACAGCGGGTATTGTTGAGTGCGTTGGCCGAAAAATTGAAATTGGTGGGCATCAATCCAACGAAATTGACCGAAGACAATATTTCGCGAACTGTCAACGTCTATTCACCCATCAGCGGCTACGTTTCCAAAATCAACAGCAACATCGGCAGGTACGTCTCACCCACCGAAGTCATGTTTGAACTCATCAATCCGACCGATATTCACTTGGCGTTGAAAGTGTTTGAAAAAGACGTAGATAAGCTCTTTATCGGACAAAAAATCATGACGTTCACCAACAATCGCCCCGATAAAAAGTACGTTTCCGAAATCATTATGATTGGCAAAGACCTCACCGCCGACCGTGTCAGTGAAGTGCAATGCCATTTCAAAAACTACGACAAAGCCCTCATTCCGGGCACGTACATGAATGCCGAAGTAGAAGTCAAAAACAGCAGCGCGTATGTATTGCCCGAAGACGCCATCGTGCGCTACGAGGGCAAGCATTATGCGTTTATCAAAAAGACTGCCAATGAATTTGAGATGAAAGAAGTACAAATTGGCAACACTGAAAATGGTTTTACCGAACTGATTAACCCTGATAAAACCAATCAAAACTTTGTGGTAAAAGGAGCGTATGCTTTGTTGATGAGTCTTAAAAATAAGTCGGAAGAGTAAAAAATCATTCGCTCGTTTGCGTTTATAACGCGAACGAGCGGAAATTGCGTTTACAACGCACTTATATATTTCCCTTCTGCATTTCCTTCACGGCATACATTTTTAGGACCCAACTAACAACAGCCCTAATTTTTCTCTTAATTTGTGGACATTCTAAAGTACGGTTATTTATGTCCACCAAATTCTTCACCAACGAAACCGATAACACTCTTCTGCAAAAAATAGAAGGAGTTTTTCAATTTAAAAACGTTCACTTTTTTGATGCCCTCGTGGGTTATTTTCGGGCTTCGGGCTATTTTAGAATACGTCCTTTTATTGAAAAAGCGCAAGAAATCAGAATTTTAGTCGGTATCAATATTGATGTTTTGGTACTCGAAGCCCAGAAGAATGGGGTCATTTTCGAGGCCGACGCCCATCTGTCGCAAGAACAGTTTTTTGAATCATTGAAAGATAACATCCAGCAAGCTGCCTATTCCAAAACCATTGAAGAGGGCATGTTACAGTTCATCAACGATTTGGCGACGGGAAAACTGCAAATCAGGGTACACCCCAAACAAAACATTCACGCCAAAATCTACATTTTCAGAGAGCAAACCAAGCACACCCACGGCTATGGGTCGGTCATTACGGGGTCGAGCAACCTCACCGATGCAGGTCTGCAACGTAATTTTGAGTTTAATGTCGAACTCCGCGACGATACCGATATTGAATTTGCCACCGAAACCTTTGAGAAACTCTGGGTAGAAGGTGTCCCCGTCAGCGAAGCGTTTGTGGACAAACTCAAACAACAAACCTACCTCAACGATACCTTTACGCCCTACGAAGTTTATCTCAAGTTTTTGATTGAATATTTCGGTAAAAGCATTGACTTTGACCCCAACTCCGCGGGGGATTTGCCCAAAGGTTTCAAACGCCTTTCGTATCAAACCGATGCCGTCAATGATGGCTTCAACAAAATGGACAAACACGGAGGCTTTTTCTTGTCCGACGTGGTGGGTTTGGGAAAAACGATTGTCGCTACGCTCATTGCCAAAAAATTTTTTTTCAAAAATGGTTTCCCCGACCACCGTTCGCGTACGTTGATTGTAGTACCGCCCGCCCTTAAAGGCAACTGGGAAGAAACCCTCGAAAAATTCAGCTTTGAGGGTTACGAAATTATCACCAACGGCAGCTTGCACAAAGTACGCAATCCCGAAAAATACGATTTGGTGATTGTGGACGAGGCCCACAAGTTTCGGTCAGATGCTTCTACGGCCTACAACGACCTGCAAAAAATCTGCAAATCGCCCGCCCGTAGGGTGTTGCCCGACGGGTCGAGTACCCAAAAGAAAGTGATGCTTGTATCGGCTACGCCGCTCAACAACCGCCCCGAAGACGTGGCGAGTTTGGTGTATTTGTTTCAAGACAGCAAAGATTCTACCCTCGAAGTGGGCAACTTGCAGCACTTCTTTCGTCAACAAATTGACGCTTACCGAAAGGCCAAAAATGAGACCGATTTGTCCAAGTCCTTGGCCGAAGTAAAGCGCATTTATACCGAAATCCGCAGTAAAGTCATCGAACCCCTGACCGTGCGACGTACCCGTACCGACTTGCAAATTCACGACCAATATTCACTGGATTTAGAGGCGCAAGGCATCCGTTTTCCCGATGTCAAAGGCCCCGAAAAGATTTTTTACCAATTAGACCCACCACTCGAAAGCCTTTACGACCAAACCATTTACTTGCTCACCCACCCCACTTTGGGACTTACCTACAACCGCTATCGGGCCATTGGTTTTTTGAAACCGAACAAAAAAGCAAAGTATCAAAAAGCCGATATGATAGCCACGCAGTTGGCCAAAATCATGAAAACCATGCTCGTCAAACGCATTGACAGCAGCTTTCATGCTTTCAAGGCGTCATTGGGACGGTTTTTGCAGGCCAATCAGGCCATGATGACCATGTTTGAGCAAGGCCGCATTTTCATTGCCCCCAACCTCCCCGTGAGCGAGTACATCAACGACGGCAAAGAAGACGAACTCTTAGATTTGGTATTGGAACGGCAACCCGACGACCCTACCATCGAAATTTGCGCTCCCGATGATTTTGAAGTAGGTTTTGAAAGTGGCCTCCAACAAGACCAAGAAATACTGGCCAAATTAGTAGCACTCTGGAACGCCATAGGTGACAAAGACCCCAAACTCGACACCTTTGTGGAATACCTCAAAAACCGCTTGTTTACCGACATCAACCACGAGAAAAAGTTGGTCGTGTTTTCTGAAAGCAAAGAAACCACCGACTATTTGGCCAAAAAACTCCCGCAGTTTATTGAGCAAAAAATCTTGACCGTGGACAGCCACACCCGCAAAGACCGTATGCCCATCATTCGTGAGAATTTTGATGCCAATTCTACGGGTATCAAACGGGACGATTATCAAGTCGTTATCTCAACCGAAGTGTTGGCCGAAGGCGTAAACCTGCACCGTGCCAACGTGATTGTCAATTATGATACGCCCTGGAACTCCACCCGACTCATGCAGCGCATTGGGCGGGTCAATCGCATTGGGTCGGTGGCCAAAGAAGTACACGTCTTTAACTTTTTCCCAACGGCGCAGGTGGACAACGACATTGAGCTACAGAAAAAAGCCCTGATGAAACTGCAAGCCTTCCACGCCGCCCTCGGCGAGGATAGCCAGATTTACAGCCCTGACGAAACCCCCGAAACCTTCGGACTTTTTGACAAAGACCCCGACGAAGAAAAAGATGAGAAGTTGGAATACTTGATGAAAATCAGAGAATTGAAAGAAAAAGACCCCGACTATTTCCGCAAGATTCAGCAAATGCCGCTGCGGGCACGCGTGGGTCGCAAAGACAAGACCCAACGCAACGAAACCATCAGCTTCATCAGAAACCACAAGCGCGACGCCTTTTTTTATGTGAAGTCCAACGGCGAGGTGTTGCCCCTGTCTTTTTTAGAAGCCGTCAAAAAATTTCAAGCTACCGAGTCTGAAAAGGCCATTTCGCTGCACCCTACCCACCACGAACAGGTACAAACCGCCATCGGGCAGTTTCAGGCGGATATTGAAAAAGAAGCAGGGGCTGAACACAAAATAGACACCACCCCAGGCCCCAACGAAAAGAAAGCCCAAGAGTACTTGAATGGCTTTTTGAACGTGCCGCACTTGGGCCAAGACGAAAATACCTTGATACTGCTGGCCAAAGAAGCCCTGCAAAAAGGTTGGTATCAAAATCTCCAACGCGACATCAACAAATTGCAGAAAAACCAGAAAACAGCCAAATTGAAACTATCGGTTTTGCTCGACGAATTGCTCAAAATCTTGCATAGTTACAACTTACAGACCCGACAAAACCCGACGTCAAAAACCAAAACCACCCCCAAAGACCTTATTCCTAAAATCATCATTTCTGAAAGTTTCAACGCATGACACCCGAATCACAACATATTGACTATAAAAGCATTCGTATTATTCAGAAAGGCGAGAGCGGTTTCAAAGACTTGGCACAAGCGGCGGTTTGTTTTGCCAATGCGCAAGGCGGAAAACTCATTATTGGCATAGAAGATGTGAATAAGATGCCACCGAGTGAACAAACCATCAGCATCGAAGATATCAACAAAACCCTCACCCGAATTCGCTCTCTTTCTTTTAATGTGGGTTTAACGGCGAGCGACGTACTGACGCATCCTAACGGAGGGCAGTATTTTGAACTTACTATTTTGCCGTCTTCTAAAACCATTGCCACCACCAACGATGGCAAAATTTACCTGAGGGTAGGTGACCAATGCCACGCGGCCCGTAGCGAAGACCTCGTAAGGATAGCCGCCGAAAAAGATGCTTTTCAGTGGGAACTACAATTGCGAAACGTTTGGTTAAATGACATTCCTGCCCAACATCTTACAAAATTTGCCAACGAGATTAGACAGTCGCCAAGGGTAAAGGAGAGCATAAAACAAAGAAGTGATGTCGAAATCGCCGAGCATTACAACCTCATCAACAACGAGCAACTAACAAACTTGGGTGTTTTGTGGCTTGGCAATGCCTCCCAACGCAGTCGATTGGCGTATCCGCTCACGATACAGTATTTGGTTTACAACGACTTAGAAGAAAAAGTACGCAAATTAGATTGGCACGATTACGCACTCAATCCCAAAGAACTATTACAAGAAATCGAAAAAGAAGCCATCGAACTTACCTATTACCATGAGTTCAAAGACGGGCTTTTCCAGCGCAAACCCATTCGGTTTTATGACGAACGGGTCATCAGAGAGCTACTCATCAATGCCTTTGCACACAAAAGCTACACCATATCGGGCGATATTTTTATCAGGGTGTATGTGGATAGACTGGAAATCAAAAATCCAGGAGGGCTATTGATGGGTATTTCCAAAGACAATATCCTGCACAAAACCGCCCGACGGAATCCTCACCTCATCAAAATTTTTCACGACCTCAACCTGATGGAAGGCGAAGGCTCAGGCTTTGATTTACTATACGAAATCAGCAGCCGAAATGCCAAACCTTTTCCAATTGTAGAGGCCGACTTTGACAGTGTCAAAGTGGTACAGGAATCTAAAATTCTGGACGAATCAAGCATTGCGCTACTCGAATACGTGTCGAATCACTATCAACTATCGCAACGTGAGTTTATCGCATTGGGTATTGTGTCGAGATGGCAAAAAGTCTTGGCTACTCAACTCTACAAGCAGCTACAATTACCCGAAGAAGAACGCCTCAGAAGTTATGTAAGTCGCTTAACCGAACAAGGCTTGCTCATCAGCCGTGGCCTTAAAAAAGGCACAGAGTACCTCATCAATCCCCAATTGGTGGCCAATGCTAAACTTAATATCAAAGCCAGTCTGAAAGTCATAGAACCGCACCGCCTCAAAGCCCTAATCATTGAAGAATTACGCCTCAGACCCCAAAGTAGCATCGAAGATATTCACCAACGATTTGAAGAAATTGACCGAAAGGATATTCAAAAAGCCGTGTATAAATTGGTAGAAGAGGGTGAATTAGAATATGCTGGCGGTAAAACGTATCGTAAATACGAACTGGCAAAAAAAAAAAGAAATGAAAAATAAATGAAAAAAGAAAAAGTGTAAACAATTGATATTTAGATAGTTATTGATTTTATTTCTTTTTTCTAAAATAAAAAAACTGAAAAGAAACCCTGACATGACCGAACAAGAACTCAAACAAACCTTGCAGCAGCCCTACAGCTTGGCTACTTGGCAGGAGATATTACGAGTCATTTTTACTCGTTCCGATTTTTTTCTGCCCTCGGCTTATCAGCCATTGTTTGAGGGCGTGGACTTTGTGCAAAAAGCCTTTCAGTTTGGCGTGGTTACCCTTGCCGACGAAAAACGATTGGCTCTCGTTGATGTACAACTCACCGACAACAAAGTGATTGCCCGCAATCGGGTAGAACTGCGCAATTTGGCCGCCAAACTCATTGATTTTGGGCAGTTTCAAGGGCTTTTGGTGCTTTTTCATGCCGAAGGGCAAAAAGACTACCGCTTTTCGTTTATCTCAAAAAGCAGCACGTTCAACGATGAAGGCGAACTCATCACCACCCAAACCGCCCCCAAACGGTATAGCTTCTTGCTCGGCCCAAACGAATCTTGCACCACTGCCGCCCGACGATTATTATTATTGAAAAATGAAGCCCCCTTCGGGGGAGTGGGGGCCGTCACCAACGCCTTCTCGGTCGAAAAACTCAACAAAGACTTTTTTAAGGGTTACAAAGAGCAATACGAGCGTTTTTGGCAATACCTCAACAGCAGACCCGAATACCGTAAGCTACTTATTGATAATGAGCAGGTTATCGTTGAGAAAGCCGAAAAACCCATCCGCGACTTTGCCAAAAAACTCCTCGGACGTATCGTTTTCTTGTACTTTTTGCAGAAAAAAGGCTGGATGGGAAGCCCCCAAACAACGAACCCCCTCCCTACTGGGGAGGGTTGGGGTGGGGTTTCTTGGGGTTCTGGCGACCCCAATTTTATCAAAAACCTCTTTCAAGACTTTGCCGACAAGCCCTA
>JBGAUP010000188.1:0-13302 GCA_044228585.1 Runella sp. | reverse complement strand
ACACCCAGTTATTTCCCCGCGATGGTGTATGATTTAAGCTCAAATCCGCTTACTTACGATGGCTTTCAGCTCGGTCGCTCCCTTTTTTATGACGGCATTTTGTCCCGAAATGGCACCATTGCCTGCGGAACTTGTCACCAACAAGCAGCAGCCTTCACGCACCATGGCCATGATTTAAGCCACGGCATTGACGATAAAATTGGAATGAGAAACGCCCCCGCCATTCAAAATATGGGGTGGGAAAAGGAATTTTTCTGGGACGGAGGGGTACATCAGTTGGATATGTTTCCGATTGCTCCCATCGAAAACCCCGTAGAAATGGACGAAAAACTCCCCAATGTTTTGCAGAAACTGCGCAATAGCAAGAATCCAAATTACCCTGAATTGTTTAAAAAGGCGTTCGGAACAACCGAAATCACCACCGAGCGTTTTACCAAAGCACTTTCACAGTTTATGCTGCTTTTGGTGTCGAACAATTCGCGCTACGACCTATTTTTGAGGGGCACGACGAACGCCATCACCGCCACTGAAAAAGAAGGGCTAATACTATTCAAACAAAAATGCGGTAACTGCCACGCAGGAGAGCTTTTTACGGATCATTCGTTCCGAAACAATGGCTTAGACATGTCTCGCTCCACCGACCAAGGACGTTTCAGAATTACCCAAAATCCCCTTGACCAGTACAAATTTAAAGTGCCAAGTCTGCGAAATGTAGGCTACACTGCCCCTTATATGCACGACGGGCGATTTGCCACCCTCGACCAAGTACTTGACCATTACGCCCAAAATATAAAACAATCGCCTACGCTCGACCCGCTCTTGCAGCAAAACAATACATTAGGAATCCCTCTCACTGCCGACGAAAAACAAAAACTCATTGCTTTTCTCAAGACCCTCTCCGACGAGCAGTTTGTCAAAGACTATCGTTTTTCTGACCCTGGATTTGGGAAATCATTTTAAGAAAAAACACCTTTGCTATCCACAACTTGTTTTCCTACTTGTAGGACTTACGCAAAACCCGACGGGTTGGAATCTTCTTGTACTTTTTGCCCATTCCTAACGAAAACGACATCGGATTTTTGATGATTCATTCCCTCTTTTGAAGCCCAGAGATTGCTTCTTTGATTTCTTAAAAGTCTTTGCCTAATACACCAAACAAATCTTTGATAACGCTATCGTTGATTGAATGTTGCTTCATAATAAGCGGAGTTGGAGTGCTATGAAATCTTTTCTAAATCACTTTTTAGCTGTGGCAATTCATTTTGAAGTAAATACCATAAAATCTGATAATCTACCCCAAAGTAGCCATGTATGAGTCTATTTCGAAAACTGATGATACCGTGCCACATGATATGTGGAGTTGCTTCTCTAAAATCGGGAGTTAATTGGTTGGCTGCCTCGCCAATTATTTCAAAATTGCGTTCTACGGCATCAATAGTACGGTTATCTGCCATGAACGACTCAAAGTCAAGCCCTTCGGTGTAGGTTTGAATTTTGTCGATAGCAGTTAGTATATCTACCAATAAGAGTGTGTTATTTCGCTTAGACATCTACTAATTCATTTTGAATTTCTGCATAATAAGCGGGCTTTATGCCATTTCGAGAAACTAAATCTACATGGCATTTCAAGCAGTTTTCTAACTCGTTGGCGAGTTCAAAGAACTGAAATCCAACGGGTCTCGAAAACTCTACCATAATATCAACATCACTATCGGGCGTTTGTTCATTGCGTACAATAGACCCAAATAATGCCAAACGCTTGATTGGGTAGCGTTGCATTAATGAAGGATGAATACTTTTTAATTTTGACTGTACTTGATCTAAGCTGTTCATTATCAGTCTTTTTTAGACAAATATAAATTTTCTTTCCTAAAACTTAAAAATTTGCGGGGTTGAAGAAATCCCAGCCAGTTTTATCAACAGTATTTTCAATTTTGTTTTGGCAGTATCGCCAAGTACCATTTAGTTCGTTGCCAATAATAATCCCCCCAATTGTTTTTTTGCCTTTGGCGTTACGGGCTGCAATGTAATCAATCAAAGCATTGTGTTTGAGGTGAGCATTGGCGGCATCACTACCTGCGGTTTTTGTATCAAACAAACAAGTTACCTTGCTTTTTGTAAAAATCACAAAATCAACATAGAACAAGCTTTCCTTTCCTAAATAGTTTATGTATGGAATTGCAAAATGTTCTTTGGCACTTTCGCCGTTTTGTATACCATTCGATATGTTCTTGGTTGGCTTCTAAAAACTTTGCAAAACTTTTTTCGGGTTTTGATGCCTTGACTGATTCGTAATAGGGTTCTAAAATATGAATTTCTTGGAGCTTTTCTCTTGTGGTTTCGTTATACCTCACGTTGAAAGTAATTGCTTTTACGAGTGTAAGTTTGAATGTCTTTTGAGCTTTGGCCTTTTCTTCCAGCATTTGGGTGTACAACTCCAACGCCTTTGCTATCAATTCTACAAAGGGCATTGATTTTGGGCATATAAACACTATCTTGGTGTCATTCTCGCTAACCAGATGTTCCTCCATCGTAACGGTAAACTCGAGGACTGGCACTTCTAGAATCAACAGAACCAAGGCCAGCCCGATGTTATTAAAATAGATGGGCGCAGCTTGTTGGTCCCATGGTTTTGGCAAATCTGGCGCTGTTGCTTTCGGCCTCTGTGTATCACCAGTAAGATTGACATTTCAGGTGTGCTATCTGTTTTGCTGCACTTCCAGGGCTATCAGTCTTTGTCGTAAACAATTCGGATTAAACTCGAAAATATCCTCTCCTCGAAACTCTCGGCTTACATTCCATAATTCTTCAGCAGTTTGATACAGGGCGATTCTGAACTTTGAACCCAGGCGGTTGCGAAACAATCGGATGATACAGTAAAGGTGGAGTTTAGCTCAATGGGGGCATAATGTTATTTCTTGCACCCGATTGAGGCTGATATATGTCATGTCTTTCTGACCTCAATCATCTGTCTTTGCTGGTTGGTAAATGGCCAGCCTGATTGAGCATGGCGTTAGGAGTGATAACTTTTGTTGCAGCACTTGTCTGCAAAAATACGTCCGACGGTTTTGAATATAAACTGCAATGGTACTCTTCAACTCCTGAATAATAATGGCTTGCCGAACAGGGCAAGTCCCAGCCCAGAGCGATGGCTTGTTTGAACAATAGTACATCAACCATGCTATCGAGGATTTCAATGCCATCAACATTTTCTCGCTTGCCCGATAGCCATATTGCCAAGCGATGATTGTTTACACTGATTCCGTGGGCGTTTTCGAGATGAAAAATAACGGCATCAATGTATTTTTTATCATCAGTTGTGAGGTCTTCGTTGGTGTCGTTGGGTAGCTGTATCAATAACAAAGGGTTGATGTTGATACCTAACTGCTTATATTCATCGGCTAATTCTTGGCGTTTTTCGAGGGCTATGTCTATCAAGGTTTGGTCGGCTGACTCACCCGATTTTTGTTCATGTTTATCAATTTTAGGGTTTAGCAAAATCCCCTCTTTTATCATTTCTTCGTCAATTACCTCTTGCCGCTCAACGATTGTTTTATAATCGCTATTGGTTACGGGCGTTGCCGATACCCGAATCTCAATCTTTGGGTATATTTTCTGTAATACTTCGGCTGCTCGTTTGGCAGTTTTGGGACTGGCAAATAGGTGTTCTTCATCAATGATTACAATAATCTCGGTATCATCAAGGCGTGCTTGGTTGACATAATTATACAGGGTGCGTCCTTGCTCGTTTTCACGCACCATCAAATTTTTTTCTTTGTGATACTCACCAGTTTACAAACAAAATCTCGTTGGGTTGGAGGGCGTGCCAGTGGTCTTCAAAAAAGACAGGTTTCAGCGAGCGCAATTCTTCAAAATATCCTTTGAGGGCTTTATAACTTTGTATGTATAGTTTGTTTGGGGCAATCCAGATGAAGGTTGCCTTGCGTTTTTCGAGGTCTAATTTGTCGGGCAGCTCTTCACAAAGTTTATTGAGATACGCACCCATCATCACGGTTTTGCCTGCACCCGTTGGAGCTTTAAAAACCAACGACTGCCTTGCTTTCGGATTCTTGAGCAACTTGTACGTCTTGGCCGTTAGGTCGTTTACGGCTTCTTCTTGGTATTTTTTTAAATGAATCATCTTTCAGCGTTTTGAATCTCGCTTTTTACAGCTTCTATGAGTTGTTGTTCGGTTGGCAAATACAATTCATATTTGCTGGCAACTATGTTTTTTTCGCCTTCGGGCAAACTAAATTTTACCAACGTATCATTTTTATCGGTACAGAGCAGGATACCAATCGTTGGATTTTCGTGAGGGAGTTTTTCTACACGGTCATAATAATTGACGTACATCTGCAACTGACCAACATCTTGATGGGTCAGTTTGTGGGTTTTGATTTCGATAACCACAAAGCACTGCAAAAGCCGATTATAAAACACCAGATCTACAAAAAACTCATCATCTTCGAGCAAAATCCGTTTTTGACGTGCCACAAATCGGAACGCCGACCGCTCAACCCGTTGCCCATTTCCAACAAAAACTCTTGTAAATGCGTGATGATGGCTTGCTCTAAATCTTTTTCGTAATAACTACTTTCTCTTGTTAGTCCCAAAAACTCCAACACCATCGGGTCTTTTATTATTTCTTTTACTTCGCTTGGTTGTTGCTCACCTTTGGCTACTGCCAACACACTTTCTTTGTCGTTGCTCATCAATAATCGTTCGTACAAGAGACTATTGATTTGGCGTTCCATTTGCCTTGCTGTCCACGCATTTTTGATACTTTCGGCAATATAAAACGCTCTTTTATCATGGTCTTCGATGCGTGTGAGCAAGCGATATTGAGTCCAGTTCAATTGCGAACGCAGTGCGTTCGCAATTGGAAAGGTCTTATAGAATTGACGAATAATCTCCAATTGTCTTATGCCAAATCCACTACCAAACTCGGGTTCGAGTTGAGTGGCTAAGTATTTTATCAGATATTTACCATACTCGGCTCGGGCTTTGCCTTGTTGTTCTTCTTCAACAATGTGCTTGCCAATGTGCCAATACATGAGGGTTCGCTCATGGTCAACGGCTCTGATGGCTCGCTCTTGTGCTGCATATATGATGCTTTTTATTTGCCCGATTAAAGCTGTATTCTGTAAATCCATCGTTTTATTGTTGTTTTATTCGGGCAAACTTTCTGACGTTTCCTCCTCCAAGACCATCATATTCTTACGTTCTCGCTTAGGTAGCACGTGCTGATAGGCTTTATAGATGGCATCGGGCAAGGCACAGAGCGTGATGTGCGGTAGCACTTCTTCAAAATCTTCGGTGTAGGGGTACTGCCCATTACTGAATACATAGACCTTGATGGGACTTTCGATGGTAGTTTCGCTCAGCCATGTTTTCAGATATTCAAGGGCTTCATCTATCATGGCATCATCATAGACCAATAGTAGCCTTTTGTTTTGTTCTTCAAATGCTTGCAGGGCGGTATCGGTAGTGGCACGGGGCGTATAACAATCTTCTTTGATACAAAGCAGCTCGGTAGCCAGCCTTGTTAGCTGGCGTTTGTTGCGTAGGCTTGGCTCACGCTCTACGGTGGCGGTGCGATAATACCGCAAATTATTGCCCGAAAGCCCTGGCACAAAAACCCCACCCCGACCCTCCCCAGTAGGGAGGGAGTTGCCTTTGTAGTAGCCCTCTATTACTCGCTTATTACGCTCGTAGGTGACTTCTTCGCAGATATTATTTTCATTATTCGTAACCAATATACATTGCCTGCTGCCGCCATCTTCGGCATTGAGGGCCATCGTGGCATGAAGCGTTGTGCCACTGCCTGCGAAAAAATCGAGGATGGTGGAGTCAGTATTTGACGAAAAGCTTAGAATATCAGAAACTAATGTGACAGGCTTAGGATTATTGAAGACTTTTGTAGATTCATGGAATATTTCTCGAAGTTCATTCGCTCCCAACCTACCATCCAACTCAATAAGACTTGAAAATTTTGAAAGATAATCTTTTGCATAAACTTTAATTTCAACTAACTTATTATGGTCTTCTCCAAACAGAATTTTACCTTCTTCAATTAATTTCACCATTGAGCTTTCTGGAAACCTATATCCCATAAGTGGTTGTTTACAAGGTTTATGTGAAATAGGATGAATAATATCATATCTATAACCTTCCTTTCCAGGGTTATGAACGCTTTGGCTGCCAGTATAAATACCACCTCTATCTATGTATTTATACCTATCTAATTCCCCTAAAAACTTTTTATTTTCTTTAAACCACAATTTGTATTCAGCCTCTAAAAAAATTGTATTTTCATATTGCTCTAAAAGTTTTTTCTCTATTTCTAATAAAACCTCTTTTGCATGACTTCGTGATGATTTCCAAAATTTATCAATTAAACTCTTCTGCCTTGCATAACAGTAAATGTATTCATGTTCGACAGCTATATTTGTAGGATTATTATCTGTAACATTTTTCCAAATGACATTTCCTACAAAATTTCCCTCCCCAAACACCTCATCACAAAGCATTTTGAGTTGGGCTTGTTCGTTGTCGTCAATGGAGATAAAAATCACGCCTTTGTCGCTCAATAGTCGTTTGGCAATGCGTAGGCGTTTGTCCATAAAACTCAGCCATTTGGAGTGGCGGTAGGAGTCTTCACGGTCCACAAAACTATCGTTATACTTAAAATCTTTGTTACCAGTGTTGTAGGGTGGGTCAATGTAAATGACATCAATGCGGCCTTCGTGTGTAAACGTCAGGGCTGTAAGGGCATGGAGGTTGTCGCCTTCGATGAGGGTGTGGTTGGGAAAACAGTCTTTAACAGGATTTAGGGGATTGTCAGGAACGACAGGATTATTGGATTGGTTTTGAGATAAATCCTGCTCTGATACCTTATCAAACAAGGTAAGTAAGCTACTTTTTTTTGAATCCTGTCTATTTTTCCCCATCCTTAAATCCTGTACTGCATTTTTATCCTGTCTATCCTGCAAATCCCTACATCCTGTTATGCGCTTTTCCGGTACTTCCTGCAGCACGGGTAGGTGCGTGCGGAGGGTTTCTTCTACGTCTTCGGGTTTGTCTTCCCAGACGAGTCCGTATTTTTTCTTGGTATTAATGAGGTCAATGAGGTAGGCGCGTTCGTCTTGGCTAATGCCGTCGAGGGCTTTTACTTTTTGTATGAGGTCGTGTTTGTTCATGGAATGCGTAGGCGGCATTTATGAAGCACTCTAACCACAAAGTATCGAAGTACCCAACAAACAACCGAAAAAGTAAGATTTCTCTTCGCTGCCTACACACAAATTTTTATTTAAAATTAATCTAAATAAATTTTGTACAACAAAATTTCACCCTTACATTTGCGCAACAATTTAGAATAAGTCTAAACATAAATAAAAATATTTTAATGAAGTCTTCAATTTATACAATTGTACTTTTGCGTTGCGTTTGAGTGCTTTTGGGCAGAAAACCATCCTTAGTGGCAAGGTGACAGATCAGTCTAAACAAGCGATTGTCGGCGCCAATGTTACTTTAAAAGGAACAGTGAGAGGGGTTCAGACAAACACCAACGGTGAGTATATTATCAAAGGACTCAAGGCGGGCAATTACACCGTGGTCGTGTCGGGGGTAGGATTAAAAAACCAAGAAATCACGGCTTCACTTCAAGAAAATGAATCAAAAACCTTAGATTTTGTCTTGGAGGAAGAAACATACACGCTCAATGCAGTTCGAGTGGTAGGCAGTAGAGGCGTCAAAGGCAACGAGCATTTGGCAGAGGTAGATGGCTTTTCGATCAATGCCACCAAGAAGAATGAAGTTATCAAACTCGACAATCTCAATGCCAATTTGGCGATGAACAACAGCCGTCAGATTTTTAGCCGTACACCCGGTATTTCGGTCTGGGAAAATGACGGTTCAGGCGTGCAGCTTGGGGTGGCATCGCGTGGTTTGAGTCCCAATCGCTCGTGGGAGTTTAATACCCGCATGAACGGCTACGACATCACCCCCGACCCTATGGGCTACCCAGAAGCCTATTATACGCCACCGATGGAGGTAGTTGACCGCATAGAAATCGTGCGGGGAGCTTCTTCGCTTCAATACGGCTCGCAGTTTGGCGGACTGATGAACTTTGTATTGCGTAAACCTGATATTTCTACCCGTTTTACGGTTGAATCACAAAACACCACGGGTAGCAATGGACTTTTTAGTACCTTCAATTATGTAGGGGGAACAGAAGGGCGTTTGAGCTACACGGCTTATTATCAGAAGCGTATGGGAAATGGTTGGCGCGAAAATAGCCGTTTTGATACCGACCATGCGCATCTTGAATTGAGTTATGCTCTCTCCAACAAACTAAAAGTGGGCGTTGAAGCTACTTACATGATGACCGAAATTCAGCAGGCGGGCGGCTTGACGGATGCTCAGTTTGCCCAAGATTCGCGCCAAAGCTTGCGTTCGAGAAACTGGTTTAGCACGCCTTGGTTTATTCCGAGTCTCAACGCTGAGTATGTTTTTAACCCCAAAACCAAACTAAGTTTCAAAGCATTTTCGACCATTGCCGAGCGCAATAGTGTGGGCAATGTGAGAGCCATTACAGAGGCCGACAACCTCACTTCGCTTCGCCAAATAGACCGAGATTTTTATACGACTTTCGGCTCAGAACTCCGACTTTTGACCGACTATAAACTCCTCGGAAAAGACAATACTTTGGCAACAGGTTTGCGTTATTTCCGTGGCCACATTGACCGCAAACAACAAGGAAGAGGCACAAGCGGCACAACGATGGACTTTGGCCTTTCGGAGGGAGTTTATCCGCGAGATTTAGACTTTACCAATACGAATCAAGCGGCTTTTGTCGAGAATATTTTCCGATTCAACAACCAATTTTTAATGACTTTAGGGGCAAGAGTAGAAAATATTACTTCTACGATGGAAGGTCAATTTGGTCTTACCAATGGCAGTCCAACTTTGCTAAGCCCCATTACCCGAAACCGTAGTTTCATGATTTTTGGTGGCGGACTCGAATACCATATTACTCCACAAACAGAGTTTTACTCAAATATTTCACAGGCTTATCGCCCCGTTTTGATTTCTGACCTTACACCACCCGCCACCACCGACATCATTGACGAAAATCTTCAAGATGCCCGTGGCTATAACTTTGACTTTGGCTACCGTGGAAAAGTGGGCAATTATCTCAACTTTGATGTGGATTATTTTTATGTCAACTACAATAATCGCATTGGAACCATCACCCAAACGAATGCCGAAAATCAGCGTTATCAGTTCCGTACCAATTTGGGGCGGTCGGTGAGTCAAGGTTTTGAGGGCTATGTTGAATTCGACCCCGTAACGGCATTCTTCAAAAAATCGAAAGTGGGTTATTTAAGTGTTTTTGCATCTATTGCTTACATTGAGGCCACTTATCGAGATTTTAAAACTACTTCGGTGACAAACGGGCAGATTATAGAAGGAAACCTTTCGGGCAAAAGAGTGGAGAATGCACCCCGTAAAATCAACCGTTTTGGGGTTACTTACAACAAGAAAGGATTCTCTATCACGTGGCAGCTAAGCGATATTGGCGAAGCCTACGCCGATGCATCCAATACCGAAACGGCCAATGCTACCGCCACAACGGGTCTGATTCCAGCCTATACGGTACAAGACCTCTCGGCAAGTTTTAAATTCTTGAAACACTACAACCTCAAAGCTGGAGTCAATAACCTCACTGACGAACGTTACTTTACCCGTCGTGCGGGTGGCTACCCAGGCCCAGGCTTGATGCCTGCCGATGGTCGCACATTTTATGTATCGGCAGGGGTTAAGTTTTAAGGCAGGAGATTGAATTTAAAAAAATAATTGCTTTTCTCAAGACCCTCTCCGACGAGCAGTTTGTCTAAGGCTATCGTTATTTTAGAGAATTTAGCGAATTGATTGTTTAAGTTGTGGGCAGTCGGGTCAGACGATAGCCAGACCTAAAAGAGCAGCACATGGTCTGTGCGACCCAGTCTGACTGCCGTCTGACCTATGTCCACAACCTATACGTATTTTTCCTTATGCCGTCATAACTAAGGAGATTTGTGCTATGCCTTACAAAATTATTCTACTCGTTTGGCAAAGGCTAAGTATGCTCCCAATCCCAACATCATCATCCCCGTAATTTTATTTTGAATACGATAAAAATTGGGTAGCTGATTTAAATAACTCCCTGCTTTTCCAAAGAACACTGCCACTAATCCGTTCACCAACGTCCCAGAAATATTGAACCAAATTCCTAAGCCCAATAGGTACCATTTAAAATCTTCGGCGTGGGTATTAGCAAATTGAGGTAAAAAAGCCAAGAAAAACAACGCTACTTTAGGATTTAGGACATTGGTATAAACGCCCTGCCAAAATATTTTTTTCAGTGGTGTTGATTCAAGCTTAGCTTGGGTTGACATCTTGTCTTTGCGTATCAACGAGGTAATTCCCAAGTAGCATAAATATCCTACTCCCAGAAATTTGACGATATTAAACGCCACCGCAGATTCTGAAATCAATACGGACAGACCCACTACTGCGGCAAAAGTATGCACCAAACAGCCGCCAGCAATCCCCAAAGCCGAAACAATTCCCGCTCTGACTCCTTGAGTAGTACTGCGCGTAGCTACGTAAATCATATCGCTACCTGGGGTGAGGTTAAGCATCAAAGTCGCAAATGCAAAGAGAAAGAAATCGTTCAGATTCATAAGGAATAATGTTTGATTACCAGATACTAACTGCAATCTTTTAAACGCTACTCCGATAATAATAATTCGCTATTCTGAGTTTTTCGCGTCAGACCTTCGGTCAGACTTATTTAGTGATAGCTTGGCACATTTTTTCCTAACACAATATCCCTTTTTCCAATCCAAACCCCTTTTTCATTTTTAATGAGTTGTATAATGCCCGAACCACCACGATTTTGGGCATTGGTGCGGTCTTTTTGAGTGAGAAGCGGGTCGCCTTCAAATTGGTATTCATCAATCCAGTATTCGTTTTTGTTGGGTTCTTTGATAATGGGATGAACATGGGCCGCAAAGCGTTGGTTGGGGTAGGCTGCTGGGCGAATCGTATGGAATTTGTACCGCCCCTGCGCATCGGTTTTCATCCAACCTCGCAAATGCCCGTGCCGACGCCCATGTACTTGTGTGAGCGAAGGGGTATATTCACCTTTTACATTGGTATGATAAACGTATAAAATCACACCAGCGGCAGGCGTTTTACCGTCTTTTTGGTAAATCGTTCCACTGATTTCCATGCGTTCGACTTCTTCTTTCGCGTCCGCAATGGTAGTTTGTCACGACAATTCTTTGGGAATGCCCGCAAATATCAATTCACAGTCTTCGCAGCCGTCGCCTACGTTTTGGGCCTGAGAAAATACACAGATGAAAAGGAAAGTGGAGAAAATAAGCAGTTTTTTCATGGCTATTCTTTTTGGTTGATGCTACAAAGCAAAAAGAATAGCCAGCGCGATACTAATTTATTAGGTGAGAGGTCAAAATTTCTTGACATGCTACTTTATCCGCAAATAGTTTTAGTGAATTTTGAAGCAGGATTGTCTGGAATAGGCAATAGAAATGCAGCTATTTTAATCAGTATGGGTAGTTTTTGAGCAAAAAAGTGTTGGAGGGAGGACTTGCCGATTTTATAATAGGATTTATATTTAGTAGAATGCCTGAAACAAGCAAAAGCTTATTAAACAGACTTTGTTATATATAACAAAATGATATATTATTCAATATGGTCGCCATTCTTAAATATGAATAGCCTCCAATATTTCGATATTTAAGAATGTGGGCTATTAAAAAAATCATTAGGCTCTATTAGGGTCAAACAAGATGCCTTGTCGGGGCTACTATTGCAGCAACAAGTAAAAGTGTCAATGGGTGATTTATCCTAAATCACCCATTGACACTTACAGGAATGGAGCTAAAGACGCTTAGTGACCAATCCACAAGACGCCGTTTTTAGTAGTTACTTTACTCAACTTCCCTTGGTCAGCTAAGTTCTGTAGATAGTTATTTACCTCTTGCCGATTGCGACCAGACAGTTCAGCAAACTCGCGCGATGTTAGCGTGTGAAAAGAGGAGAATAAGCTTTCCCAAGCGGGATTAATGGCTGTTTTTGTTACGGAAGGCAGCTGCTTTTTCAACGCATTTTCGTAGGCAGCGTATGGTTTAGAACCGTATACTTTTTCCAATTGTCCCTCGCTATTAACAAAAAACATCGTGGGGAAACCGCGCACTCCCAGCTGTTTGCCTAACGCCAAGTCCTCCTGAAAAAGAACTTGAGCCTTGCCCTGATAATCGGTTTTAAAACGATCAACATTTAAGCCTGCTTTTTGAGCTGCCGCCTCCAAGTGTTCCCATTTGGCAATATTCTTTTTATGAAGAAAAACCATCTCGCGTACCTCCCGCAGGAAGAGCACCGCTTTATCGGAGTCTTGTAGCTGGGCAGCTTTGAAGGCAATAGAAGCCGGATAGGAAGAATCTAAAGGATCTTCCAACCAAACATCCCCATCAATTGGCATGTCATAGTGCTGACTGACTTCATCCCAGTGATGGGCGACATCAGAGGGTTTGCTTATACCGCCACTGTTGTAGCTCCAATCGGGCAATAAGCCACCCATGCGGTATTCGATTTCGATACTACTGCCGTAGGCAAGCTTGAGCTTTCGCAGTTGGGGTTCGATACCCCAACAGGATGAGCAGATAGGATCAGTGTAATAGATAACCTTGATTGGTTTTTTAACGACTGAAACAGCCTGTGTGGGTGATGTGAAGCTTGAATCGGGCATTTCACACATCCCTGTCTCTATATCACACAAAAGCGGATTTTGATTCTTCGTTTCCATTATTTTGTTAGTTACTTGTGTCGGCCGATCTGCTTGTGCATTACACCCAATAGTCAATAAGACAATCAGCGACAATGAAAGCAGGGGTAATACAGTCAAATAGGATTGATTAGCAAGGCTCATGATTTAGAATAGTTAACTCTTTAATCCATTACGGTTCTTTTTAGGCTCAAATTCCTGTTCCCGCCCGCTTTTTGTACGAGCAAATAATCCAACGAATAGCGACCACTTCCTGTTAGTATCAGTGCTATATAGACCAGCAAAAAATGCAGGGACATTTCCTGTATTTGGAACTTATCATGGAGATGGATATGAAAGGCCGCTACCGCCATGACAATGGCCAACGGAATGGCCGCAATCCGAGTACCCAATCCTATAATGACAAATAGCGAACAAAAGAATTCCGCGAATACATTTAGGAATAAGGA
>JBGAUP010000187.1:0-13024 GCA_044228585.1 Runella sp. | reverse complement strand
CTGACTTCAAAATCTCCAACGTAAAACAAAGATTCTGGAATAGCTGGAACTAAGTATTTGCGAGTAAGAAAAACGGCGATGAAGGAAGGAATGGCAAATACGACGGCTGCGCGGTAGTTGACTAAATCTTTACGCATGTAGCTGAACGACCCTACCAAAGAAGTAGAACCCACAATAAATAAGGAATAGGCGGTAGAAACGACGGGATTGAGGTTTAATAAATAAACCAAAACAGGGAGGGTGAGGATACTACCCCCACCGCCGATGAGCCCAAGACTAACGCCAATTAAAATGGAAGCCGAAAATCCAAAAATTTCTAAAGTACTCATACGCTTGCAGAGGGATTGAATGATTTTAACACTGCAAAGGTAGAAGTGAGGTTACGGCAAATTCGTGATAAATGTCACAAAGGCAGGGTTATTTTACAATAATTCGATTTTATTGCGCGATAACTTCACTCGGCCGAGTTTTTCCAGCTGTTTCAACAACCGCGAAATGACCTCTCGTGAGGTGGCGAGTTCGCCTGCTATTTCTTCATGCGTAACCGTAAACACGCTGCAACCACACTGTTTTGATTTACGACGGAGCAATCCTAATAGACGCTCATCTAATTTATGGAAGGCGATTTGGTCAATAGCCCCCAATAAATCATCAAAGCGTTTTTGGTAAGTTGCAAACACAAATTGCTTCCAAGTAGAGTATTTACTTACCCATTCTTCTACTTTCTCCACTGGGACGGAGATTAAGCGAGTTTTTTCTTCGGCTACGGCGGTGATTTCGCTTTGTCGGCGATTGAGACAGCAGGTAAGCGACATGGCGCAGGAATCCATGCCTCCTAAATAATAAAGCAATGCTTCACGACCGTCGGGGTCAGAGCGTAAAATTTTGACCGAACCGCTCAGAATGATAGGTACGCTGCGGATATACCCTCCTGGGCGCATCAAAATGTGTCCTTCTTCAATTTCCATGTAATTCCCTACTTGGGCAAGTTCTTTTAAGAGGCTTACTTCAAATAATCATCGAAATGAGAATGGAGAAAAGCTACATCTACCTGCATATTTACTATAATGAATGGCGTTTTTATGGAAAGACCCCACTCATAGAAAATAATCAACTTTTTGAATCAGAGTTTCAACTCCTCTCCCAAATTTACATCAGAAGAGGCTTTGACAGTAGCGTCAATATACCCGTCAATACCTGCCCATTACGTTTGATTTGAAGGAAAATACGGTATTGACCCTTCCCTTCGGAAATGCGTATGGAAATACAATTCTGTTTTCGTGTTTCATTCCTTCCATTTCCTTGGAGGTCATTACAGGCATATTGGCCATCAGCAGACGGTCGCGGTCGGCGGGTGTCATGGCTTTCAGGCTGGCGATGTAGCGGTCTATACTATCGCGGAAAGTTTTGGTATCGGTAGGTAACCGATAAATACGGGTAGTGTCGCGGCAATTCGGCTTTGCATAGACATTTGTGCTGCCATCGAATACGTACCTACTGGATGCAGGTGAATGTAAACTGTTCCGTCAGATTTTACAATCGCAGCGTGTCCGTTCATCCCCAAATACGGTTCGAGCTCGGCGGGTTTACCGCTTGGATCAAGTACTTCAAAAGCCAGTTGGTAAGGCTTACCCGCTTCAAAAGCTACGTTGGATTTCCCTTCCCAGACCACTGATGAACCATCTTTTAATTTGGTTTTAGTGCCTGGTTTGCCACATATTACCACGTTTTCATCCACGGGAATTAATTTAGGATTGTTGAGTGGGTCGGTTACGACGTAGGTGTCTTCGGGGTCGGTCTTCAACAAAGCATTGCCATAAATAGCTGGGATTTCAATGGTATCCGTAATGGTTTCGGTAAAGCCTGACCGTTGTACAATGTCGGCATAAACCAAGTATTTCCCAGCGGGAAGTTTGGGTAAATAGGCTTCAAAAGTAGTGGTGTCTCGGCGTTCGGGGTGCAAGTGGGCAAAGGCATCAAGGGTATTTTGTCTTATCAAAAACAAGTGCATGATCTTGCCATGATCGTTATCAAATAACTCAAAGTGGTGCGTCTTTGACGGCTTTGAACCAATTGCAGGGTGTCAATTTTTAGTGAAAAACACGTTCATTATTTCGATTGAGAATCTTGTTTTCCCTTCGAGTAGAAGCCTACGCATATACTGACGATAATCATCTGCCCAACTGTTCCACCTTCGCCTTCGTAGTATAAATCACAGTACAGACTACCGCTGCAATACCCATATTTATCCACCGTGCTCGTCTTTGTTTGGGAGTCAATGACATAGAAAACAAATAAGCCATCACTGGCACTGGCGTAATGGCGGTAACGAGTAAAGTAATCAACAGCAACCCTAATATGCCAATAGCACGCCCAATCTGCGGGCATATCGCGCCTGGGCGGATGAAACAGCTGTCGGTGAACCTTCAACTCACTTTACCAGAGTCGCCGTCAAATGTGATTTGAACACTGGTAACTCCTCCCCGCCATTAGCCATACAATACCCTGAAATTGGTTGGCTTAGTTAGCAGCAACACTTAATTCATCAGCCGAGGCGCACCTTCGTCGCCCGTGCGGAAGTAAATAGGACGAGCCATCACTGACTTGACGTTGCCGTTTTCACCATAGACGGTTACTTGGGCAGTACCTGGAATAACGTCGGGAGGCTGGAGGCGCACCAATACCCGATAAGCTCCCATTATTTTTGATACAATACGCCCGAACTACCTACGTGGGCAAAGAAAGCGTGGAACTCAAAGGTAGAGTGTCGAAAAAAAAAGTATTGTTTTTAATCTAGAAGGTATCATATAAGTAGGTAGCCCCTTGCCCCCAAGGGGGAATCGTGGACATTTTGATAGTAAATGATAGATTGTGGACTTGTGACCGTAGGCGATACACTTTAAAACAGAACCTCTAACGCTGTATTTTTCTCATCCATTTTCCCCACGCCAATCAATGCGCGATGATACGTACCCAAAGCCAATGGCATAAGCAATACCAATCACAAACTCCTGAAGCACTCTGCAAAACCCACGGAGCAAACTTGTCGGTGTCCCAATTGGGGTCATTACCAAAAATAGTAGTGGCTTCAAAAACCAGTTACGGTAGGACTCTTGCAAAAAGCCGCCAAAGGCCATTGAACGGCCAACATTAACCCCACAAACACAACACTCATAAAGGGCTGCCCAACCCAGTCGTTCGTAAGCATAGCGATTGAGTAGCCAGTCCATTGCCAATGCGGGGACTACGAGTAAAAGAGGAAACGCAAAGCCTTGATAATGGTCAAAATGATTCCAGATGGGGCCTAATTTGGGTTCGGCAGGAAACAAAGGAATGATACAAAGCGTAGCCTTTTCAAAGCCATGTAAACACCCGTGACGGACGTAATGGCACAACGCCCGCCCGCACACACGCCCAAATGCCAACAAGAAAATAGGAAAAGCCGCCGCCGAAACTTTATAAAAACTGGCATTGTGCATAGATACATTTACCTAATTCTTCTGATAATAAGGTGTACCACATGGTCATTAAAAATCCCCACGATAATGCAAAAAGTAGGTAGAGACGACGAAGGCGACGTTGTGAACTACATTTTGAAGGGAAATTTTGAAACATTTGAATTTTTGGCCGATAGTACGCTGACAATTGCCCCAAACTGTACGCCAATAATACGCGCCAAAACCGTGTGTGGTGGTATGACTGGGCTTTTTACTTCTACTTGATTGAAAATTTCAAAACTTTGCCCGTCCACCAGTTCAATATCCATCAGCATCAAATCGGGGCATTCGTGCGTGCGTAGCCAATTTACCGAGGCTTCTACACTATCAAGCATGGTCACAACTTCGATATTTTCGTCGCAGTCCTGTACCATTGCTTTGAGCTGTCGGGCGGCTAATGCTTCGTCTTCAATAATAATGACTTTCATGTTTTTAGGGAATCCTTAATGCGTCGTTTCCAATGCTCCAATGAGGGGTAATCTTACCTCAAAAATATCTTCTTTTTCATAAATCTGAACCTGAGATTGACGAAGGAGGGTGTATTTTGAAGTAATATTAGCCAGTCCTTTTTTACTCGAAGGAATGGAGTTGTTGGGTTTACATTGTAAATTATTCTGCACTACCAACTCGCCTTCATGGTTGGTGAAAATCTTAATGTTGAGTGGCTTAGAAACGGATACTATGTTATGTTTTACGGCATTTTCTACGAGAAGTTGGAGGGTCAAAGGCGGAATTTGTGTGTGACGAAAGGTGGGGTCAATGTTTACTTCCATCGTAATCCCGTCTTCAAAACGGGTCTTAAGTAAGCCGAAATAAGCGTGCGTAAATTCCAATTCTTTTTCGAGGAAGATGAGCTGTTGCTCATTGCTTTGCAATAAATACCGATATACTTGCGATAAATCCCCAATAAATCGAACCGCCGTTTTGTTTTCATTCGACTTCACAAGGGCTTGTAAGGTATTGAGACTATTGAATAAAAAGTGCGGTTGGACTTGGTTTTTGAGTGAATCCAACTGCATCTCTAAATTGGCGCGACTGAGTTCTTCGGTTTGGCGTTTACTTATCAGCCACTCTTGAAAAAAGTAACGACTTTCGTAAATGGCAAAAATGATTGCTAAATAAAATAAATTTAGACCAACCATGAACAAGGTTTCGGGATGAAACCAGTCGAACTTTGGCCCATGATTATAGACAATATAGTCGAAAAAAAGAAGCCTTTGAATGACCAAAACTACGACCGTAGGAATACTAAGGAAGCCTAAAGCGACGAGGCGTTGACGTATTTTTTCTAAACCAGCATAACGTCGTCGAACGCCCACAATCAGCCAACGACCGACCATCCAAGAAAAGTAAACGGAAATCAAACCCGCTATTAGAAATTTGGCGGCGGTAAAATTATCCTTACAAAGGGTGGGTAAATTGAAAAAAACAGTTGCTACTGCCCAAAGGATAAATGGGCCAATAAGAAGTAGTTTTTTGTCATTGAGAGAAACGTTCATTTGGATATACCGAAAACAGTCAATGAGCCTGTTTAAACTTTTGATTTTTTATTGATTTTACGTAAGAAAATGACTGAGAATGCCATAAAATGCAATGACATCCAATTTTTAACTGAAAATTCAAACCTCACTAAAAGTGCTTTAAACCCATCAATCGAATATTTATTTAAAGTTTAAACAGCTTCAATGTCAAAAATAAAATAATTGAAAAAAAAGAAGGCTTACACAGCGATTGAAAGTACTAAATTGGAGGCTGAATCGTCGGAAAATAAAATCAAAAGGTTTAGATAACGGGTCGTGTTCTTGGGCAACGCTCAGCGGCTTTCTTACAACAAATCAACTCCCCTTCTTTACATTTTGAAGTGGCTGATTTCATAGTTGGGCCACTAAGTATTGATTTTAGTGACAAAGACTCCGAACTCAAACTACAACCACTAATAAAAATGATTCCGAGAAATAGTAGGCTTTTTCGCCAAGGTAGATGAGAAGGCATAGCTGTATTGTTTTGAATCGTAAGAGACTTATAAACGAACGTAGGTTTGAGACTCAAAATTACATTTTTGCATAAGAAATTCAATACCAATGGAGTCGCAAAGTACTACTGAGTTAATTCGAGCATTTTGAGGAAGTCAAAAGAAGTGCCATAGCACGAATGTTTTTTTAGGATTTCAACTATCTCTTTCTCAATGGCGTGATTGTCGGCAATATTGGAAAAGTATAAAAATAGGTATTTTTTTGATGGAACAATTAAGACGCCATTGCTGAAACCACAACTGCTACCCGTATGATAAATGGCCAGCGGATTTTGAACATTCTGGGCATGAAACCATCCCAAGCCGTATTGACCTTGCCTGTTTTTGGGAAGTGCTATGCTTACTTTGATTAATTCGTTCTTTAAATCAAACAAGGCGTTGTTAATGAGCGAATTGTGCCATTTTTGGTAGTCTTCAAGGGAAGTGTAAATGCAGCCATCTCCTTTGGTCGCACTGGTAATACTTTGGTCAGAATCTATCAAAACCTCTTCTTTGTTTTTGGCAAAACCCATTGCACGGTGAGGAATCAGCGCACCTGTTTTATAGACGCGGGTACTGTTCATTTTTAAGGGTTGGAAAATGTGTTTCGTGATAAAATCTACAAAAGACTGCCCTGAAGCTTTTTCGATAATTTGTTCTAATAGACAAAAGCCAGAATTGCTATATCTAAACTCACTTCCAGGGGTAAAATAAGTTTTGTCGTGCGACTTTAATAGTTCGACCACATCCTCGTCTAAAATTTGAGTTTTCTGGGTATTCGGAATCAGACTTTCATAATCCCACACCCCCGACGAGTGAGTTAGTAAGTGTCTTATTTGGATTTTTTGTCCCACAGTGGGGTTAAAGTCAGGAAAAAACTTGAGTAAGTGGTCGTCGTAGGAAAGTTTGCCTTGTTTGACCAATCGTATGATGCAGGCGGCTGTAAATTGTTTAGATACCGAGGCCATCCGAAAGTTAGTTTGGGGGGTAATGGGTTCTTGGGTAGTGGCATTAGCCAAGCCAAAGCCTTTTTGATAAACCATTTTTCCGTCTTTGATGACCATGCAGGCAATGCCCGCTTGGGTTAGGGGAAATCTCTGACTTAGGAGTTGGTCGAGGTCTTTTTCTAATTGCATTTGAGAGTGAACGATAAAAGGGGAAAATAATACCCAAAAAACAGTGGTATTAAGTAAATGCATGGTATGATGTTGCTTAATAGAAGTAGTATAAATGAAATCGAAAAATACTATTTTTTGATTAAAATTTGCTATTTTACCTTCAACCTTTACTTGCTTACTTCATGAAATCATCTTCTAACCTTCGCTATGCGTGGTACGTAGTAGCGGTATTAATGCTGGCTTACATTTCGTCATTTATTGACCGCCAAGTGCTAACCCTTCTCGTAAAACCACTCAAGCGAGATTTTGGGGTCAGTGATACACAAGTCGGATTGCTCATTGGCTTTAGTTTTGCCATTTTTTACACCTTTTTAGGAATTCCTATTGGTCGTATGGCCGATCGCCAAAGCCGTAAGCGTATCATCGTGTGGGGGATTGCGATCTGGAGTCTGATGACGGCCTTATGCGGTGTCACGGGTAGTTATAATCAGCTTTTTATTGCCAGAATTGGGGTTGGAATTGGAGAAGCAGCCCTCTCGCCCGCGGCCTATTCGCTTATTACTGATTTGTTTCCTCGTCACAAACTCGGTACTGCTTTGGGGATTTATAATGTAGGAGTGTATCTTGGTTCAGGGCTTTCGATTCTGTTAGTAGCCTTGATTCTCAAATTAATTAATGTGGAAGGGACTTGGAGTGTTCCATTTTTTGGCGAAATTTTTCCGTGGCAGAGTGTCTTTTTTATTGTAGGTCTGCCTGGTTTTTTGATTGTAGCGTTAATTGCGCTGACTGTCCGTGAACCTGAACGTCAAAATGTACAAAAGACGGCTATCACTTTCCAACAGGTAAAAGAGTATTATACTGCCAACCGCAAAGCTATTTTGAGTCTATTTTTCGGTATCGCATTTATGGCCTTTGGGTCTTATGCTACTACTTCATGGACTCCCACTTTGTTGGTGCGCCACTACGGCCTAAGTGAATCGCAGGCGGGATTACTTTTAGGCGGGATTGTTACCGTATTTGCGACAGGCGGGGTAATATTTGGCGGGCGCTATGGTGACCGACTCACCAAGCAGGGCTATGCCGATGCAAAGATGCGTGTTGGGTTTATTGGGATGTCGGGCGGAGTCATTGTAGCTCTAATTATATTGCTACTTTTCATTCTGACAAATCCTCCTTTAGAAGTATTTGTTGTGCTTTTAGCCTTGAGTTCTTTTATTACTTCTGTTCCTTACGGAGCTGCCACAGCGGCAGTACAAGAAATGATTCCCGCTCCTATGAGAGCTACTTTCTCGGCCTTGTTTTTGTTTGTAGTCAATATTATAGGGTTAGGAGGAGGGCCTCTTATGGTAGGATTGCTCAATGATAAACTCTTCCATGATCCCAACCAAGTCCATTTATCTTTGGCAATTACGCTGGTTTTTGCCTTTGGAATGTCATGTTTATTGCTGTATAGTGGACTAAAAGCATTTATCCAAAGTACTGAAAATGCACGGTTGGCTGTTTAACCAAGAATTTTTAAATTATAGCCTTGACGAATTGGGTTAAACTGCTTTGCCAAAACACAAAATCATGGCTGCAAGAGCGTAGTGGTAGATATCGGTCGGGTTAAAGGGTAGGTGACTATTGGCAACTTTCGTCGCCAATCCGATGATCATTACCCCAATGACGAGCCAGATGGCTTTTTGGTATTTTCTCAATAACCCAAATACCGCTATGAGCATGACCAAAAGCATGGTAAGGGCTTGTACAACGGAGTCAAATACCCGAAAAGAGGGATAAAGTAAGAAGATAAATAGAATAAGACCAACGACAATGGTAATAACTACGGTAGAAAGAGAAACACTCTGACGCATTACTAATCCCCAAATGGCCACCACAACACAACAAAGCCCAACACTCCCTGCCAAGGTGTTCAAAGAGCGATGCGTTTCATTTAATTGTTGGAAACCCAAAAAATGAAACACACCTGCCGCCGCAGCTAAGGCCGAAGTGACCAAAAAAACTCCCCAAAGGACGCGATTGTAGTAAGGGAGACGGGCAAAAAAACGAAAGAAAGCAACGATACAAACAGTAGCTAATACTGCATCAGAAATAGCGTTGGAGATTTGGAGCATTATAAAAAAAGAATTAAAGGTTAAGAAGCTAAAGGATAGTCTTATGGGTAATTTACTATTGAAGTTGTTTAGTTGAAAGTATGTCTAAAATTAATCATTGCCGAAGCCATTAATAGCCATGCTTTAAAGTTTTTAGCTAACTGTTCAAAGCGTACAAGGATTCTTTTATAAGTATCTAACCAAGCAAAAACCACCTCTATTTTAAATCTAAAAGCATAAATATAATCGCTCATGTATCGATATTCGGGCATGATTTTCTTAGTATTTCGCTTGTTTTGCTTGATGTTAGCTACAATTTTATGCTTTTCAATGAACTCAATGAATGCAGAGACATCAAATCCAGAATCGGCATTAAGATGAGACATATTATAGTCAATAAGCTGTTCATCAAGTGATTGAAGCATTTTTTTGACATTCTCAATGATTTCAAAATTATCATGATGATTACCATCAATACAATCTGAAATGGCTAAAATGTTGTACTTATTATCACAAATGACCAAATTATTCACGGTTTTTGCTCTTTTGCGCCGTTGCCATTTAACATTTTCACCCCTTTTTTTGACGGAGTGTGAGTGCCATCTAATTGTAAACATTCAAGAGCTAATTTATCAGAAATAATTGAAGTTGAAGATTCAAATAGTCGTTTAAAACTGTCATCTTTGCTCCATTTAGCATAATGATAATAAATATTTTGCCAAGTAACCAATTGATTGTCAGGCTTTAATGTTCTCCATGAACAGCCAGATTTCAATACATGTAAAATCGTATTGAAAATATAATGGTAACTTACTTTCAAACGATTATGACCAATTTTATGGGTCAAGTGTGGTAAAATGTAAGTCTCAAAATCTGATTCTGAAACATTCACAGGTAACTTATTCATAGGTTTTTTTATGATAAAGATACTTGAAATTCAACTAAACAACTTTATTGACAAAATGAAAGATGAGAGGTTTTGCGAAGGATCTGTGTTTTTGGGGTTTTAAAGGCAAATAAGGTGTTTTTTTACAACTTAAAAATTTTTCTTTGGAGGTGAACTTTTGTACTTTCTCTATTTAGACCTACTTTTACTGGAAAATTTTTGGCTTTGTCTTGAATAAAATAAAGTTAATCATCTTGAATCACGCAATTTATACCAACCACCAATGAGCGTATTAGTAAATAAAAATTCTAAGATAATCGTACAAGGCTTTACAGGGTCTGAAGGTACTTTTCATGCCCAGCAGATGATTGAGTACGGTACAAATGTTGTAGGCGGAGTAACTCCTGGAAAAGGCGGACAGAGCCACCTCGACCGACCTGTGTTTAATACCGTTGCTGATGCTGTGGCTGCCACTGGCGCCGATGTATCCATCATTTTTGTTCCTCCAGCCTTTGCGGGAGATGCTATTATGGAAGCCGCCGATGCTGGCATCAAAGTGATTGTATGTATTACTGAGGGTATTCCTACCAAAGACATGATGCTGGCGAAGGAATATATTCGCACTAAAAACTGCCGTCTGATTGGCCCGAACTGCCCAGGCGTAATGACCGCTGATGAGTGTAAGGTAGGTATCATGCCTGGTTTTATCTTCAAAAAAGGTACTATTGGTATTGTATCTAAATCGGGTACCCTAACGTACGAAGCCGTAGATCAATTGACCAGAGTAGGCTTAGGACAAACTACTGCGATTGGTATTGGTGGAGACCCTATTATTGGTACTACTACCAAAGAAGCCGTTGAACTGTTGATGAACGACCCTGAGACCGAGGGCATTGTGATGATTGGAGAAATTGGAGGAAGTATGGAAGCCGACGCGGCACGTTGGGTAAAAGAATTTGGTACTAAACCTGTGGTAGGATTTATTGCTGGTCAAACGGCCCCTAAAGGACGTCGTATGGGGCACGCAGGGGCTATCATCGGTGGTGCAGACGATACCGCCGCTGCCAAAATGCGAATCATGCGCGAATGTGGTATTCACGTGGTAGAATCGCCCGCCCTCATTGGCGAGACTATGTTGATAGCGTTAGGTAAAGCCTAAGAAATACCGTCGAAATTTCTAATTTTGCAGGCAGTTACCAATGAAGGTAACTGCCTGTTTCTTTTGATAAAAATTGATTTTGAGTGAACATCCTAACGAGGTCTTTAAGACTTTTACTTGGTACTTTAAGTATCCATGTGTCTATTCTCATCAAAATAGGCGTTGATAAGCGTCGTGCCATTGGCTTCCCAAATTTCGTTATTGCTTTCTTGATTCTATTACTTCAATTTTTTTTAGTTTCTACTGAGGGCTATGCCGAAGTGGGTCCTGACAAACAGTATTTTTTAGTAAAAGATTTGAGTCAAGAGTGGCTGGTGTATGACCAACGAGAGAAAGAGTATGTTCCCTATATTCCTGAACAACACAACACGCAGTTAGCGATTAATACTATTATAGACTTAGAAAGCAACCGCCATTACGAACTTATTATTTATGTCGAAAAAGAAAATTACCTGTTTTTGAATGGTTCTTTGAGAGAAACCTTAAAAGCAAAAAAATGGCGGGTAATACAGATAGATAGCCTTTATAAAATTTATCGGAGTCCTCAATTAATGATAACCCTCTACGGTACACCTGGCCAAGTGGGTAAGATTGTGTTGATTGGACACCGAAAAGCCGCTGTCGAAAAACTCATTACTGTCGAAGAAGAATCTTTTCTTAACCTTAAGCCAAGAGAAGAAGCGGTCATTGATAATTTTTTTGTTTTGGGGATGCTGCTATTAATTACATTTGCTACCTTCTTATACAATGGCTATCCGCGTGCTTTCGAACGTATTTATAGTTTATCTGACTTGTTTCAAATCAATGTTCGAGATGAATCTTTCTTGATTAACAAACCATTTGGACGAGCTAATCTGCTCTTTGTGGGATTTCTAAGCTTGGAAGTAGGGTACTTATATATATTTGCTCAGGACAAACAGTATAATTTATTTTCTTCAAAAGAATTATTGTTGACTGGGCAATCACTTTCGGATGCGTGGTTTAATTACTTCAAAATTGCTTTTATTTGTTTTGCCTTATTAATCAGTAAATATTTTAGTTTGTATATTTTAGGTACTCTGTACCGGCTGGAAGGGGTAGCTAACATTCACTATTTCAAAATCATACAATCTTCATTGTTGTTTTACACCGCTGTCCTTTTACTGGATTCGATGGTTTCGTTTTACGTATCTGATTGGTCATCTTTAGTACGTATTGTTCTTATTATTCCGGGAATAATTTTTTATGTGTTCAGGGTTATTCTTATCTTCTTTACAATTAGCAATAGCACAACTGTTAAAAGTTTATATTTAATTTCTTACCTTTGCATCGTCGAATTAATCCCCCTCATCATCGGGGTCAGGTATGCCCTATAGGAAGCGGGGCTTCCCCACTAAATGTCTGATATGAGCGAAACGATTTTGATGCAACAAGACCGATTGAACAAAGTAGAGAGTATTCTGGTGACTCAAGCTCGTCCTACCGACGAAAAATCCCCTTATTTTGAGTTGGCGCGAAGATATAACCTAAAGGTTGATTTTCGTCCTTTCATTGAAGTACAGGGAGTTTCTTTTAAGGATTTTCGTAAACAGAGAATCAATATCCTGGAACATACGGCTATTATTTTCACCAGCCGTAATGCTGTGGATCACTTCTTTCGTATTTGTAAGGAAGCTAAGTTGGAAATGCCCGCCGAAATGAAATATTTTTGCGTAACTGAGCAGACAGCCAACTATTTGCAGAAATATATACAAATCCGAAAGCGGAAAATTTTTGCAGGTCAAAAGACCGCAGCTGATTTGTTAGAGTTAATCAAGAAGCATAAAAATGAAAAATTTTTGTTTCCTTGCTCTGACAAACGCAGCAATGATATTCCCGAATTTATGGGTAATTATGAACTTCACCTGACAGAAGCGGTAATGTATGAGACGGTATCGTCAGACTTGTCGGACTTAACCGAAGTCTTTTACGATATTATTTGTTTCTTTAGCCCTTCAGGAATTACATCTTTGTTTCATAACTTCCCTGATTTTAAGCAAAATAAGACCCGTATCGCCGCTTTTGGTCCCACAACTGCCAGAGCTGTGACTGACGCAGGACTCATTTTAGATATTGAAGCTCCTATGCCCAATGCCCCCTCTATGACTGGTGCTTTGGAGATTTATATCAAAAAGGCAAATAATATCTAATCTTGGTTAGTGTAGCGTAGCGTAGCTATTATTCATAATTTGCAACATTAGAATCATTTTATGCGTTAAGATAAGGGTTGAGTTTTCGACCC
>JBGAUP010000186.1:6820-12738 GCA_044228585.1 Runella sp. | reverse complement strand
CAATCCAATCATGAGAGAAGCTTAAAATTGGTATCTTCTCAACAACACGAAATCATCAATGTCCGCTCGGTACCTGCTGGCCTGTACATCTTGAAAGCTATCAAAGGAGCAAACATCAAAACCTTCAAGGTGATTAAAGTTGATTAACTTCAACCTTAGTAAAACTTACTATAAAAAATCCCCGCCGAGCTTTCGACGGGGATTTTTATTTCTCAATTAAAATACCACTCACAGTGACGGCAAACGCCCTTATTTTTTCATAATCGGTAAACGAATTTGTGATGGATAGATATTTGAGTGATGAATTTGGTTGTGTGCCACTACGCCTTTGCTTTCATCAAAATTATTGCCACCCGTATTTAGATTACGGTCAAAACGGGGGAAATTACTACTCGAAATTTCAATCCGAATGCTGTGCCCAGGGGCGAAATAGTTAGAAGTTGACATAGGACTCAATGTCAGTTTATACACCTTTCCTTTTTCCATCATTACTTCTTTGTCGAAGCCTTCACGATAGCGAGCGCGGAGGATGGTTTCGTCCAAATTATAGGCACGGCCATCGGGATATACGTCCAATATTTTTACCGTAAAATCAGTATCCTTCGCATCCGAAGATACGTATAAAGTGCTTTCAATCGAGCCAGTTACCTCAACACCCTCTTTGAACGGTTCGGTGGTATAAACCAAAATATCGTTGCGCGTCTCCATCTGATGTTGGTCAAACGACCCACCTTGAACGGCATTGCCCGTACAACAAACATTTCCACCGTACGATGGAACGGAGAACGCAGGGTCGTAGGTAAACGAATCTACCTTATCTTCTTTGTTGGGGGCTTGTGTTGTTAGACTGCCATCTCCGTGCAGGCTATTGGCACGTCCACCACTGTTCAAATAATAGGTAGTCATTTCGGCATTAGCGGGTGGCCACGTATCAGATGATTGCCATTTATTAGACCCCATCGTGTAGTATTTTACGCGCGGTGTTTTTTCTGCAAACCCATTGGCCTCCCCTTTCAAATGAAGGTCAAACCAACCGTACGTCATGCTATCGTAATCTAAGCGGGCATCGCCTACGCTCCGTTCTCCAACGATGGTATTTTCAGTGGCACGTTTGTAGGCACAGTGAAGCGTAGGAGCAATCACTAAATATTGATTGTCAGCCACTACCTTACTTTTGGCATTTTTACGAACGTGATTAAACAACGCCAAATTTGGACTCGACGACACATCGTACCACGATACAAACCAATAACTTGGTTTGTTGAATGGCATATTGTCGTGGTATAATCCACCTTTAAACCATTCAGGGTCATTGGGTTTACGGCGTATCATTTTTTCATACACTCCTTGCTGACCATTTACATTTTTGATAATATCCGTCACGGGCAAGTGACGCAATGCTTTCGACCAATCAACGGGCGGCATTTCGGTGGCTAAATCAAAATAACGAGATACCCGCACTAATTGCTCTTGGGTGGCATTTTTGGGAAATTCGGGCCGAATCACATCGTTTTGCGTTCCGTACAACCAAGCCGTAAACAACATTTGTTGCGCTCCGCCTCGGTACCAGTTGCCTTGTTCCCAAAACTCTCCCACTTTGCCCACGCCTGCTCCAAAGCCTTGGGGAACCATAGCAACGTGGGCAGGGTGGTCGAGCGAAGCAACGGCCATTTGCCACTCAGCGGTTGAAGAACAGCCCAATGTTCCAATTTTGCCATTGCTCCACGGCTGTTTCGACATCCACTCAAAGGCATCGTAACCATCGGTCAGCGGAGTTCCTAAAATATCCCAAGTTCCTTCCGAAAAGAATCGCCCCCGTTCATTCTGAACTACATAGGCATAACCCCGTTTTACAGCTTCGTAGGCCGCTTGGTAGGTGCCAGTGCGCATTTCTCCGTTTCCCCAAGAATTGAAATTATAGGGGGTTCGCGAAAAGATAACGGGGACGGGTTTATCGGTTTTCGGGCGATAGATGTCAGTAGCCAAGCGAATGCCATCACGCATGGGCATCATTAATTTTTGGTCAATGATGGCAATGTCTTGCAATTTTTTCAGGGCATCTTCTTGCGCCCAACCGAGTAGCGGAGCAGTCAATAACAAAAGGAGGAACAGTTTTTTCATTGTTGATTTAGTTTAGGATTTCAAGTTTTGTGGTTTTACGTAAAAACGAGTCAGACCTCTGGTCAGACTTATCTGGGTTTGTTAAAAATGCTATCACGATGAAATCATAATCCCTACTGTGGAAACGTGGCCTACGGAAAAATGCAGTTACTTCTGACAAATAGTTTGCAAAAGTGTTCAAACCTTGAAGAAAGTTGATTTGAGTAAATTACCCAAAATGAGTTAACAGATAATACGGTTTTTCTTTAATTAGTATTCAATTTGTTCTGAAATGTGGTCAATTAGCTTTAAAAACACATTTTTATGAAATAAATTATTCATCCGAATACTCATTAATTCGTCTGTATTTAAACTGTCAATTTGACTTTTCAGTGTTTTAAGTTCGTCCAAAATATAGTTTTGATTGAGGTTTTGAACAGCATTTTTTATATCTTCTCTCCAAAAGCTAAAAGCGTCAAGCCCACAACACTCTGCTACACAATGTACCTCTAATCCAACCCAAAAATTCATTGTTGGTAAGAGAAATTCGTCAATATCTTTTGGATTAGAATTTTTATAATCAAACTCAATCCAATCAATCCAAAGGTTTTCTGCAATGCTTATATCGTCTTTATGTCTCATTGTGTAGTTTTCAATTCCAGTATATTATTAGACAAAACACGTCCCTTGCTCATTACAAGTACCTGACAATCAACTATTTGAGTCAAACAAAATTTTGCATCTATTCACGAATATAGTAACAAAAAATATTTTGTAAACCAAAAGCAACCAAACAAAAAAACGGCAGATTCACAACAAAAATGCCGCAAATCTGCCGACAAAGTCATTCTTGCTGGTTTGCGTTTTTTTGCTGGTTCGCGTTTGCAACGCGAACCAACGAGACAGGCGTTTGCAACGCCCATAATAGTTACTTCAACTTCTCCTGAAACAACTTCAAAATCCGTTTGTATTCATCCGTCCAACTTGAGGCTTCCACAAAACCGTGGTCTTCCATCGGATACGAGGCCATTTCCCAGTTTTCTTTTTTCAACTCAATCAATCGCTGCACCAAACGGTAAGAGTCTTGGATATGTACGTTTACGTCCACCATACCATGACAAATCAATAAATGTCCCTGCAAACCCGCCGCGTGATAAATGGGTGAACTACGACGATACGCCAGCGAGTCGGTTTGTGGTTCGTTGAGGATGTTTGCCGTATATGGGTGATTGTAAGCCGCCCAGTCGGTTACGGGACGGAGGGCAGCGCCCGCCGCAAATACGCCAGGTTTGGTAAACATTGCCATCAAGGTAATAAACCCACCGTAAGAGCCACCGTAAATACCGATACGTTTAGGATTAATGCCATGTTTTTCCACTAAGTATTTAGCTCCGTCCACGTTATCATCAAGGTCTTTGCCCCCCATAAAACGATAAATACCCGTGCGCACATCGCGGCCATAGCCTGCCGAGGCTCGGTAATCCATGTCGAGCACGGTATAGCCCATATCCACCAACAGATTATGAAACATGTATTCTCTAAAATACTGACTCCACCATTTGTGGGCATTTTGGAGATACCCCGCTCCGTGGACAAACACGACCGCTGCCCCATTTTTCTTTTTCGGTACATACAAACGCGCATAGACGTCTGTTCCATCTGCGGCTTTTACGGTAATAATTTGGGGTTCGCGCCAAGCATAGCTACGAAACTCCTCCGACGTAGAATTGGTAATTTGAGTAGCCGTAGCATTCGCCTGATTATCTTGAAGATACAACTCCCAAGGCTTGGTACTTGACGAATACCTAATCAACATTTTAGATTCGTCAGGCGAAAGAGTCACGTCGTTATTTCCCATTGCTTTCGTCAGTTGGGTACGCTCTCCGCCCGTAGCAGGCATTTTGTAGAAATGCTGTTCGCCAGGATGCACTTCGTTGGAAGTAAAATAAATGGTCTTTTTATCTCGCGACAGTTGGGCTTGTTGTACTTCAAACTTACCCGATGTTAGGGCTTTACGTGTTCCGTTAACCACGTTTACGCTGTACAAATGCGAGTAACCTGTTGCTTCCGAATGAAATATGATAGACTCGTTGTCGAGCCAATTCAACCAAAAGCTCCCTGGACCACCTACCCACGCCTCGTCACGCACCCGGTCGAGGGTTTTCAATTTGGCCGTAGTGGGGTCGAGCAGCGCAATCCAACGGTCTTTGTTGTCTTGTGCGCGTACCATCACCACGGCATATTTCCCATCTTCTGACCACGACAAACTCATAAAGTTCACTTTACGCACCGCAACGGGGGTTTTCTTGGCTTTGGTGGTGTCTTGTTTGTAGTCTTTGAGGTAATCGGGCTTGTCGTTGATACCCGTTAGGTCTTTGGTCGAAACCTCCAGTACGGTATCGCGGGCGATGTTATAGACAAACAGTTGTGACGTACCTTGTGCCGCACCTACTTTGGTGCGAGCAGGAATATCTTCGGTAAAACCTGATTCGGTAACGTAATTGGGAACAAGGGTGGTTTTTGCACCACTGGCAGGTTTAGTTGCCCGATAAGTGATAAAATCTTCTTTGGGCGACAAAATCACGTTATCGAGCAGAGCATCGTTTGTATAAATTTCCTTGGGGCGTTTGGGAAGGTCGGCTTTGGCTATTTTATCCCCTTCTTTTTTCTTATCTGAACGCTCTTTCAAAATGTCAAACATTGCCAACTGGTCAGCTTTGAGCCACTTTTCTTGCTCACTTGCCGCAGCTTCTGGGCGTTTGTTACCTGCTTGAAAATTAGTCAATTGAACCCACTCTCCCGTCGCAAGGGTCAAGGCAAAAAGATTTAGCCCTCTGCGAAAAAGGGCTTTGGTTTCGTCACCGTTGAAAGACACATTCGACTCATTTTCAACAGTATTGGTCAACTGCCGCGTTCGATTTGTTTTGAGGTCGAGCCAAAACAAATCGCCATTTTTGGTGTAAAGCTTTTGCGTAAAAGCACGGTTATACGTTCCCGATTGACTGGGCAAAGCACGACGTTCGGCGGGGGTTACTTTGCGCGTCTGTTTGGTCGAAATTTCATAAACATACAAGGAGTCGCTGGTGGCTTTGTCGGGATTCCAACTAAAATAGACTTTGGTTCCGTCTTCACTCCAAAACGGATTCGACGGAGCTACTCCCATCCATTTGGGGTCACGCATGATTTTTTCGACGGTCAGCGGGGCGAGGGTTTGGGCACCTACTGAACGCAGCCCCTCCGCAGTAAAACAAAAAATTAAACAGAAAAAAAAACGTAGAATTTGATTCATTTGACTTTGAGATGAAGAGTTGATAATTGAAATAGGGCGTTAAAATACCAAAACAAACCCATATAATCTATATCCTCCCCAAATGGTGACGTAGGGTTGCTTTGCATAGATAAAAAAAGGAAAAATGGCTACTTTTGTAGAAATTCAAAAATTAGGGCATGATTATCCTCATTTTTTGCGATTAGACCACAAATTAGCATTGTCACTCAACTAAACACATATCCAGCCTTGCGACCTAAAATCAGCTACGTTTCGCCCCAAGAAGCCCTTTCTTGTATTCAATCGGGACATCGCGTTTTTGTTCACGGTAGTGCTCAAACGCCAACTTACTTGCTAAAACACCTCGCGCAAGAAGCACCTCGTTTACAGGACGTTGAACTGGTTTCTATTACTGTTTATGGGGATATATTTGTAGATAAACCCGAATTTGAAGGGCATTTTCACATCAATTCGCTGTTTGTTTCGGAAAGTATCCGCAAGGCTGTCAACGAAGGGCGTGCCGACTACGTACCCGTATTTTTGAGCGAAA
>JBGAUP010000186.1:0-6800 GCA_044228585.1 Runella sp. | reverse complement strand
TGAGCGAAATCCCCGAATTATTTAATCAGAAAATTTTGCCCGTGGATGTCGCTCTGGTGCACGTTTCGGTACCCGACCAACACGGCTATTGCTCTTTGGGAGTATCAGTTGACATTGCCCGTTCGGCGGTCAACAATGCCCAATACGTGATTGCCCAAGTAAACCCCAACGTGCCCCGTACCCACGGCGACGGCATGATTCATGCCAGCCGCTTTCATGCCATGGTTTATTGCGAAGATGCCCTCCATGAGGCCAACTTTGGAGCTACGGTTTCCGAAATAGACCAGCAAATTGGGCAATATGTGTCCGAGTTGATTGACGACGGCAGCACCCTCCAAATGGGCATTGGTTCGATTCCCAATGCCGTATTACAGTGTTTGTACAACCACAAAAACTTAGGTGTGCATACCGAAATGTTCAGCGACGGACTCATTGATTTGTTTGACAAAGATGTCATCAACAATAAGTTCAAAGTCATCAACCCCAACAAAACAGTCACAGGTTTTGCCTTGGGCACGAAGCTACTCTACAAATACGTCAACGACAACCCTGCCTTTTCGTTTTTGGACATTGACTACGTAAACGACCCCTACATTATCAAACAAAACCCTAAAGTGGTAGCCATCAACAGCGCCGTAGAAGTGGACGTAACGGGACAAATCTGCTCCGATTCGATTGGTACGTATCAATATTCGGGCGTGGGCGGCCAAATGGATTTTATGAGAGGGGCTGCGCTGAGTCAAGGTGGAAAGCCGATTATTGCGTTGCCCTCACGCACCCAAAAAGGCATTTCAAGGATTGTCCCCTATCTCAAGCAAGGAGCGGGCGTAGTCACCACGCGTGCCCATGCGCATTACATCATTACTGAGTACGGGGTGGCGTATCTTTTCGGAAAAAACCTTCGACAACGCGCCAAAGCTTTAATCAACATTGCGCACCCCGACGACCGTGAAGCATTGGAAAAAGCTTGTTTTGAGCGGTTTAAAGCACTGTAAGTAAGTTGTACCCACAAATTCACAGCAACTTGGCTGATTTCCTATAATTTTGTTAAAAACACTAAAAGTTATGGTATTGATTACTGGTATTTTGCGTATGCCACGCTCTAACAAACTCTATACGCACGAGGAATACTTGCGTTTGGAAGATAAAGCGAAGCAAAAAAATGAATTTTATAAAGGTCTAATTATTCCTATGGCTGGTGCAACACTTCTCCACAATCAAAGTATTACCAATAGTACGATTGGAGGAAATATATGAGCATATTGATTTTTAAGTAGCTCTACTTTCTTAAAAAGTCCTTCAATTTCTCGATTTCCCAAGCTTCTATGGCAGGAAAATTGGCAATCCGAAAAGTGGTGTTTTTCCATTCTCCGTAGCCATTGCCAAGCGTTATCCCTGCCGAAAGTGCATTTTTTTTGACATCGGCAATGGCCGTCGGCTCACCTTTTACCGCAATGACTGTATCGGAACGAGTAGCGGGATTTTGTACCAAGGGCTGCCAATTGGTCTCATTTTCCAAGAAATTGTACCAAGTTCTTTGCCCGCTCCTCACTCTTCACTCCTATTTCTTGAATGCTTTCTACCTGCTCCATGACCCGCATGAGCAGATAAATACCCAGCGTATTGGGCGTATAGTGCGTTTGGTATTTTTCAAAATTTTCGTGCATAAACAACAGACTGTTGTAGCGTAAAATATCGTTTACTTTTCGGGCTTTGTCGAGGGCTTTGGGCGAACAAACCATCACACCCATACCCGCAGGTAAACCAAGGCATTTTTGTACCGAAGCAAACCAAACATCGCCCAAAGTCCAATCAAACGCCACTCCCCCCAACGAAGACGTAGCATCAATTGCTACGAGGGCATCGGTCATCGTACGAATTTGAGCCAATTCCTCCATCCGTATCTGCGTGCCATTAGAAGTTTCGCTGTGCGTCAGGCACAATACTTCGTAATTGCGCAGGCGTTGGCGGTTGAAGTCCGCGCTTTCTTCGTCCCTTTCAAACAAGTGAAAAGGCAACGTTTGGTCAATGGGGAACAACGAACCCGTCGTTTGAGGAACGATATGCGACGCGTAGCTAAACCATTTTTTGCCAAAGGCTCCATTGTAGTGATGAGCACTGTGGCGTTCGGTAAGCGATTGAGCAATAATTTCCCAGGCTTCCGTGGCTGACGAAACCAAATAAATAGTATAATCGTCAGGAATCGAAAGTTTGAGGTGCATCAACTGCAACGTTTCACACAGTACATCCATAAACCCCTGACTGCGGTGATTCATGCTCAAAACCCCCGAACGGTAGGCATCCTGCAAGTACTGCTCTACTTGCGGATAGATTTTGGAAGGACCTGGATAAAAGGTGAGCATACAGAAATTATAAACTGAAAAACCGATGAACTGAAAAACTGGTAAATGTAAAAGTACACACTCGGACAATTACGGAGTTCCTTTCTGTGCCGTATCTATGCTTTTTTGAAAGATAGCCACAAGTTGTTTGCACTCATTCAACAAAGCATCGTCGGTGAACATATTTGCTTTCATCAACATTCGGAGATTGATAGAAGTTTCTCGGAGTTCTTTGTGAGCTACCTTCATTTTATGGATAAAGTCTTTTTTCGACTCAGCAGCTTGCGCTTCTCCATAAAGTAAGGCTGGGGCAGTTCCAGAACGAAGTAATTGATCTGCTAAATGTTTGCCAGCAGCATTTTTGGGCAGTTTCTCAACAGCCTCCATAATCATCACACCAAAATCAATTAGCCGTTCTTCCAAATCAAATTTCCGATACTTCATTTCCCCTTGTTGTTGGAATTGCACCTTCACCTCCCTTTTTCTTTAAATTTTTCAGTTTTCCAGTTTTTCAGTTTTAAATTTTTCGGTTTTTCAATTTAAAAAATACCTCACTGCCAACTCATATCCTTTCAATCCCAGTCCTACAATCACCCCTTTCACACGGCTACTGAGGTAGCTATGGTGACGAAAGGCTTCTCGGGCATGAACGTTGGAAATATGAACTTCTACGGTAGGCGTCGTCACTGCCGACAAGGCATCGGCAATGGCGATGGAGGTATGTGTATAAGCACCTGCATTCAGCACAATACCTTCAAACGAAAAGCCTACTTCGTGGATTTTATCAATCAATGCTCCTTCGTGGTTGGATTGAAAATAATGCAGTTCTGCTTCGGGGAAAGTAGCTTGCAGTGTTTGAAAATAGTCTTCAAAGGTCTGACTTCCGTAAATTGTCGGTTCGCGTTTTCCCAAAAGGTTGAGATTTGGGCCGTTGATAATCAAGATTTTTTTCACTGGGTGGTCGTTTTTTGCTTAAACTGCAATATTACGACCTTCTCGCGAAATTCAGTTGTCACACACTTTTTTTGTAGCTTAGCCATTTCTAATATACCTAACCATTTCCTCGTTTTCTTCTCGCTATCTGTACCTTACAACCATCTCTCACGTAGGGGCAGAGATATTTTTTTATAGGATTGCAAATGTAAATCTATACCTGTATTTTTAGCCTCCATGAGCCATTATGATTTGTCCGCTGAGTTCAAACCCATTTTATAAATCTTTTGCCTCTTTTCACATCTTTTGACATAAGTTCAGTAAACTTTGAACACATTTTAGTGCTATGAAGCAAAAGAGCTTTTTTTACAGTCTTCTCCGTGCCTATGTTCGTTTTTGGCACAACGTTATCTTTTATCGCAAAGTAGAAATAAAAAATTTCCCTAAAAACCTGCCCCCAAATACTCCATTATTAATTGTAAGTAATCATCAAAACACCTTAATGGATGCGCTGGCTATCGTCCTTAACGTGGGGGAGAGACAACCTTACTTTTTGACCCGTGCCGATCTTTTCAAAAAAGCGTTTATTCGAAAAATGCTAATGTCTCTAAAAATGTTGCCCGTTTATCGCCTACGCGACGGCATGGACGAAATGCAGCAAAACGACGAAATTTTTCAAACCTGCGTCAACATCCTGAGCAGTGGAGGTACTTTGGCGGCTTTTCCTGAAGGGAATCACGGCGTGCAGTATCATTTACGACCCTTCAAAAAAGGATTGGCCAGAATTGCTTTCCGCGCCGAAACCGAACATAATTGGGGGGCGAATTTGCAAATTTTACCCTGCGGTCTTTACTATACGCACTGCCAAAAAATGGGAGAACGGTTGATTATTAATTTTGGAGAACCCTTCAAAGTCAGCGACTTTAGAAATGAATATGAGCAAAACCAACCCCGCAGCTTAACCCAAATAACGCGTCGAATGGCCGATGAGATTAAATCATTGATGTTACATTTCGACGACCTACCTCACCACGACACCCTCAAATGGCTGACAGATTTAGAAATACGAAAAGAAGGAGATACTCTTACAAACGTTCGTCGAAAAGCGGAGGAATTGGCACAGTTACGTCTGCAAGATGCCGAAGCCTACGCCAAGCTCATGGAAGAAACCAAGCAAAAACGCCACCTATTGACTACGCAGGGGATTGAGGCCGAAATTGCTGGCCAAACTCAATCGCCAATCATTTCGTTGCTCATAAATTCAGTCATTTTGGGGCTGTCTTCACCCCTTGCCCTGTACGGATGGCTGAATAGCGTCATTCCTTTTTCGATTCCCTTTATCTTCACTAAAAAACTGAAAGACAAACAATTTTCCAGTGCTTTTCGGATTGCTTTGTTTGCGCTGGTTACGTTCCCCTTTATTTGGTTGATTCAAACGGGTATCGTATGGGCATTTGCCGACCTAAGAACGGCTGGTCTATACGCACTGACTCTCCCTCCCACGGGTTACTTTGCGCACCGTTGGGGGCGGTGGTGGAGCGAAACCATGCAGCAGTGGAAATTGAGGTAAGTTTCTAAAACTGCTTCAAATAACTAATTTTAGCAATTACGTGATCCTCCGTTCGTAATCGCGGTTGTAAATTATCGAACCCCCGATGATTGAACACTACATAAATATAGGAAAGCGGCTGATATTCCCAAGAAAGACGAATATTATAACTTTGAGACTTATTTTCGGAATTTTTCTGGTAAAATCCAATCAACTGAACGCGAGGATTCAAGGCAAAACGTCCTTCTAAGCTGTACAAATCAACACTTGTGGTTGTTTTGCCCTCACCTACTTTATTAAAATGGTTGCGATTAAAACGCCCCGTCACTGAAAGATGTGGCAGGGGTGCAAATTGCACTTTGGTATCTACCGCATTTAATTTACCATCAAAATAACTTCCCCAGTTGTAATCTATCGTAAAATTCAACACTTTCGACTGGTCTGTACTGGCGTAAATTTGGTGCCGTACGTAGTTATAATCCCCCTCTCGAATAGTGATTCCCAAGGGTTGAAATACGTCCGTCAAGCGCTGAAATGTAGGATTAATCAAATAACCAATAAAGCCTCCGTTCTGAAAATTAAACCATACGGGGTTAATGTTTAATTGCCTTTCAATAAGTTTGCCCGTAGAAGCCTGATGATAAAACTCGGTCATGATTCCTGGTTCAAACGCCCGAATCCATTTCTTAAAAGGCATCCATTGTCCACGGTTATACCAAAATATACCTGGCGTTGTACCAATCACATCATTCCTCGAAATAAAACCCATTTCAGGGTTAAAATCTTTAGTAACAACAGATTGTGTCCACCAAATTTTAAACTGATTGGTAGTATAGTAATACTGAGCAAAAGCTGCTAATCCTTGTTTGCGAGAATCAGTTGAGGCAGAATGCACCAACATAGTATTGAGCGAATGAGATGCACTCAATCGAAAAAAACCATCGAGTGTACTGGTTATATTTGCCCCCTCTGGGCGATGTTTAATGGTCATAAGCCCTCCAATACGATTTTGCTTACCAAAATTTTCTGAGAATCGTCCCACAAAAAAATTGGTAGCTGGCGTGTCGTTATCCCCTCGCTGTCGCATCAAAATAGCTCCGTAGTTTCGCTTTAAAGACCGATAGACAAACCTGCCTCCCACATCAATCGGGATGGGATTCCCATTGTCATCCAATCCTATTCGTCGGCTAAAAAAGGGCTGTACACGCATTGTTCCGCCCGAAAAGTCGGCGTTGGGGCCACCCCCTACCCCAAACAAAGAGGCATTTTCAAGAAAGAACTGCCTTCTTTCAGGAAAAAATACCGAAAATCGCGTTACATTATTTACTTGACGATCGGCATCGGCTTGAGCGAAATCGGTATTTGTAGTCAAATCTAAGACCGCATTGGAGTTAATGGCCCACTTCAACTCTCCCCCCAATTTATAGTTTGTATCTTCAGGCTTTATGCTTGGGTCATAACCCCGATAGTGGTCATAAGAAGCCAAAAAGTAAGGTTGAATCCTAACGTTGGGCTTGGGTGGCGGCGGTTGAAGATTTTTCAAAACCCCCGCATAATCCATACGTGTTGCCTTAAAAGAGCGAGGATAGGGTGAAAAAGCCGTTTGTTCATTGCTTAAACGACGATTTCGATACACGTTAAATCCCCAATTTTGCAGAGATTCTTTTGTTTTAGGATAACGCAATGTCTGCCACGGAATGGCAATTTCGGCCACCCACCCTGAGTCAGAACGGGAAGTACGTACCCGCCAAAGTCCATCCCAATCAGTATCGTAATAGAGATCATCAAACGCCAACAAATCATGCTGCACGCCATGCGGATTGGTTATGAGTGCCATTGCGTTTCGTTTATCGTTGAATCCATCAAAAACCAATCCAACGAAGTCATGTTGACGCACATTGAAATCGCGTTTAAAATCAGTAGCTCGGAGGGCTTTTTTCCCTAACGAATCGCGCGAAAAAATGGCAAAGTAGAGA
>JBGAUP010000185.1:0-12209 GCA_044228585.1 Runella sp. | reverse complement strand
GTTTTTGTAACCAAGCCCGGCAATATCAGTTCTTAATATAACTTGCATCGTCAGTTTTCTCCTTCCGTTTTTACTTTAATTGATCAGCTACATACGGTAATAAACCCAAGTGGCGCGCACGCTTGATGGCCTGCGACACTTTGCGTTGGTACTTCAAAGAGGTACCTGTGAGGCGGCGAGGCAAAATTCTGCCCTGCTCATTGACCAATTTCAACAAGAAATTAGGATCTTTATAGTCAATAAATTTAATACCAGCTTTCTTAAAGCGGCAGTACTTTTTGCGATTTTGATTACGCTCGATTGGTTCGTTTACAAGTGTCATGTCTTAGCCCTCCTTAGTTGTTTTCAGTTTGTTTTTTTCCAACTAATCCACTGCGTCGGCGCTCGGCATACGCTACGTGGTGTTTGTCCATTGCCACTGTCAAATAACGCATAATGCGCTCATCGCGACGGAATTCCGTCTCAATTGTCTGGATGAGTGTAGGCTCAGACTTGAACTCAATGAGGTGATAAAAACCTGTGTTCTTGTTCTGAATCGGGTAAGCCAATTTTTTAAGGCCCCAATTGTCTTCGTGTACCAGTTCCGCACCGTTGTCGGTAAGGATTTTGCGAAACTTCTCGACGGTGTCCTTCATCTGTTGATCAGATAAAACGGGAGTCATAATGAACACCATCTCATACTGTTTTGTAAACATACTGAGAATTGTTAAACGTTTATGAAATTAAACTCATTGAAAATGAGGGCGCAAAAGTAGGAGTTTTTCAGCAAAACACAAAGTTTTCCTTTGTATTTTTAGTGCATTTTCGCATCTTTCTCTCCTGCTTCTACTCGAATGGGCAGCGTATTTTCGGCAGGGGGGAGCGGACAGGTAGCATAAGGGCTAAAGGCGCAGGGCGGATTGATGGCTTTATTGAAATCCAAAATAACTTCTCCTGTTTCAGCTGGCCTATCGGCATAAAGAAAACGGCCTGCACCGTAGGTTTCGTGGCCTGTGGTTTGGTCTTTGAAAATAATAAACAATTTTCCGTCTCCGCCATTGGTTGCTGCCAATCGGTACGTTTTTCCTGAAATAGTGAATACCGCATGGCCAAGCAGTGGTTGCTGACTTACCAAACCAAGTACATCCGTAATAGCAATGGTACGAGGGGTTGCTGGCTTTTCAAACGAGGCTTTGATTTTCCAATTTTCATTTACCGAAAAACGTTCAATTCCCTTAAAGTTCGCCACAGCAGGATGTTCTAAGTCTCGAAGCCGAATACCGTATTTAGGCCCACGCTTGATGATAAACCAACGTAGTGAGCCGTGTTGCATAGTTGTGGTTTTGCCATTTTCAAATACATACTCAGGCGATGTTTCAGCATCTTGTAACTGAATCTCTGCCCCTTGATGGGTTTTGAGGCTTACTTTTCCTGCTTTGAGCGTCAATATTCCCAATTTTTTAGGAGCTTTATTCGGAAAGACAATCATGTTTGACTCATCACTTCCAAAGGTATTTTCGCCTTCTTTGAGCCAAAACAAACCTGCCAGATTGAGCCATCCCTCTTCACCTTTAAGGCTTTCAATCCGTTGTTGGTGCCAGATAGCATATTCATCGGAAACCATCACAAAACTATACAATAACATGAGGCTTACTCCCATGCTGAATCTTAAAAGAAATCTATGTAGGTTCATAGGAAGATATTTTTTTAAGTATATCGGTTCAACCTTTACTTTCTACGGCTTACTGGTTATTACCAACGTCTGGATGAAGTTCATTTTCAAAAGAGAGCTTACACCCTGCATCTTTGAATCGTCAATCACGACATCGGATCGCCCAAGCGACGACACAAAACAATCAAAATAAAAACATTTTAACCAACTTCAAGCCATGAAAAAGAACATTTCAAAAATCGCCCTCAAAACTGACAGAATCGTTAGCCTTTCTAAAGAAAATGCAAAAGGTATTATCGCTGGTGCTCCTGCTCAAAAAACCCGCAACGCAGAATTGTCTGTCTGCTGGTGCAACGACTAATAGAAATCAACGCAAAACATTTTAACTAACTTCAAGCCATGAAAAAGAACATTTCAAAAATCGCCTTCAAAACTGACAGAATCGTTAGCCTTTCTAAAGAAAATGCAAAAGGTATCATTGCTGGTGCTCCTGCTCAAAAAACCCGCAACGCAGAATTGTCTGTCTGCTGGTGCAACGACTAAATTCACCTACTTCCTATAAAAATCAGGAGGCTGTCTCAGAAGGGGTAGCCTCCTGATTTTGTAATTACTCAAGCATTCAACCTGATTAGTGACAACTATTCAAACAATGGACTTCAGCTACGCCTCAATTAGTCATAGATTTCCTTTCTGAAAAAAAGCCAGTACTTTTTCAATTTCTTTGGTCGGCACTAAATATTCGAAGTCCTTACTGACAAAGCTATACAATACACGGCGATCTGCACCGATGACAAAGGTGGCAGGAAAAGGGACATCTTCCGTAATGCCTGCGATACTATCCCAAACGGGTTCGTATTCTGAATATACACCCAATACTTCGCTGATTCGATTTTCATGGTCTTGCAACACATTGTAAGCGATGCTGAACTCTTGCACGGTGTAAACAATATTTTTAAAATATTCGGTACTCAACAACAACAGATTAGCACCTGATTTGCGCACTTGTGGATATACTTTGTTAAGTGCTTGCAGGTGTTCTTTACCGTATTCGTTCCACGCGGGGCTATACGTACTAATCACCAATGGTCCGTCTTGGAGGAGTTGATGTAAATAAAATGTTCCTGCATGTTTTAATCCCGACGGGAGTTGCTGCCAAATGCCCAGTTCACAGTTAATGCAACACGTAGGTAATACTCCCCGAACCGCCAGCGGCTCTACTTTTTTATACAACTTCGGAAGGGCTGATAAGAAATAGTCTTCCCCAATGATTTTTACGATTGATTTCATTTTGCGTATTTTTTTAGGATTTTCAAATTATAAATGGGAAAATATATCCTATATTTTCTACCAATTAAATATTTTAAAAATAAAAACTTGGCGCCATGGAACTGCGAAAACAATGACGTGAATGACTTTAGTGGATTTTTGTATTCTTACGCACGTCCAAATTCTGAAAATAAAACACCCTGATGGTATTGGCACTTTGGTAGCGATTACCCCCTCCTAATTGCTGATAGACATTCATATACCCCAATTGAAGGTTAGAATGAACTCCCGTTTGGTAAGCAAGTCCCGCAAAAAAACGATTTTGGTCAAACGTATTATACACTACTTTTCGGCTGAGGTTAACAAATATTTCGTCGTTGATTGCCACAAAAAATGTCTTCGATACTATCCCTTTTTTACTCAACGGAATATTGAGCATGTAATTGAACCGCAGGCGAGTATCAAAACGGTAGCCGATGGCCAACTCGTTATCATTCTTAATGTTTCGTCGCCAACGCTCTTCCAATCGAAGCCATTGCATCGTACGAACTTTGCCATATTTGGTGTAGAGTTGAAGCTGCTGCCACATTCTGTGCTCAGGCATAGATACGTTGGCGTGACCTTCTTCGGGAAAATGATTGGTAAAATTGTAACCATTGGTCAGTTTAAAATCGTCCGTCAAATAGTACATCACTCCCGCCCGAAATAAAAATTTGGATGGTTCTCCCACAAAACCATCAGTAGTGCGAAAATGTACATCAGTCCAAAGCCCCCACTTATCACTCAATCGAGTTTGATTAAAGTACCCCAACCAAATCTGCTCACTTGTTTTCACCTGCTTGGTTACCTGGCCGTACCCAACTGAACATAAAGCGCTTATTATCAATGGAAAATAAAGTTTTTTCACGTTTTAGACATTTAAAATACAGACAGAATATTCCGTAAACTCAAAGTAATAATTACACTATTTTTATGTCAAATGTTTCACTTTCACCAAGCCCGTAATAGCTTTCAGGCGTACTAACAAACTATCTAAGCAATCTACTTCCGCCAAAGCTACTTTTATAAACCCTTGAGAACGAACCCCGTCGGCTTCAAACTTAACGCGGACAATCTTCCCATAATCCGACACCAAACGGGTGACTTCTTCGACAAATCCAACGCGGTCAAAGCCCAATATTTCGAATTGAGTCAATGAAGGTGATACAGTCGTATTGGGATGTGTTTGCATTGTTTTCGCTGTTTAGAATGTTGAGTGATGGTTCAAATAGTTGCTCTCTGAAAGAAAGTGTGATTTATTAATAGCTGTCAGGCGGTTTTGGGGGTAACAAACCGTCTAACAGCTTCTTGGTTTGATAATTGTCAGTTGCCTAATTAAAACGTATATCTCAAAGTCACGCCGTAAGTACGCGGGTCGCCCAAAACTCCGCCGATTTGGCCAGCACTTCCTGGAGCTACCAAAAGCTGCTCGTAGTAATCTTTGTTACCTAAGTTTCTACCCCAAACAAAAATAGAGATACCATTGGAAGCTCTAAAACCCACTCTACCATTTACTAAAGCATAGCCCTCAATATCTAAATAAGCGGAAGGAGAAGGACTTGACGAAAATGTAGAACGATAATAGACATCAAGCCCACCAAAGAAATTGCCTTTGAGACCCAATAAACTACCCTTGCCTGTCAATTCTGTTCCAAATGACCCCGCATATTTGGAAATGCCCGGCAGTACACCGCCCGATATATCTTTAAAGGCTTTCTCGCCACCTACTTCTTCAATAGGCACGGGGGCATTGGTAAACTTCACGTATTTACCATCGGTGTAGGCCAATGCTCCCGTAAAGGTCACGTGATTGTTTACTCTGATATTACCATCCATTTCCAAACCAATTACTCTTACCTGCTCAGCATTGGCCAAGTACCCTCGGTTTACTCCCGGCTCAGGCGTTTGCACTTGCGTTTGGTAATCTTTTATGTCGGTATTATGGAAAACAATATTCAATACCGAATTGGCCGAAGGCTTGGTCTTAACCCCAAATTCAATATGCGAAACTGCTTCTGGCTTGACCGTCGCCAATTCGGTTAGTACCCTGCCACTGGCGGTTGGCAAACCTCCCACATTGACCCCTATCGGTTTGTAACTTAACGAATACGTCCCAAAGGCATTGACGTTTTTATTGAATTTGTATTGCAAGGTCAACTGACCCGAAAAATTGCCTTCGGAAGCATCTATATCAAAGGTTTGGTTGCTGTAAACCCCATTTTTTAAAGCCAATAAAGCCGCATCAGTGGTTTGCAATCCGCCGTAAGTCACACGACTGTAGTTCACTTTTTTAGCGTCGTTGTTGTATCTAACCCCTGGTAGGATGTGTATTTTTTCGGTGATAGCCCAATCGGCTTGCGCAAATAATGCTACACTGGACGATTTGATGCCGTAGGTGGTTTTTATCCCGAAATTGTCAAACAGACCTGGGGTCTTCCAAAGCGCACTGGTAGAACTTTGGGCAAAACGCCACTGGGCCGAACCTGCTTCTTCGGTATGTACGGGGTCGGTTCTTAAATCTTGCCACAAACCAAAAGCACCAATCACTCCACTTAGTTTATCATTAATTTTGCCTGAATACCTAAATTCTTGGGAAAACTGGTCATGGGCCGAGGTTCCTGCCGATACAGTAAAGGAGGGTAAACCTATGTAATCGCGGTCGTTGAGTGGATCCCACTTCCAATAGCGCCAAGCCGTGGTAGAAGTGAGCGTACCCTTACCGATTTTAAAATCAGCATTTAAGGATACTCCACCCAACTGATTCCCCGCTCTGGAAGGCGTATCATGGTCTATGATTCTTTCAAAGGCACTTTGATAAGGAAGTTTGTAATTTAAATCAGCAATAATGGCATTAAATTGACGATAGGCCGCCCGTTTGGTTGTCACTACTTTGGCTACCGGCCACCCATACCCGACCGGGTTTTGATCGGTAACGTCGGCGATAAAGGTAATATTTATCTTATCGGTAGGTTTGTATAACAATTGACCTCTCACGCCAATGTTATTGATGTCATTGATATTGGTTTGGGTGCGGGTATTATACAATAGTCCATCTCTTTGCGTACCAACAAACGAAACCCTGGCGGCCATTTTTTTGCTCAATGGCCCTGAGACAGAAGCCTTTGCTTGTATATAGCCATAATTACCGTAGCTCAATTCAAAACTGGCAGTGGGGTCGAAGGAGGGAGCACGCGAAGTCACGTTGAAGGCTCCCGCCGTTGTATTTTTTCCAAACAAGGTTCCTTGGGGACCGCGAAGTACCTCTACTTGGTCAATGTCAATGAAATCAAGCGCCGTGGCGGCTGGACGAGCATAATACACCCCATCTACGTAATACCCAACCCCTGGGTCAATGCCATCGTTGGTTAGTCCGTAAGTGGAGCCTAAACCTCTGATGTTGAGCGTAGTATTACGGGCATTTGATGCGTACAATTGAACCGTAGGAACCAATTCTTTCAAACGATTTACGTTAAATGCACCTTGGTCTTCCACGGTCACTCCCCTTAGTACTGAAATCGGAATTGGAATATCCTGCACCGATTCCTGACGACGACGGGAGGTCACCACGACATCAGAAAGTTGATTGGTGCTCACCTCTAAACGAACTTCAACCTTGCTTTCGGTAATCAAAATCTCTTTTTTCAAATATCCTACCGAAGATACGATAAGCGTGAATGGTAATTTTTGACCCGTAATGAGCGCAAACTCACCATTGGCATCGGTCGCAGCCCCGTTGGTCGTTCCTTTGATGGCTACCGTAGCTCCGATTAATTTCTCATTGGTTTTTGCATCCAATATCACCCCAGAGACTGTCGCATTGATGATGGGCTTAGTTTGGGCTGATAGAAATAGGGGCAAAAGAAAAGCCCCAATTAAAAACGTTGATTTGAAAATCTGTTTCATAAAGAATTGTGTAGATGGAGTTATTAAGTATTTAAAATTTATAGATTTTATAGTTTAAAAAGAAATGGAATTAAATCATTCAATGATTTCACTATTAATACCTACATTTAGATAGAGTATGGGGAGTATTAATACCTTTATCCTATTGATTTGATATGCAAATGTATTTTATTTATTTTTTTAAATACAAGTAGTGGGTAAAAGTTCTTTGAAAGATGCCGAAAAAAGAAGAAATAATACTAAAACTGCGCCACTAAAGCCCCTTTTTGATTCACGAAATGCCACGGGAGTTTATTAGTGATTGCCTGTTTTTGGAGTGTATCGAGTACGTAGAATTTATTAGAATTGTCAAAAATGAGCTTTTGATTCCCAAAAACGGTGCGCAATTGCTCCGATTTCCGAAAGGCAGTATTCCGAATTAATACATAATCAGCCACGGGCGGAACAGCCTCTTTAATGGGCTGTTCTACCAACAAAATTTTGCAGCCTTGCCAAACGATAAGTTTCCCAAACGGTAGCGTTTTTAATACATTCGATTGTTTTGAGGGTAATTCTAACCTTTCCGACGTCACATGCTGAATGCCTCGCTCATTATAAAAATTTTTAAGGTAAAAGTTGTAAGGCTTTTTGTCCCGCTGAAAAAAGCCAGAATCTGCCAATAATACCGCTCGCTCTCCGTCAATCAAACTGATGACAGTCTGTTTGGGTACGGCATGAATGATCAGTCCTTTTTGGGCACGGTATTCCCCCATTTCAACAACTTGTCCAACCAGTAAAACAACACTCATTATCCCTGCGCCCCACAACCATCGCCACTCTTGATAGTACCAAGCCGCAAGAAGCAGACTAATAATCAAGTACACTAAGGTCAATTCAATCCAAGAAAACGAAAGCCCACTTACTGCCGAAAAAGGTAGTTTTTCAATCAACACCACCGACTCGTTGAGTAACCACGTGATACCCGTCAAAAACCACCCTAATGTTTCGGCAACAAAGGGTATCCAAGATACCGCAATAGTCGCCAAAGCAATCGGTAGCATAGCCGTAGAAAGCGCAACCACCAAAGGGTTTGCCAACAAAAAATAAGTAGGAAACTGCTGAAAATAATAAACGGCCAAAGGGAACGTAGCCAACTGGGCGGTCAAAGCCACTGCTGTAATTGCCCAAATTTTATCCAAAAACCAATCTTTGAACGTAAGACTTTGGTATAAAGCAGGTTGTAAAAATATAATTCCTCCCAAAGCCGCGTAAGACAACTGAAAACTGACCGAATAAATCAGGAAAGGGTCAAATATCAATAAAATCAGTGCGGATCCGAAGAGGGCATTTTCGCTACTTTTTACCCGCCCAAACGGCTCGGCCAATAAAAATAACGTAAACATCAATGCGGAGCGAATAACGGGCGCAGATAGCCCCGTCAAAATGGCATAAAACCAAAGAATTCCGAGTGTCAAGGTTAGATAAACCCAGGTCCCACCGCGGTGTTTCTTCAATCGTGTCAATAACAACGTAAGAAGCCATACAAATACCCCAATGTGAAAACCTGACACCGACAAAACGTGTACTGCCCCCGCCACCGAGTAGGCTTGCACCAAATCTGTATCCATTTCATCGCGCAAACCAAGTACCATTGCTTTGGCCACGGCATATTCACGGTCGAGCGGGACAAGGCGACGCAAGGCCGCATCGCTCCAATCGCTGAGTTGATAAGGCCAAACTTTATACCAAGTAGCCAAGTTTTTGCCCGTCAGAACAAAATCGGTGGCTTTTAGATAATCTTGATAAAAAATTTGTTTATAGGCAAGAAATTGGCGGTAATCAAATTGAGCAGGGTTGAGAGGCGGCTCTACCTCAAAGGGAGTACCCCAGACGACCATTTCTGTACCATAGCGCGGCTTAACGGCATTTTTATCAATAAAAATCAGAACCTTGCCCGAAGCATTTTGCCATTTGCCCGCGTATTTGATGCGGGATATTTCCACTTCTACCCGGTGCGTCTTGGCCCGCGTTTCGGGGAGTGAGCTTACGTGCGCTTGATAAGCCTCTATGTTGTTGAGTTGAAAATGAACAAGGTGATTGGCTCGCATTCGTTCGTCGTGCAAAGCCCGACTCAGCATTCCCAACTGCAAAAACAAAAGCAGTATAGCACTTCCCAACCAATAACGATTTCGCGTAAATCGTAATATAAGTCCAATCCCTAATCCTGTAATTAAAATCCCGATAATTAACCAAGTAAATGACTCTGATAGCCAATTCGGCAGTAATATCCCTGCCACAAACGCCAAAGTATAGCGTAACAAGGCGGTCATCGCGTGATCACCATGCGTTTGGTTATAGTTTCATCTTTGGTTTTTACCCGAACAATATAAGTACCTGGGGGTAAATTAAGGGTGGGGTATTCGATGTTCCAGCTCGGGTAGTCTTTGTATTCTTGCTGACTTATTAATTGACCCGTTAAACTAAAAATTTCTACCTCAAACGTCCCAAAAGTTTTCTGAATTACTTTAATATTGACCACATCAATCGCAGGATTTGGGTAGAGTTCCACCGATAAATTGTCGCCAAAAGGCAATTGTGCACACCAATATTTTACCAGTCGGTTTCTACGAGGGGCTTTTTCGATGACCGCCAACATCCGTTCTGCCTGATTTTTAGTAAAAATATTCATGCACGAATCTGGGGAGTAATCCAAGTAGTTTTCGGTCATATTACGCGTTCGTACTCCATTACAATTAGAAAAAACGGGGCCACAGTTAGTGGACTGATTACCATTTTCACATTGAGGCGTATCGGCACAGTAATCGTCACCACAATTGGTATCCCCCCAAGTATGTACCAATCCCAACCAATGTCCTATTTCGTGGGTGGTGGTTCGTCCTAAATTATAGAGGCGGCTCGTTACGGCACTTCCAATGCCAAAAACGCGAAAATCAATAAAAATTCCGTCGGTTCGTGCTTGCAATTCATTGCTATTGTCCAGCCCTGGGACTCCTGTGACGGCAGGAAATTGGGAAATTCCTAAATAATTATTAGAAAAGCGCGTCACCCATATATTCAAATAGCGATCCGTGGGCCATTCGCCATCTTTAATGGAGATTTCGGCCAGCAATTGGTCATCGGTGAATACATCAAATGTCGTTTTCTGTGGGTAGTAATGCCGCGTAATCCCATTTGTGGCTCTCCCATTGGGGTCTATGGTCGCCAAATAAAATTCAATTCCCGTATCGGCCCCTACAGTATTGGTATTGAACCCTCTTGTACCCGTTTTACGGCGATAATCTTCGTTTAAAACGCGAATTTGCTCCTTAATTTGGTCGTCCGAAATATTGGAGTTGTCACGTCCTCCCGTTGTATTGGTAGCATTATTGTGAATTACATGTACTACAATCGGTATCCTGATTTTCTCACAAATAGCACTTGTGCGTGCATTTCGAAGGGTAGGCTTCCGCAAATAAGTTTGGATTGAATCTTCCAGCATTTTACGCTTCAATGACCAATAGGGATAACGTTTAGCCATCAATGAGTCGTACTCAACCGCAGAGCAGCGTGGTTGTGCATACACGACAGTAGGTAGTAGGCTGAAGGCTGTAAGGAGTAAGCTAATCGTAAATCGCAAACCATAAACCTTAAACTGCAAACCGTAAACTGTGAACTGTAAATTGCTAACTCCCAACTGTTTACTCTTTTTCTTTCTTTTCATAAGCATCCAAAATATCTTTGACGAGGCGGTGGCGCACTACGTCGCGGCCATCCAACTCAACAAAGCCGATGCCTTTCACGTTTTTAAGGGTTTCAAACGCATCTCTCAAGCCTGATTGCTGGTTTTTGGGTAAATCTATTTGCGTTTTATCGCCCGTTATAATCACCTTTGAACTTGGCCCCATCCGCGTCAAAAACATCTTCATCTGCGAAGGGGTCGTGTTTTGAGCTTCGTCCAAAAGAATAAAAGCGTTGTTTAGTGTACGCCCGCGCATATAGGCCAACGGTGCAATTTCAATAATGTTGTTTTCTAAGTAAAATTTGAGTTTTTCACCCTGAATCATATCCTCAAGCGCATCATAAATGGGCCGAAGGTAAGGGTCTATTTTTTCCTTTAAATCCCCTGGTAAAAATCCCAAATTCTCACCTGCTTCGACGGCGGGGCGGGTAATGATGAGCTTCTTTACTTTCTTTTCTTTCAACGCCTGTACTGCCAACGCTACTGCGGTGTAGGTTTTTCCTGTGCCTGCTGGGCCAATCGCAAACAGCAAATCGTGCTCGGCGGCTTTCTCCACCATCAGGCGCTGATTGGCCGTTCTGGCTTTGACCACCACGCCACGCGTTCCGTACAGAATAACGTCTTTTTCGTCTTCCAATACGTGTGGTGGAGCTATTGAGCCTCCGTTGGCCGTGAGATAATGCCGTACATTTTCGTTGGTGATTTTACCATACTTCTGATAATGCTGGAGGAGCGATTCCAGAATATCACTGATGCGAAGGATTTCGGGGGGAGTGCCCATTACCCGAATTTCGTTGCCGCGCGAAATGATTTTACTCATGGGAAAAGCAGCGGCTACTTCTCTGATGTGGTTGTTTTCGACGCCCAAAAAATCTACGAGCGACACATCTTCCAAGGAGATAACTTTTTCTACCAAATGCTTAGGTTGTTTTAGTTTGTGGAAAAATAGGTCTTTTCTTTCAAAAAAGCAACATTTTTTTTGACTTTCTATGAAAGTTTTTCCGCGAAAGTTTGATTATGAAAGAGTTGTATGATAGGTAAATTAAGCATCCTATTGGTGTTTTGAAAAAGTGCCAGTTACGCAAGTATTATGGCAATGCGCCGAAATAACTGATTGAAATCAATTTTTTGACCGTATCGTTTCGTAAATTTGCACCTCAAAATTGTGCTTTTCGGGTTTTATTTTTTACTTTTTTTGTAAATCTAATGATTAAGAAATCTTTTCTCTTCGTTGCTTTCAGCAGTCTGATTGTGTTGATAAATGCCTGCAAGCCCCAAGCGAGCTCAGAAGAATACAGTGCTAAAGCGGCTGACCCAGAACTATATCACAAATCGGTCGAATTATTGACCGAAGTTATCATTCACGATATTTTTAAGCCGCCCGTTGCCAGTCGAATTTACGCTTACTCCAACTTAGCGGGCTACGAAGCCATGATTCCTGGTTATCCTCAATATCAATCTCTGGGCGGGCAACTAAAAGGATTTACCACTCCCACCCCGCCCGAAACGGGCAAAGAATACTGCTATCCTTTGGCCAGTACCCGCGCTTTTTTGAAAGTGGCACGAACGCTCACTTTCTCGGGCAATTTTTTCGATGACTACGAAAAAAACTTCTATAAGCAATACGAAGCG
>JBGAUP010000184.1:0-12333 GCA_044228585.1 Runella sp. | reverse complement strand
CAAAAAGAAAACATCGGGTTGACAAACGTTGCCTTTATCTAAAATGACATCAAACGGAGAAACAAAGACTTCTCCAAGTTGCCTGAGGTTGATTAGATGAAATAATTTACGGTAAACACATCCCGTAATTCGCTGGTGAATTCTTTTGGGTGAAGGCATCTCAATGAGGCTAAAATTTCTTAACTCATACCGCGATTCGGCGGGGAGTTTGGCTTTCATGTCGTCGTAAGTCCAATGTTCAGTGCCGATGACTCTCATTTTGGCGTGATTTTTTGACTAAAATACCCACTTTTTTATACAATTCCAAAAGGATTAAAATTGCTTCTTTGATGATTCGTTTTTGTATATGGCCGAAAGGCCGTATTTTGCCGATGTTTTTGAGAAAAAAGTATGGTGATGAATTATTGGAAAGTTCTTCTTTTGATTTTGTTCTTTTCTCGGGGATATGCCCAAAATATAAGGAAAGTAAGTGCAACCATGATGATGCGTACTGCCCACAAAGGAAAAACGACAAATACGCGGGCAGAATTGTGCTATGCTACTTCGGGCCGAATGGTTACGCTATTTCCTAAACCCTCTGAACTATACGTTTTCAATAACTCAAACGGTGAATTGAAAGTGTATGACCCTACCAAAAATACGGTATTACAGCAGCAAGATGCTACTTATAGCACCGAAACAACTCAATTCTTTTTCTTTTTGCACAATCGTAAAGCCGATTTAGGATTGTCGAGCATGGGGTTTAGTTTAGGACAAACTAAGTTTGAGAACGGAGTGATGATTACTATTTGGAAGTCACCTACACCCATGGCAAAAAACATCAAGCGTGTCGAACTCGTTCATAAAGGCCAGAATCCTATTTTTATGAAGTATGTAGATCCCTCAGAACGTACCATTAAAAAGGTGTTCTATTATGACTATACCAAATTGGGTAGTGTAGATTTCCCACAGACGATAACTCAGATTGATTATCTAACCGCGCGTGATTCAATCGTGACTAAAACGGCCTACGGAGCGTTGAAAGTAAACGAACAAGTAACGTCCAATCTGTTGGATTTTACAATTCCTGCCAATGCTAAAATCATAAAATGAGAGGTTATACAATAAAGGGAGCAGGAAAGTTTGTTCTGGCTTTCAGCCTTTGCTTGATGGCGGTCTATTTAAGGGCGCAAGTATCAGATTTAGAACTCTTGGCTGAGTCAGGTTCAGCCCCCACAGTAAAATTTGGAGAAGCAAAAAAAGTAACCTCTAAACCTTTTTTGCGTTATAATCCAGCTTATTGGTTACTAAATGGTGCTTTGACAGGCTACCAAAAGGTGATTTCTCCGCAAATTTCAGCCGATTGCCTGTATGAGTTGTCTTGTTCGCGTTTTAGTAGAGTAGCCATTCAGGAATTTGGTATTTTTAAAGGTATTGCCCTCACTGCCGACCGCCTTTCGCGTTGTAATCGAGTGGCTGCTACGAGTATCGAACTGCTACGAATCAACCCACAGACGGGTAGGGTAATGGATGTACCAGCCATGTATCGAGTAAAAACCAAAGGTGAATAGTGATGAAAAATAGAAGGTGGGTGGTAGGCTGTGTGAAGCAGTTTTTATTTGTTTTTTTATCGGTTAATCCACTTTTTGCTCAACAGACGCTTTCTTCAGACTCCCTTTTCGTAGAATATTTGTTGGAGAAAAAATATTATAATGACGCACTTCATTGGACACAGCACCGTCAAGCTTTTCCTTATTATCGGGGCTTGGCGTTTTATAATCAATTACAGTTAGATTCGGCCATAAAGTATTTTGAACAAATACCAATACGACACCCTAACTACGCCAAATCACGCTTTTTGGAGGGTATTGGCTATACTTTCTTAAAACGCCACAGTGAAGCAAATCAAGTCTTAACGGCTCTATCTACGCCCGATACTTTATTGGGAGCACTCCGAAATTTTCAACTGGCAGGACTCGCATTGCTGATGCGTGATACACTCAAGTTTGCTAACTATCGGCAACAATTCACTGGAAAATATTTTGCTTTCAGTCAAGAGGAAGAAAAGCTGGTGGAAAACTATCGCCTGATTCAGCAACATAAGCGTAAATCGCCATTATTGGCGGGGGTCATGTCAGCAGTTGTACCAGGGAGTGGAAAAATATACGCTGGTAAAACAGGGCAAGGACTGATTACTTTTATCCAAAACCTTGCACTTGGACTCCAAGCGTATGAAGCTTATCGTCGCGATGGTTGGAAAAGCCCCCGTTTTTTAGTTTACGGTGGATTGTTTACCTTTTTTTACGTAGGAAATATATGGGGAAGCTCGCTTGCGATTCATATTCGTAGGCAAGAATTCAATGATAAAGTCAATGAACAGATTTTGTTTAACATGCAGATTCCTATCCGTACTGTTTTTAATCAGTAGGGAGGCTTCGGCGCAATCGCTGCTGATAGCCGATAGTCTTATGGCCAAGCAGGAATATGCTTTAGCAGCAGTGTATTACGAAAAAGCTATCTTTGACCAAGATCAAACGTTGCCAGATAATTTTCGGATATTGACAAATCAAATCCTTCATAAAAAGATACAGTGCCAAAAGGCGCTAAGAACATTTGAAGACGCTTGGCAAACGGCGCAGCGGTTTGATTTAGAAGAGCCTAATGATACTCTCCAATTCAAACTGAGATACGAAGGAGCTTTATGTGCGTATTTGAGCCAACGCTACAATGAGGCTTTTGGACAAATGCAACAAACTCGTTTTTATATACGTGACACTACTTTGACTACCCCGTTGGATGTATTGGAAATCTTAACGTTAAACGAACTTGAGCGTTGGGAGGAATCAAAAGTGTTATTTAGCCGTTATGCAGCACGTAATCAATTAAAAATAAACGTAGAGGAATTGTATAGATTTTTGAGAAAAAAGCCTAAAAACCCCGATAAAGCGCAATTGCTGTCTTTTCTAATGCCAGGATTAGGCCAAGCTTATGCGGGTTATCCATTAGAGGGGATATCGTCAGTGGGATTGCAAGTTTTGGCCTTGGGTTTTGGTGTGTATCACGTTTTGAACCGCTATTACTTGATTGGTTTTTTTACGGGAGCGGGACTATTTCAAACGTTCTATTTTGGAGGAGCAAGGCGGGCATCAATCATGGCAGAAGAAACCAACCGAAAGCGTAAAGCACGCAATAATCAGAGAATAAGGGCTTTACTGGTAGAAAATGAACAAAAAAAAGAGAGGTAGCTCAAGCTACCTCTCTTTTTTGAATAGAAGTTGCTTAGTTAGCAAACATAAAGAATTTCTTGTTGTTTACGTACTTGTCAAAGTTCTTTTCTTCGATGACTTCCAGAAGTAGCACAATCCAGTCAATCAGAGCTACTATTCCCAAACCACCGCAAGTTAGAATGTATCCTACGATAACTCCACCAGCAGTACCAAGATACGCACGGTGAATACCTAAGAAACCTACCACCCAAGCTAAGATAAAAGCTACAACAGGCTTCTTATCGCCTGCCATAATTTTAGTAACGTCTTTCCCTTCTCCCATGAGACTTTCGAGTGCAGTAGCCGCTTGTTCTACATTGGCTACGTCCAATTGCTCACCCGCATTGAGGGTTTGTTCAATGGCTTGAGCATCTACAAAATACTCGGCATTAGTGGCGTGGCTCTTTCCTACAAGAAGTACAGCAAAGCAAAAAACAAGTGCGAATAGTTTTTTCATAATTTACTTTCAGGTTTAAAATTTGATTACGCCTCAAAAATAAACATTGAGGCGTAATCAACAAATGAGAAATGAAGAATTTTTAGAATTTAAAAGCAAGCCCCGCTTGTAAAGTACCAAACCCTGAGCCTAATTCGGCAAATACTCCCAAATTGGGTTTGAAATAGTATTTGCCGCCTATGTGGCCAAGAAACATTATGCCACTTCCCCAAGAATCATTGTAACCACCAATACCGCCATAATTCCAAGTAATGCTACGATACCCAAGCCCTAAACCAGCATATAAGTCAATTTTGTCATCACCTAATTTTAGCAATTCATTGAAGTGATAAGAACCTCTTGCACCAAAAGTAAGTACTGACCATCGGCCATATCCTAAATAATTTCCTCTTCCAGAATATCCGCCAAGTACCCCTACACTAATAGCGTCATGGATTCCATATTCAAATGAACCACCTAATCCAATTCCACCTGCGCCGTAAGTACCTAATCCAACTCCAAGATTGAGGAGTTTATCTCCTTTCTCATAAGATTGGGCAGAAGAACTCGTTTGAAAACATACGATTGCGGCCAGTGCCAGCAACGAAGTAAAAAACATTTTTTTCATGGTAAATTGTGATTTTTAGTTGTAAAAACGATTCAAAGAAAACACAAAAAAACGTTTAGCGAACTGATTTAAGTCAGAAAATTATTATTCGGTATCGTTACCAGTGTTAATAGCGGTGAATAATAGTAAATGTAAAACTGATGGTTTGGAAATACAAGTGTTTAGGAGATTTTAATCTTAGATAGAATCGAATCTGCTATTAACCATCAAATTCTCAGTCTAACCTTTGTATCTTTGCGCTATACTATTGAACGTACTTCATGCCTAAAATTATTATTGCCGTTGATGGTTATTCCAGTTGTGGAAAAAGTACAACTGCCAAAGGGGTGGCGTCTTATCTTGGATATGCCTATATTGATACGGGAGCGATGTACCGAGCTGTCACTTTGTATTTTCATAACCACCACGTATCGCTTACCAATCCCAAAGATATTGCGAAGGCTTTAGAAAATATCAAAATAGATTTTCGACGGAATCCCGAAACGGGGCGTAACGAGACCTATCTCAATGGACTAAACGTAGAAGACGAAATTCGGAAACTGTACATCGCCAATTGGGTCAGTGAAGTAAGTGCCATTTCGGAGGTTCGTCGGGCTATGGTGGCGCAACAGCAGCGAATGGGCAAAGCGCGTGGAGTGGTGATGGATGGACGTGATATCGGAACGGTAGTTTTTCCAGATACTACCCGTGCCGATAGTCCATTGCGGCAAGCAGAAGGTGCAGTATGGGTGGATACCTCTTTTATGACGCTCGATGAGCAGATAGATTTGGTGACGCGGCTGGCCGACGAGAAAATTAGCAGTCTTATTCGAAAACGTCAGATAGAACTATGAATGCCGATTATCTTATCGTAGGTCAAGGTATTGCAGGTTCGGTCTTGGCTTGGACGTTGCATCAGCGAGGGCATCGGGTGTTGATTGTTAATGACTCAAAGCTGCCATCGGCTTCACGAGTGTCGGGTGGAATTTTTAATCCGCTTACGGGAAAGAAATTAAATCGTACTTGGAAAGCAGATGAAATTCTTCCATTTGCCAATCGGTTCTATGGAGAAATGCAGGAGCAACTTAACACCCAGCTTTTGCATTTTTGTAATGTCTATCGTCCTTTTCGTTCTATTGAAGAACAAAATTCATTTTTAGCGCAAACCGCGGATCCCCATTCGGCCAAATACGTTTTGGAGAAGGCCGACAACGAAAAATTCAGCCCATTTATTGAAAATTCGCTCGGTGGGCTTCAAATTACCCAGTCAGGCTGGGTAGATTGCACGGAGATGCTCGAAAAAGTTAAGATGTTTTTTGTTGGAATAGGTCAATACATAGAAGAAAAATTTGACATTGAAAATATTGAATTTCAAGAGGATAATGTTTTATATAATGACATAAAAATAAAAAAAATACTATTTTGTGAGGGATATGAAGCGTGTCAGAATCCATTTTTTAATTGGCTTCCGTTCAATCCTGTGAAAGGCCAAACGCTCGTCGCCCTTGTGGAAGACTATCCTTTGACCGAAGTCATTAACCAAGGAACTTTTATATTGCCCATAGATAACCAAGGAAAGTGTCGTTTTGGGGCTACTTATTCTTGGGATGACCTCGATTGGAAAACAACTGACGATGCCCGTGAGTTTTTAGAAGAAAAGATAAACGCCTATTTAAAAAAGCCTTACAAAATTCTTGATCAGCAAGCAGGGATTCGTCCTTCCACCGATGACAGGCGTCCATTTATTGGGTTGCATCCCGAACATGCCCAATTGGGAATCTTCAATGGTTTAGGTACAAAAGGAGTCTCTCTTGCCCCTTATTTTGCCGATCAGTTTGTGAAATTTTTAGAATCAGGAGAAGAATTAGACCCAGAGGTGAATATTGAGCGCGTTTTTTCGTTATATTTTCGTTCTAAATGAAGTTAATAGCTATCTGTTGGTTGAATATCATTAACTAACCTATTAACAGATAACAATTAACAGTTAACGGTTCAGGTTGATATGAAAAGTTGTTCTATTTTTCAATTTCTGTGGATGGGGGCAGTACTTTTGCTTTCCCAGTCAGTCGAAGCGCAAAATTATCCTTCAGAAGAGCAGTTTGGCAAAAATCGGGTGCAGTACCAGCGCTTTGAATGGAAAATTCTCAAAACCAACAACTTTGAGATTTACCATTATGGAGCAGGTACACCGCTGGCTACGTTGGCAGCGCAGTATGCCGAATCAGAATTTGATCGTATCACTGAAGTTCTGGGATATACCCCCTATAACCGCATTAAGATTTTTCTTTACAATTCGCCCCAAGAGCTTCTGCAAAGCAATATGGGCATGGCCAACAGTACAGATTTAAGCGAAACAGAGCTAAATCTCGCAAAGTCGCGATTGGAGATTGCGTTTTCGGGCGACCAGATTAGTTTTCGTAAGCAGCTCATTAAAGAAATCTCTCGCCTGTTTGTGTATGATATGCTGTACGGAGGTAGTTTAAAAGACGCTTTACAAAGCTCTTTGCTGCTCTCGTTGCCCGATTGGTTTATGTCTGGTATATCAGCTTATATTGCTGAAGGATGGAGTCCCGAACTGGATGATTATATGCGCGATGCGATTGTGAACCATCAGATGAAGAAGCCTTCGTTGCTGACTGGTCCTGAAGCTACGCTTGTGGGTCAGTCTATTTGGAATTATATCGCTGAACGTTACGGTAAGGATAATATATCTAATATTTTGAATCTTACGCGTATTATCCGTACTGAGCAAACCAGCGTAGCGAGTACTTTGGGGGTATCTTTTACACGTTTTCTGAAAGATTGGCGGGATTTTTATACCAACATGGCTACTACCACTACGGCTACCTATAAGGAGCCAATGGGAGATTGGAGACAAGAATTAGATTTGCCGCTGGGTAATCTACCCAATGCAGTTCGTATCAGTCTTGATAACCAGTATGTAGCCGTTACAAATCGAAAAGGAGGGAAATACACCGTTGACATTATCAATACGGAAAGTCGTGCTAAGACGACCATTATAAAAGGTAAATATTCCTTAGAAAAACGAACCTATTTGAGTAGAACGCCTCTGGTGGCTTGGAGTCGTAACAACGGACTGGCAATTATTACGGAAGAGAACGGGCGGGTTTTTCTTGAAATATTTGATATTTTGGACAAGGGAAAATACAAGCTGCGTTTAAGTAGGGAAATTAGGGGTATTAACCAAATAACCGAATTTGATATTTCAAACGACGGTTCTACGTTGGCATTGAGTGCTGATAGCCGCGGTCAAAATGATTTATTTTTGTTTAATATAGGTCGCTCGTCTTTGCTTCAACTTACAAGCGACTTGTACGACGATCGTCACCCTCATTTTGCGGGAAACTCCTCCACTCGTGTTTTATTTTCTTCTAATCGTTTGAAAGATTCATTGACGGTGACCGACAAAGGTTCTTACAAAACGGTCAAAGAAAAAATGGCATTATTTATCCACGACGGCAACCCACGGGCGGAAATGGTTACGCGGATTGTAGATTCACTGGGAGTTATTTCAAATTCTCGCTCGACTGATGAAAATACCTTTTATTTCCTTTCGGATTATAAGGGAGTGACTAACTTGTATCGGTATGAGTTGGATATGAAGCGTCTGACACCCATTACAGGCTTTAACCAAAATATCCGAGATTATGATTATCTGATAGATTCGGGGGCATTTGCGAGTATTAATTGGTACAAAGACCAAGAGGCTGTCCTCTACCAGCGGCGGTTGGTTCCTATCACTACTGAGTTGGTGGCAACGCCACGCGTACAAAGTATGTCGGGAATATCTGTCTATAAAACAGAGCAAAGAAACAATCCCGCTGCCGATGCCAGCTTGATTGCTCAAATGGCCAACCCACGCAAAATGCAATTGGATTCAGGAGAAGTTGACACCGACAATTATGAATTTGATGCCGACGTACTCAAGTCGTTTGAATATCGCCAACGGCGGGGAACAACCATTTCGAGTGCGGCCAATCTTCCTACTCGAAATCGAAAAAGAGAAAATATTACAATAAAAGGACCTATTAACTACAAGAGCCTTTTTATAAGTAATGATGCCACCTCCGATTGGCGAATTGACCCTATACGTGGTTTTGGATTTGCTCAGTCGTTGACAATGAATGATTTACTGGAAAATCATATCGTGAAAGCGGGCTTTTTCTTGGGACTTTTGAACTTTCGCACAAATAATCTTTGGGCCGAATACAGCAATTTAGCTCACAGAATTGACTTTTCAGCGCGGGTAGATCGCCAGAGTTTATATGTACAACCACCCGCCAGCCAAAAGTACCGTTACAACCGCGTAGCCTTCACCGCAGCCTATCCATTTAGTAATAACGCTCGGGTATCTTTGACCCCATTTTTTGCAGAATCTCGTTTATTGGACGTAAGCAATATTGCCGCTGCCGATGTGACTTCAACTTATTTGGGAGCAAGGGGTGAGTTTGTTTACGACGATTCGCGCATCAATGGAATGAACATGATGGAAGGCACTCGTTTTAAGATTCGCTACGATTTGTTTGGAGGGGTTGGCGGAACGCGCGGGTTCAACCGAATTGCCGTTGATTTTCGTCATTATCAAAAAATTCACCGCGACTTGATTTTTGCTACACGATTCTCCTTTGCTCACTCTGGAGGTAAGTCACCTAAACAGAGTGTGTTGGGCGGAATGGAAAACTGGACAGGTAACAATCAAGATGAACGCACGGTCAATCCATTGGCTGTAGGATTGAGTAGCTCACTGATTCCGATTGACAACCGAGACATATTTTTTGTGGAATTGGCAACTAATATGCGTGGCTTTAATTTCAATAAGGTATCGGGCAGTAGCCATTTATTATTTAATGCCGAATTGAGAATGCCGCTCATTAAGTACTTTTATCGGGGGCCCATCACTTCCAATTTCTTGCGGAATTTCCAGCTGGTTGGCTTCACCGATGTAGGTACAGCTTGGACGGGTAAATGGCCATTCAATCGTCAGAATAGTTTGAATACTGAAATCATTCGCTTGGACTTTTTCAGTGCAACGGTCAATAATTTCCGCAATCCATTCTTAGTGGGTTATGGAGTAGGGGCACGCACAATGCTGTTTGGGTTTTACGTGAAGTTTGACTATGCGTGGGGTTTTGACAATGGCGAAGTCAATAAAGCTATTCCCTATTTGACTCTTGGATATGACTTTTAAAAAAATAAATTACAGCCGAAGCCGAGCAATTTTGCTCGGCTTTTTTTATGCCTTTTAGGTAGCACTTAAAAGGCATATTTCCCCTTCAAAAATACGCGTTTTGGGGCTATTTAGGCCAGTTTTGAGGTTAAAACGGGGGTTTATTGGCACGGTTTTAGCTAATTAGTACCTCCTCTACTTTTAATGTGAATAGTTTAATTATTTATAGGTAAAGTACAAAAAATCTGCTATCCTTATTAAAATATATTTAATAGCTAATATTCTGATAAACAAGGTATTAGCTAATCCTTTCAAAAGTCGTTCGTAGCCACGACGACTTTGGCATAATTTTAGATACTTCTCAAGTGGGTCAAAGCCCAACTTCATTGGTGAAACAGGACTAAACATTTTCGGGCGAAAATCTCGCACAGGAAAGTGTTGGTAATGGATGCCAATTAAGTACATCCAAAACAAAAGAAAAGTGGCAGATGAAAGCACTATTTACCACAATCCCAGACCTTGAAGCAAGTCAGCCTTTTAAACGCAAAAGCATTGCCCAAAACACTTCTTTAAGAAAGCCTTTTTTGGTCTTTTTAAAGAACGTAGCTTCTTGCATTCAATGGATTTTGCCAAACCGAAAGAGAACGGTTGAGCAACGTGTGGTTTATCGAAAACCATTTCAATCGAAAATCTTTCAAAAAGGAAAAGAAGCCTTTCGGGTCAATTCAATTGGGATTGATCAGCACCACCATCTGCCAGGGGCTTCACCGCCTACCAGCGAAGTTTACGGCCTTAGTTCCGAAGATTTTACTCCAAAATTTACATCCCTTCAATCAATTATTACACATACTATGAGTAAGTTATCCATTTCTCCTCCTCGGGATAAGCAGCGTGTTCTGGGGGCGCGTTTCGATGAAAAATCGAAACGATGGGTATCTACTTCCCCGCCCGATAAGGAAGTGGAAGTAAATAGCTATGAATCAGTAGCCTATATTGATTCATCTTTCCCGAAAAATCGCTTGATTCAACCCATTAAATCGCTGATGGGAGTACTGTCCTTGGTACTACTCACTGCATTTACGGTGTTGGGTCAGGTGGCACCCCAAAAAATAGTAGATATTAAGTTGTCCAAGAGAATTGATAATGCTCAACCTACTATTGGCCAACCTATTAAATTTACTATTTATGCTAAGAACGATGGCCCAGATGCTGCTACTGCGGTGGTAGTCAAGGACGTTTTTCCTACGGGCGGGGCTACACTTACTGGCAACATCCCTCAAGCTGGAACGACTTTCAATTCAGGGACAGGTTTGTGGACTATCCCAACCATCGCTTCGGGAGATTCTGTTAAATTGGAATTGACGGGAAGCGTAACAGGACGTGGTGTTTATTTCAACATCGCCGAGGTAATGTCCATGGGTGCAGGGCAAGAAGATGCTGACTCCGACCCTGGCAATGGTGTCTTAGGGGAAGATGATTATGCAACGGCCTGTTTTTCAGTGCCGATTTTATGGTATCCAGGTGATGAATATACCGTATCACTTTCTGTACAAGGGTATTCTAATGTAACTTGGACCAAAGTAGGAAGTGGGCCAATCACAGGCATTCCTTCTGATAGTGCCTCTGTAAGCGGCGATGTCTTAACTATTAAGGGTACGGGTCGTTTTGCGTTTAGTGCGCAAGTCAATACATGTCCTGCGACAGGTTGTTGCGAGATTATTGTAATTCCTGGGCCCTTGGGAAGTATTGGTGACTTTGTATGGAAAGACATTAATGATAATGGCCAACAAGACGCTGGCGAGCCAGGAGTAAATGGAGTAAAAGTAATTTTGTGGTCGGCCACAAACACAGGAACTCCCATTGCTAAACTGGATAGTACCATCACTGCGGGTGTTGGTGTGAATGCAGGTAAATATTTGTTTACTGGGCTTTTGGCTGGCAACTACGTAGTACAGTTCGCTAACACGGGTTTACCAGCTGGTTGTATTATTTCTCCAAAACAAAACCAAGCCCCTGATAATGTGGATAGCGATGCTAACCCCACCACTGGCATCAGTCAATTGGTGGTACTTGATCCAGAACAAGGCGGGCTTTTGAAAGATAACACAACCATAGACGCGGCACTGTTTAGTCCGCTGGGTAGCATTGGAGATTATGTCTGGAAAGATTTAAATAATAATGGTATCCAAGACGACGGTAACTCGGGTGTCAATGGTGTAAAGGTAGTATTGTTCCAAAAGAACCAAGCTAACGTATTTGTGGCGATAGATACTACAATTACAACCAACAATCCAGTTGGTGGAGCACTGGGTTGGTATTCGTTCACTGATTTGTCGGCGGGTGAGTACCAAGTGAAGATTTTGGTAGGTTCATTGCCAGCGGGTTCGGTATTGAGTACCAACGTAAACATTGGCGATGATACCAAAGACAGTGACTTTGACCCAACAACTGCTCTTAGTCCAAGCATAGTGCTTAATCCTGTTCAGGGAGGTATTTTACAAAACAATCCAACGATAGACGGGGCATTGTTCAGTCCTCTGGGCAGCATTGGCGATTTTGTTTGGAAAGACCTTAATGATAATGGTCAACAGAATGCTGGTGAACCAGGGGTGAAAAACGTAAGAGTAGTACTATATAAGGAAGTAAATTCTACATTTACTCCTGTTGATACAACATTTACGGGACTTGTGGGAGATTATTCTTTCACGGGTTTAGCTTTAGGTCGGTATAGAGTCTTGTTTGATCCAACCAGCTTGCCTGATACCTGTCAATTGAGTCTAAACCAAGATATTGGTTCAGACATAACCGATAATGATGCTAATCCGACTACTGGTTTGTCTCAGATAGTAACAATAGA
>JBGAUP010000183.1:0-12681 GCA_044228585.1 Runella sp. | reverse complement strand
CCCTACCGCAAACCAGCGGCAATCGGCTATTGAAGGGCGGGTAGATGGAGCCGCCAGCAATACTGCCAATCAGTATGTAGGTGTAGCGGGATACGCTCGCGAGGGAGGGCCTCCTCCCCAACCAGGAAGTGAGCCTTTTCCGTATGATATAGGGGTATATGGAAGTGGCAAAAAGGGGGTTTGGGGGCTATCATACAGCAATTACGGTCATGGTGTGTATGGTGAAGGTTACTATGGAGTAATGGGATCAAGTCGCAGTTTTGCAAACGGCGTAGGCATTTTGGGAGAGTCAACAGGTTCTGCTGCCATTTTAGGAGTAGGCTACAACGGGGCTTATGCAGCTCGTCTGTTTGGAGGTAAAACTTATATTGAGCATTTATCTATTGGACCCGTAGCTAATATCAATGGATTCACTTATACACTTGATGTAGGCGGAAGGATGTTGCTGCGTAGTGGCGGAAGTGATATGAATAGCGCAGGAGTTTGGTTTAACAACAACGCCAACAATTCTTTACGTGCTTTTATAGGAATGCGCATAGACAATGAGCTTGGCTTCTACAGCCCTGCCCTTGACCAATGGATGATGCGTTTCAATGTAACTACTGGCACTATCTGCACAGCCTCAGTAATTAGCCTATGCTCCGACCAACGCCTCAAAACCAACTTTTCTCCGCTTCAAAACTCGCTCGGTAAGCTATCGCAGTTGCGTGGTTATCATTACGATTGGATAAAGAAAACAAATGCGGGCTTACAGACAGGATTCATTGCCCAAGAAGTTCAAAAAATCTTTCCTGAATTGGTGGAAACAGATAGCGAGGGTTATTTGAGTGTCAATTATATAGGACTGATTCCGCACTTGTTGGAAGCAATAAAAGACCTAAAACACCAAGTGGAAACGCATCGTACCACGGGCGAAACACTTTTGGAACTCAATAAAGATTTGAAAGCGACAAATGACAAAAATGAGGCACGTCTAAACGCGATAGAATCAGTGCTGAAACAACTCACAACTCCCTCCGAAACCGCAGGAAAATGAGCCAGAATAGCAAGCACCAAAGCTTTGCATATTACTTTACCCAATGGCCCGATGGTAGAAGTATCGAGACGTAAAAAACGAATAGTTCGTCAATTTTTTAAGCTAAATCTCTCGAAATGAAAAAGGTCTTTAAAATCATTTTTATCTTATTGGCTTTTTGTATGATAGCCAATGAAGCATTGGCTCAAAATATAGTGGGTCAATGGAAGCGTACAGCGATTATTACTACCTACGACAATGGCAAAACTGTTGACGGGATGCCAGAACTCACCAAAACGATGCCCTGCACGGCTGATATTGTGTATGTTTTTGAAGCCTCTGGCAACCTGACCATGCGTGTGCCCAAAGGCTGCCCCATACCTGCTGTACTTTCTACTTGGAAACTCTCTGGTTCTATCCTGACTACGAGCATGAAGGGTTTTACAAACACCGACCAACTAAGTCTATCAGGAAATACCATGACACTAACACACGCCTATGGCCCTCAGGACAAATACGTACCCAAAGGGGCAAAGTCATTGAAAGTAGTTTATCAAAAACTATAAAATCATAAGTACATGAAACCACTACTCATATTGTTGCTCATTGTAGGAATCGCTACGAGTTGCAAAAAAACAGAAGTAGACCCCACCGCATCGCTGACCAATACGATGTGGACAGGGATTTTTAGGTACAGCCCAGTCAAACACAATCAAATACCCCAACAGACTCTTGGTCAGTGCTTTGCAATGTCATTTTTGCCAAATGGTGTATTCAAATTTTATGAGGCATTGGGCGAATCAGGCGGAAGTTGGACGTTGAGCGATGATAACATTTTGACCATTACCCAAGCTAACAAAAATGTTATTCAATTTGATTACAATGCCACTACTGAAACCCTTACTTTCAAATCTATCACGGGGCCACCAGCCGAATGGACAGCCCTGAGCCTTGAAAAATCGAATCTTGATAAGGCCGACCAAATGGAAAACGTCAAATGGCACCTCCAAAATTCAACGCTTTTTATCATTTTCAAAACGGATGCTATTAATGGTAGTTACATAGAAAATAATGCGGGTAGGCAAGCCATCAAAAAGATAGAAACGGTGGCATTACGCTCTGGTACCATATATATCTACCGAAACAGTGGCGAGGTTTATAGCACCGTTTTAACGGGAGGTTACTCAGGTCTTACCTACATATTCGGCAAAAAACCATAAAACCAATCAAAATCATGAAAAAATCACTCATTTATATCTCATTCGGTTTTATTTTACTGATCAACACTGCCGCAGGTTGTGGCGGCTCAAAAACCGAAGACCCTCAGCCCGATAGTTCTACCATGCTGCTTGGTAAATGGGAAGCGATACGCGCTCGCTACGAAATTACGAAACAAGACGGAACCGAACTAAGTACTGGGCCTGAGTTTAAGTCAAAAGGAGTGGTTATCATTTGGGAATTTTTCAAAGACGGTCGTCTTGTTGCTACCATGGATGGTAAAAGCCGAGAAGTGCGCTGGGAGCTGAAGGTAACCCGTACCAATGGCACCTCCATTGAGGTGGGAGAACTAAAAATCATTGGTGATGAGGAAAAACAGCTGGCTCAAAGTTTGGGTCAAAGTGGAGATTTGACGTATAGTATCGACACATCTGGCAATATCATGTATCTAAAAGTAGATGCTACCAGCCAAGGCCCTTATAAGAAAAACATACTGGTTTATACGTATGCAAAACTCTAAATGATGAAAAAAGGACTGCTATTGCTTGGAATGTTGGTTTTATTGAGTTGGGGCGTTTATGAATGTAAATACTATTTCAGCTACTGGCAAGACCTCCGCGACCGTCCTTGGGCGTACAGCACTGACAAAAACGCCAAACTGCTCGTAGGCCGCTGGGAAGGCGCATTCAAAGACCCAGATGGAATTTCTAAAACCCTTGAAATAGAGATTTTTGAGCCTATTACAGAGGAAGAACGTCAAGAAAAAGCAAGCCGAAAGTCGCGCCGTCGCTCCCGAGAAAACAAACAAGGATTTGAAGGCAAAGCCGTGGCAATGAGCCGATTAGGAACAGAAAACTACGAAATCTACGGCTCGGTCAAAAAAGAGGATTTTCATCAGTTACGCTTTAACTTTCGTCCTCAAGACGAAAAAAAACGCGTATTGCCTAATTTTACCCTTGTCGAAGCCAAAGAAGGAGCTTGGCAAAACGATGAACTTCAGTTGTCGCTTACTTTTAGTTATCACAAAGCCGACGGGTCGAGTTTTTGGAACAGTGCCGACCCGAGACATGATAAAAAGGCGGAAACGACCCTCATTCGTCAAAAAAAAGAATGAAAAAAACGAGAGAAAATCGAAAATAGCGTAAAAACCCTCCCATCGTCTGCTTTTAAGGAAAGATAATCTAAATCCTTCCTTATGAGAAAGTTAATCCTTGGTATCTTAACGCTACTTTTTAGCGAAAACGCTTTTACACAATCCGCCTTTGTTGCCAACTACGACGAAAATAAAGTGGGGTCTTACACTTTGCCGAACCCATTGCAAAAACCCGATGGGTCGTTAATTAAAACTCCGTCTGAATGGAAAAAACAGCGAGCGTATCTACTCAAATTGTTGGCGGATAACGAATACGGAATTTTGCCAACCACTAAAATACCTGTAAGCTATAAAATCCTTGAAATCAACGAGAATGCACTCAATGGAAAAGCTATTCGCAAGCGTATTGAGTTGAATTTTGCCAATAAATATACCGCTGAAATGGTACTCTATATTCCTAAAAATGTAGCTAAACCAGCCGTTTTTGTAGGGCTTAATTTTTGCGGAAACCACTGTGTCACTGCTGAAACGGACGTGCCGATTCCAACTAAATGGATGATTGATTTCAACGATGGAACGGTTGTCAATAACCACGCTACCGAAAAAGGCCGTGCCGATCAAGCTTCTCGTTGGCAACTTGACTATGTCATTAGTCAAGGCTTTGCGGTGGGTACGGCTTACTACGGCGATTTTGAGCCTGACCACCGTGAGGGATGGAAAGATGGTGTGAGAGGAAGGTTGGCCAACGAATTATCCACAAAACCCGAACAATGGTCGGCCATCGGAGCGTGGGCTTGGGGCTTGTCGCGTATGATGGATTATCTTCAAACAGAGGCTTTGGTCAATGCCAAAAAAGTGATTATTACTGGACATTCTCGTTTGGGAAAGGCGGCATTGTGGGCGGCAGCTAATGACGAACGTTTTGCGGCGGTAATTTCTAATAATTCGGGCGAAGGTGGAACGTCATTGGCCCGTCGAAACTACGGTGAGACAGTTGGACGAATAACCAGTGTTTTCCCTCATTGGTTTATTCCTAAATTTGCTACCTACGCTTCCGACCCTAATCAACTTCCCACCGACCAGCACACCTTATTGTCTTTGATGGCACCTCGACCGCTTTACGTAGCCAGTGCAGAAGAAGATCGGTGGGCAGATCCCAAAGGAGAGTTTTTAGGAGCGTTTCATGCGCAGCCTGCGTATGCGTTGTTCAAAAAAGAAGGTTTAGGTGTAACCGAGCCCTTGTCGTCAATCAGCCCGTAGGAAAAACTATCAGGTATCATGTCCGAACGGGAGGACACGATATTACCGCTTATGATTGGGAACAATACGTGAAGTTTGCAAAGGAATTATAACAAAAGAGACTGCCCTTTTTTGGACAGCCTCTTTGAGTAGGGTTCAGGTGTATTATTTGTTCAATAATTCATCAAACATCAAAGAAACGTAATACATCGAGCCAATCGTGGGGTTTCCGTAAGCTTGGACATAAGGTGTTCCAAGAATATTAGTTCCACCAACTTTTAGAATAGACTTCATTTTCGACAATTTGAAGCTTACTTGGGCATCTAAGTTACTAAAGGCAGGTACTTGGGTATTTGTAAACAACGGAACGTTTGTATCAGAAGGTTGTATAAAACCAGCCTGCCATGTAAAGGCATCCTGATGTTTCAAGGAGACGTTGAATCCAAACTTTGCCCCCCCTACACTCCGATTACCAAAGCCAATGTTCCAACGGTATTTTGGCGTATTAAAGGCTGCATACTGGAGTTCTGACGAGGGAATGAAGTCACGCAGCTCGTTATTGGCTATGTTACCATTTAGGGTATAGCCTTTACCAATAGAGTAGTTAAGTCCGATAGCCCATCCGGAGGCTGTGATTTTCTTATCACTGTTAGCAGGTCGAGAATATACTTTACGGGTGTTGCCACTCAATACTCCCGATGCTACGGGAAGTAAGCCAGGGGCAATAGAAGCAGTTGGCTGAAGTAATACCACTCCACCGATAAAATTGGTGTACACACTGTAATAATAATAAGCATCTATGTACAGTTTCTTGTTGAAAATACCCCGATAACCTATTTCATAATTGGCTACGCGTTCTGGCTTAAATTCTTTAGGTTGATAAGGTTTAAGCGAACCAATATTTGCATTAACTGCTAAAGCCTGAACCGTATTCGCAAGGTTGGCAGATAAAGCAGCAGGTAATTGCTTTGCAACTTCAGCTTGTATAGCTGCTGCCGCGGCTGCGGCTGGGATTTGACCAGCAGCTACCGCTGCATTGATGGCAGCAGTTACAGTAGCCGTTACTTGTTGGGTAATAAGTGCAGTTGCTTGCGTACGGAGAGCTGGATCGGCTGCGGTCTGAGTAATAGCAGCACCTACTGCCACTACATCGTCTCGTAAATAAGCTGTACCTAAGTTATAGCGATTATAGAATTCAGGCAAGCCTCCAATTAAACGGGCGTTAGGTACCAGCAAATCTATATATTGGTTTTGAGTAGAAGGAACGCGGAAGCCTGTCTGGTATCCTAAACGGAAATTGTGTTCGCCAAATGTAGCCACTGCCGAAACCCGTGGGGTAAACTGTCCTGCAAAATTTTGGTTTTTGTCGTAGCGGAGAGAGCCGCTGATTTTAAGGTGCTTACCGAGCTGTTTGGCCAACTGTGCAAAAGCCCCAAATTCATTGATAGCGATGCTGCCATTGCGCCCGTCTGCTTGATCTGCAAAGAGTGTTCCTGCCGATTTCAGCTGATATTGTCGAAAATTAGCACCTACCAATACATCGGCGAATTTGATTTGGTTTTTGAAATTATAAACTCCTTCAGCATGATACAGATTTGACTTATCTAAAAAGTAGCCGCCACCTTGTGTGATGGCTTTATTTCTAAATTCCTCTAATAGCGTATTATAAGCTGCTGTGCCAGGTGCTGGGCGGCCGTTGTCGGCTACACCACGTGCCAACAAGTGAGCCTGTGCTTCTGCCTGTCCAGCCCCACGGGCTTGAGCAAAAGCCCCTACATACTCGCCAAACCACTGAGTACTTGGTTTCCATTTTTCATTCATAAAGATACTGGTCAAACCAGCAGTATATGAATCACCTGAACGCTCTTGAGTGGTGTAAGCCCGAAGCGTAAAGTTATCTCCGCGGAGTTCAACCTTTGCTTGGGTAATATTGAAATTTCGGAGCGAATAGCGGCCATTACTCGTATATACTGTTGTTCCAGCGCCGTAGTTTACTTGAGCAATGGCTTCTACTTTTTCGGTAAGTCGGTAGTGCAAAGCACCATTAAATTTAAACGACTTCGTATTATAATCTACTAAATCTTTTTCTTCAAAACCTGTACGACTAACGGCCACGTTGGGAATCAGTGCTAAAGCAGCCGCTGGAAGTAATTTTGCGGCAATGAGGCTGTTGGCTACAGCTTGCATATTTGCGTTGGCTTCATCACCGTAGATATTCGCCCCATCATAGTTGAGGTTTGTCTTGGTACGGTCGGGACCATCAACACCGCCCACGTTCAGGTTAGTGTAGTTAGTGGCTTCCCAGTCTTTGGCTTGGATATAAGCAAGGTTTATTTTGAAAGCAAGCTTATTATTAAATGCTTTGGCATATCGTATGGAAGCATCATAAAACCCAGAAGTTTGGGTGGAGCGGTTTTCGGCACTCATAAGCCCCGTCTTCACATTGGCACTTAACCCCTGATACAAAAAGGGACTCTTACTATTCATTAAAATTAGGCCATTGAGAGCGTTAGGGCCGTAAAGCGCTGAAGCAGCTCCAGGTAAAATTTCAACGCTTTCAACGTCCAATTCGGGCATTCCAACGATGTTATCCACGGGGAAGTTTAAACCAGGGGCAGAATTGTCCATGCCATCAATCATTTGCACTGTACGAAGGTTACCCGTCGCGCCAAAGCCCCGCATATTGACCGATTTGAACAAAAGCCCTTGCGTAGCCATGTCAATCCCTTTGAAATTCGCCAATCCATCGTAGAAATTAGCAGAAGGTGTTTCACGAATGGCGCGAATGTCCATTTTTTCTACTGCTACTGGCGACTTTAGAACGCTTTCTTCTACCCGTGAGGCTGATACCACCACTTCTTGTCCTTGCATCACTTGTTCTTTAATTGCGATTTTAAGGTCAGAGCGATCGCCTTGAATTTGTACTTCTTGAGTTTCGTACCCCACAGACGAAATTACTAAGGTAAAAGGTGTGGGTGTGTTAGTTGTCAACGAAAAGTTGCCTTTTGAGTCTGAAATAGTGCCTATGACTTTTCCTTTGACCTGAACACTTACTCCCACTAAGCCATCACGCGTGGTGGCATCGGTGATATTACCCGATATTTTGGTTTGTGCCAGCAACGCGCCAGTACTGACAAACCATGCCGTTAAGTAAAATACGGCATTACGTAATGATTTACTCATAGGTTTTTGATTGGTTTTAGTTTCACTTGTGATAAATTTATTGCGTAATATTCGCTCTTTTCAAGATAATTTACAATTTATACTTTTTATAATTATAGAAATAAAGTGTTATGCACGCATAATTATTTAAAAAATCCAAAATGAACTTATTAAAACTTCGACAATTGGCGGTTTGGGGATTCCTTTTAGGGCTATTAGGAGCCTGTACACCGCCTGTGATTTTGCAGAACCCTTACCTTGACAACCGTCTTCCCAAGCCTCCTGATTATTCTACTTCTGATTACTGGGCAGCACTACCTACCAAAAAAGACTTTGCCGATAGCATTCCCCTTAAAGCAGAGGGGTTGAAAGATGAACAGGTAACGGCCAAAGCAGACGTATTTTTTATTCACCCGACCATCTATACGCAGCGTCCAGCAGAAGGAACTTTTGAGTGGAATGCCGACGTCAATGATGCTGGTCTTAATCGTCGGGTAGATGAATCAACGATTCTAAATCAAGCCTCCGTTTTCATCGGCTCTTGTCGAGTATATGCACCACGCTATCGGCAAGCCCATTACTACTCTTTTGTGACCAACAATCAAGGAGATAGACAAAAAGCTCTTGATTTAGCGTATTCAGACATAAAAGCTGCTTTTGAATATTATCTCAATCATTATCATCAAGGTCGGCCTATCGTGATAGCATCTCATAGCCAAGGAACACTTCATGCCAAACGCCTGCTAAAGGAGTTTTTTGATGGCAAACCTCTACAGAATCAATTGGTCTTTGCTTATTTAGTGGGAGATATTGCGGGTCCGCCAGCCCAACCAAATGAGTTTGAGCATATAAAACCCGCCCAATCCCCTGACGAAATAGGTTCTTTTGCTTCTTGGCATACTTACCTTCGTGATTTTTTTCCAGAAAAATATCAGACCTACCACTTTCAAACAGCCGTCTGTACCAATCCCCTTACGTGGCGTTTAGATGAAGAATATGCCCCAAAAAATCTTAATAAAGGAGGTGTAGGGCTTAAATTTACGTTTCAGCCCCAGTTAGCTGACGCTCAGGTACATCAGGGGCTTTTGTGGATAAATAAACCTTACGTGAAAGGGCGTTTTTTGATACGAACGAAAGTTTGGCATTCTGCCGATATCAACCTTTTTTGGCAGAGCATCCGAGAAAACGTAGCTTTGCGCGTAGAAAGTTTTTTGAAGAAGCAATGAATAGTCACACATACGTAATCATCATGGCTGGCGGTGTCGGAACTCGTTTCTGGCCTTTTAGCCGTAACAATAATCCCAAGCAGTTTCATGATGTACTCGGTACGGGGCAATCCCTGCTCCAACAAACAGCCAGCCGTTTTGAAGGAATTTGCCCATTAGAGAATATTTATATTGTCACCAGTACTGAATACTATGAATTGGTAAAGCAACAGCTGCCATTTTTGAGTGATGACCAAATCTTACTTGAACCTAATCGCCGCAATACTGCCCCTTGTATTGCTTATGCTTGTTATAAAATTGCGAGCCAGGATCCTGAGGCCAATGTGGTAGTCGCTCCATCCGACCATATTATTCTGAAAGAAGAGACTTTTCGGGAAAAAATAGGCATTGCACTCAATGCCGCCCAAGCCGACGATATTTTGCTCACACTTGGTATTCAGCCTACTCGACCTGATACTGGATACGGATATATCCAATATTTAGCAGCGGATGGGTTAGTACAAAAAGTAAAGACTTTTACCGAGAAGCCTCAGTTAGAGATTGCCATCAAGTTTTTGGAGAGTGGGGATTTTGTGTGGAATGCAGGGATTTTTGTGTGGAGTGTAAAAGCTATTATCAAGGCATTTGTAGAACACTTACCAGAAGTAGCGGAGGTATTTGCGGCAGGCCAAAGAGATTATTACACCCCTCAGGAAAAGGAGTTTATAGAAAAAGCATATATGCTGTGCAAAAATGTTTCTATTGACTTCGGAATCATGGAAAAAGCCAGTAATGTTTACGTAGTACAGAGCGATTTGGGGTGGTCAGACTTGGGTACTTGGAAGTCACTCTATGATGTCTCGGAAAAAGATGAACAACAAAATGTAACTGATGGTAAACTGATGTTGTACGATACCAGTAAGTGTATCATTAAAACGCCTAAAGATAAGTTGGTCGTTGTTCAAGGATTGGAAGGGTACATTGTTGCCGAAAATGATGGTGTATTGATGATTTGCAAAATAGAAGAAGAGCAGCGAGTTCGAGACTTTGTAGCAGATGCCAAATTGCTTGGGAATCAATATATTTAGTAACAAAAAAGGGGTAGGCTCAGCCTACCCCTTTTTTGTTAGTCATTTGGCAGAATTGCCGTAGCTTCTATTTCTATCATGTATTCTGGGGAAATGAGTTTTGTTACTTCTACCATTGTGGTGCAGGGCCGAATTTCTCCAAAAAACTCTCCGTGAGCACGTCCATAGGCTTCCCATTGAGCAATATCAGTGACAAACATTCGGGTGCGTACCACATCTTTGAGCGAAGCACCTGCTTGTTCGAGTACCTTTTCAATTTTTTGGATGATAAATTGGGTTTGAGCATAAGCGTCGCCCACGGCTACTGCGCCATTTTCGTCGGCAGCCACTGTACCCGTTATTTCAATAATATTGCCAATGCGTACTGCACGAGAGTAGCCAATAATAGCTTCCCATGGTGCGCCAGATGAGATGTTGATTCTTTGTGACATGTATTTTCAAGTTTAATATTGAACCACTGAGGCACTAAGTGTCACTAAGGTAAATACTTGGTGTTCCTTGGTGTCTTAGTGGTTGAAAAAAGTTAATTCTTAGCACCTCCTTGCTGACCTGCTTTGGGTGGTTGGCTTTGCTGCGCTTCCCGCATAGGATTGGTACCCCCTCCCCGCTGGAAACCCTGCGATTTGAACAACTGGAACTTGGTTGGCTGTGCTGGTTGGCGCGGGAAACTATTGCTCTCTTCATCAATGTCAGCAATTTCACGGAAGGGATCCAACGTCCATTGAACCACTTTTTTCTTCGTCGTGATTACCTTTGAAACTTGTTGGTCATTCAATCGCCAAATCTCCGCTGGGAATCTGGCTACCGAGTCGGTGCCATCCTCAAACTGCATTTTCACAATCACAGGCATGGGTAATCCACCCTTGTTTTTCACTTTCAAGGTATAGAAATTTAGACCTGACTCTACGAGTTTGCGCTCATCGGGGGTTAAACTTGCTAAGTACGCTTCGTACTTTTTCTTATCAGCCTCGGTGACTTTGTATGGGTCGTGTAAGTTGTAGAAATCCTTCATATCGGGGTTTTATCCACTACCGACTCTTTGATGTGGTCTTTATCGCGTTGACGAGCCACAGTATTGCGTTTGGCTTCGGCTTCTTTTTTGGCTTCGGCTTTGGTGATTTCGGGGTTTTGGGTGTCGAGGGCAAACCATTCTACCTCCACTAAGTCTTGGTCAACGGGCTCAGTACCATAAAACCATCCTTTCCAAAACCAATCCAAATCCACGCCCGAGGCGTCTTCCATCGTGCGGAAGAAATCGGCAGGAGTTGGGTGTTTGAATTTCCAACGGTTGGCGTATTCTTTGAAAGCATAATCAAACAACTCACGTCCCATAATCGTCTCCCGCAAAATATTTAAACCTGTTGCGGGTTTTGTATAAGCATTAGGTCCAAAGCCCATGATATTGTCCGAACTCGACATGATGGGCACCTGTTTGCTTGGGTCGGTACGCATATATTCGGTGATATTTTGGGGTTCGGCCACATCACCTCCTAAATCCCTATCCCATTCTTTGGTGGTCAGATATTCCAAAAATGAGTTTAGCCCTTCGTCCATCCACGACCATTGACGCTCGTCAGAATTGACAATCATAGGAAACCAGTTATGGCCTACTTCGTGAATCACTACTTGAATCAGAAAGTTTTTTGTTCCTTCTGAATATGTTCCATCAGATTCTGGGCGAGCCCCGTTGAAAGAAATCATAGGGTACTCCATCCCGCCCACGGGACCATGAACGGACTGTGCTACGGGATAGGGGTAATCGAAAGTAAATTTTGAATAGGTCTTGACCGTATGTGCTACCAACATCGTGGAGTATTGTCCCCAGAGCGGATTAGCTTCTTTGGGATAAAACGACATGGCCATGATTTTTTTGCCGTTCAGTTCTACGTTCATAGCGTCCCAAATAAACTTCCGACTGGTCGCAAAAGCAAAGTCCCGTACGTTATCCGCTTTAAAAATCCACGTTTTTTTGCCATTAGGCTTGTTTGATTCGTTTTTGGTGGCTTCTTCCTGATTGACAATGAGCACGGGTTTATCAAATGTTTTTCGAGCTTGTTCAAGGCGTTTGAGCTGTTCGGTAGAAAGGACTTGATTTGCGTTTTGCAATTCACCCGACGCACCCACAATGTGGTCATTGGGAACGGTAATGGCTACCTTATAATTGCCAAAAGCCAACGTAAACTCTCCTTGGCCTAAAAACTGCTTGTTTTGCCAGCCATTTACATCGTCATAGACGCACGCACGCGGAAACCACTGAGCTATTTCGTAGATAAAGTTGCCATCTTTTGGAAAAAATTCTGCGCCCGAACGCCCCTGTGCAAAGCGAAAATCGGTAATGTTATAATTCCAATCTATCTGAAAACTAAACGATTGGCCCGTCCGAATAGGCGTTGGCGCTTCAATGCGCATCATGGTTTCGTTGATAGTATAGCGGAGCGGCTGGCCTGTCTTGACATCTTTTACCAAGGTGATTTTGTGACCATAGTCTTTGTCTATCATCGTACGCATCACGCTACTCATTGGCATTCCTTTTTCATTGACTGAGCTTGTACGCGATTGCGTTGACATGGAGTTTTTCTGAAACAGATTTTGATCCAATTGCATCCAAATGTACCGCAGTTCATCAGGAGAGTTGTTGAAATAAGTTACTGTTTCTGAACC
>JBGAUP010000182.1:0-14233 GCA_044228585.1 Runella sp. | reverse complement strand
AGGTGTATTTGGGGAAAATTAGAAGCTTTACCCGAAGAAAACGACACTGTTGTGTCCGATGATTCTTGTGAACTACTGATTGTTCCACGAAAAGGAGAAAAGAGGCTCACTCCCGACTGAACACTCACAACATGTCGGTAATCTTGATTTTGGGAAAAGGCACTAAAAGTACAAAAAATGAAATTTAATAAGAGAAGGCTCTTTTTCATGGGAATTGGTGGACAATTGGCTGTTAAAATATTTGGATACGACAGGAAAATAAGACACAGCAAAGGTAGTAAAAATAGAATGAAAGTTTGCGAACTTTGCGTTTGGTAGAAATAAACGCTACTGAACAGTTATGCCCGTTTTTGACCACAAAGCTGAGTTAGCCAAAATCCCCGCCGAACCAGGCGTCTATCGCTATTTTAGTGAAGAAGGAGAAATTATTTACGTAGGAAAGGCCAAAAACCTCAAAAATCGCGTCAGCAGTTATTTTGTTAAAAACCACGCCGACCGCAAAACACGACGGCTGGTAAGTCAGATTCGGCGCATTGAATTTACCATTGTCCATACCGAATTTGATGCCTTGTTGCTTGAAAATCAACTCATCAAACGCTATCAGCCGAGGTTCAATATCCTCTTGCGCGACGATAAATCTTACCCATTTATCAAAGTATTCAACGAACCTTTCCCAAGGGTAGAAATGACCCGCCGCGTAGATAAAAAAACAGGTACTTATTATGGTCCTTTTGCCAATGCCCGTGTCATGTACAATCTACTTGATATGTTTCGTGAGCTTTACACACTACGTACTTGCAACCTCAACTTATCGCTCGAAAATATTCAAGCAGGCAAATACAAGGTGTGTATGGAGTACCACCTCAAACGCTGCAAAGGTCCATGTGTGGGGCTGCAACCTTTGGAAGAATACGAACAAGAGGTAGCCCAAGTGCATCAAATTTTGAAGGGCCAGTTGAGTGTGCCGCAGCAGTATTTCAAACAAAACATGGCCGCGGCTGCCGAAAAATTAGAATTTGAAAAGGCCCACGAATGGAAACAAAAGTTGGATTTATTGCAAAATTTTCAGGCAAAATCTACCGTCGTAAATCCTAAAATTGGGAATGTGGACGTAGTCGCAATTGCTTCCGACGAAGAATCGGCCTACGTGAACTACCTCAAGATTGTCAACGGCTATATTATGGCCGCCCAAACGCTCGAAGTCAAGAAAAAACTCGACGAACCCGACGACGAAATTTTGGCTTTGGTACTTTTTGAAATGCGTACCACTTACGAAAGCGACGCCAGAGAGATTATTTCCAATATCGAAATAACCACTGATTTTAAAGCCGAAATTACCATTCCTAAAATTGGAGATAAGCGCAGTTTGTTGGATATGGCACTCAAAAACGTGCATTATTTCCGCAAAGAAAAAGCCGAACGACAGCTCATTGAAGCAAGTGCCACCACAAACCGCCGCGACCGCGTACTGATTAAACTCAAAGCCGACTTGCAACTTAAAACTTTGCCCAATCACATTGAATGTTTTGACAACTCCAACATTCAAGGGACCAACCCCGTGGCGGCGATGGTATGTTTTAAAGAAGGCCGACCCTCCAAAAAGGACTATCGGCATTTTAGCATCAAAACAGTCATTGGTCCCAACGACTTTGCAAGTATGCACGAGGTAGTCACTCGCCGCTATACGCGCCTTTTGGAAGAACACGCTACTTTACCCGATTTGATTGTGGTGGATGGTGGTAAGGGGCAGCTTAGTGCCGCCTGCGACGCCCTCAAAGCTTTGGGAATTTATGGAAAAGTGCCGATTGTGGGCATTGCCAAACGGTTGGAAGAAATCTATTTCCCCGAGGATTCTTTGCCTTTGTATATTGACAAAAAATCAGAATCGCTACGGCTCATTCAACAAATTCGCGACGAAGCGCACCGTTTTGCCATCACTTACCACCGCGATAAGCGAAGCCGCAATGCGTTTGTGAGCGAACTTGAAAATATTGAAGGCATTGGCAAAAAAACCGCCGCTAATTTGCTGAAAGAATTTAAGGGTGTCAAAGCCATTCGGGAAGCTGAGGTAGAAAAAATTGCGGAATTTGTGGGGAAAGACAAAGCCCAGAAAATCAGGGAATATTTTGCGAATATTGAGCAGTAAGACCAAAAATATTTATTGCCAAGCCAATCTGCAATTAACTCAACGACAAGTACCTTTTGAGGACAAAAAAATGGTGTGTTTGATTTTGATTTGCAATTTGCAATTCGCAAATTGTGAATTATTTTAAAAAACATGAAGAAGCACAGCGGAATGCGTCCTCAAGATATTCTAATAATCTTGAAAATCGTAGCAGGTTCTAAAATAGGAGACGCCTGGAATACTTCAACCCTGCTAAACGAAGATACTCTTCCATTTCTGAATCAAGCAATTTTTTTGCCACCTAACAATAAAAATATTGCCACGTCACTCCAAATTAGTGAAGCGGAGGTGTCTGAATCTCTTCGACGTTCTCATTATGCAGGACTTATTCTTGATTTAAAACTTAAACTTATCAACAAAAAAGCCGTATTAGATTTTCTATTTTATGGTCTCAAGTACGTATTTCCTGCTCGACCAGGGGCTTTAGTTAGAGGAGTCCCTACTGCCCAATCAGCATCTCCTCTCAATAATTTTATTGTGTCTGACGAAAATTTTGTGTGGGAATATGCCGAAGGAACTGTACGAGGACAGTCAATAGAGCCTCTTTATCCAACAGTACCTGCCGTCGTGCTCAACGATACCAATTTACATCAACTTTTATCTTTGGTTGATGCCATTCGTACTGGTTCAGCCAGAACTGTAAGTCTTGCTTCGGAAGAATTAGAAAAACGCATTTTATCATCATGGGGAGCTACAAAAACATCGTAAGACTAAAAGTCGTAGCTAAGGCACTGACTGAACTCGAACACAAAATTGTTTTTGTCGGCGGGGCAGTAGTCGAACTTTATTGTGATGATCCCGCACGTGGTGAGGTTCGCCCTACTGATGATATTGATGTTGTTATCGAACTCATAAACAGGGGCTCACATGCTGATTTAGAAGAGAGATTACGACAAATTGGATTTAAAAATGATATTGAATCTAACGTCATCTGCCGTTTTAAATACCATGACATTATCGTAGATATTATGCCTACTGATGACCGCATTTTGGGCTTTACCAATCGTTGGTATAAAGATGGAATCAACAACACTGTATCCGCTACATTGGACGACCAAGTGACTATTCAAGTTTTTGATGTAAGTTATTTTCTTGCCTCTAAAATAGAAGCACTCAAATCTGAACGACGAGGAAAAGACTTTCGCTTCAATAGTGATTTTGAGGATATTATCTATATTTTTGACAATAACACAAATCTACTTTCGACAATACTGCAAGCTGAGATTGAAGTCAAATCTTACCTCAAAAATGAACTAACCCAGCTTTTACAGCGACCCTATATTGATGAAGAAATCACTGCAAACTTAGAATTTACCAATTCCTACAAACGAAAAGACAGAATAATAGCACTTTGGAGAACCATCATTCAAGAAATCAATGAATGATATCGGTTGCTTACACCAAAGCCGAAACCTGCGCCTTGATTTCGTCAAAGGAAATATCGAAATGAGAAGCATCAAAAATACTTTCACCATTGCTGATGATAAGAGCTTGGGGAGATTCGTGCCAAACATCAAATTCTTCGGCAACTTTGTTGGAAATAGACCGATGCGCAATCAAATCTAAATAATACGGTTTTAAATCGCTCACTTCATCTTGTTTCCAATTGCGTTCCAAACGTCCTAAAGTTGTGGCACTTATTGAGCAACGAGTACTGTGCTTGAGAATCAATACGGGATATTGGTGTGACTCTTTCTTAATTTCTTCCAGTTGAGCTAAGTCTGTGAGCTGATTCCAGTTCATTTATTTACGAGCCTGTTTAAACTTTTGATTTTTTATTGATTTTACGTAAGAAAATGACTGAGAATGCCATAAAATGCAATGACATCCAATTTTTAACTGAAAATTCAAACTCACTAAAAAGTGCTTTAAACCCATCAATCCAAGCATTTGAATGTTCAATCACAGCTCTGTCCCGATATAACTCTTCATCAAATATATGAGTACCACTTTTGTAGGGTTCTGCCTTTGTTGCTTCGGTTTGATTTTTGGGTTTGGTTTAACATTTGCTATTATATTTTTCTCGCTACAACTTCTCGAAAACTATCAGAATCAAATCCTGGATCTGCATTAAGAAATAACCCGTCGAGATTTATTCCTGCCTTTTTAATAAGTCACATATTTCTCTGAATAATGTCTTTATCTCAAACAAATCATGATGTTGCCCTTCTTGCGGCGTTGACATACCCAATATAACTCCTTGATTATCTGATACAAATAAAGAGTTTGTTCATTTGGCAAGCCTTACGACCTTGGTAGCCAACAGCATCTCCACCATTTTTGGCAGGTGTATGAGAACAACCATCTAATTCAATACTTGACAGGTCTAAATATCCCAGATGTTCCCCTAATAATTTAATCCATATTTTTTGCCAACACTGTGATTTTGACCATTTGTTGTAATAGAAGCTGTTTAAACTTTAAATAAATATTCCCAAAGAAGTGTGAATTTTGAGTTACGAAATCAAACACAACACCTAATGGGAATATTGAGTAAAAGTACAATTGAAAAATGGATTTTGCCACATCTTACAGTTGGAGAGCGCGGTTTTGAAACAACAGTACCATTAACAGAGATAGTTGAATGTATTTTTCACCGCTTGAAAACTGGTTGTCAATGGCGTGAATTACCGACAAAAGAATTTTTTAGTGATAAGATTTTGAGCTGGAACTCGGTTTTTTACTATTACAACAAATGGTCAAAATCACAGTGTTGGCAAAAAATATGGATTAAATTATTAGGGGAACATCTGGGATATTTAGACCTGTCAAGTATTGAATTAGATGGTTCTCATACACCTGCCAAAAATGGTGGAGATGCTGTTGGCTACCAAGGTCGTAAGGCTTGCAAAACAACAAACTCTTTATTTGTATCAGATAATCAAGGAGTTATATTGGGTATGTCAACGCCGCAAGAAGGGCAACATCATGATTTGTTTGAGATAAAGACATTATTCAGAGAAATATGTGACTTATTAAAAAAGGCAGGAATAAATCTCGACGGGTTATTTCTTAATGCAGATCCAGGATTTGATTCTGATAGTTTTCGAGAAGTTTGTAGCGAGGAAAATATAATAGCAAATGTTAAACCAAACCCAAGAAATCAAACCGAAGCAACAAAGGCAGAACCCTACAAAAGTGGTACTCATATATTTGATGAAGAGTTATATCGGGACAGAGCTGTGATTGAACATTCAAATGCTTGGATTGATGGGTTTAAAGCACTTTTAGTGAGGTTTGAATTTTCAGTTAAAAATTGGATGTCATTGCATTTTATGGCATTCTCAGTCATTTTCTTACGTAAAATCAATAAAAAATCAAAAGTTTAAACAGGCTCATAGTAAAAAACCGAGTTCCAGCTCAAAATCTTATCACTAAAAAATTCTTTTGTCGGTAATTCACGCCATTGACAACCAGTTTTCAAGCGGTGAAAAATACATTCAACTATCTCTGTTAATGGTACTGTTGTTTCAAAACCGCGCTCTCCAACTGTAAGATGTGGCAAAATCCATTTTTCAATTGTACTTTTACTCAATATTCCCATTAGGTGTTGTGTTTGATTTCGTAACTCAAAATTCACACTTCTTTGGGAATATTTATTTAAAGTTTAAACAGCTTCTACTACTTGAATTAGTGAATGAGGGATTGAGTGAATATTTTTACACTTCTAACGTAACTTCTTCCAAAATTGTTCGCTTTTCTTTATACAGTTGGTATTCGATTGTCGGTTGCACTGGCGCATATTGTAGCATTGTTTCACCCCAAAACCCGTAAATGGGTGGACGGTCAAGACAGTGGACAGTGGACAGTGAGTAGTGGGCAGCCCACTGCGACAGCAGAGTCCAAACAATCAGAAACTACCCTTACCTTCTGGTTTCATGCGGCGTCACTCGGCGAGTTTGAACAGGGACGGCCTGTGATTGAGGCGGTTAGGAAAGAATACCCTACTGCAAAAATCGTCTTGACATTTTTTTCACCGTCGGGTTATGAGATTAGAAAAAACTACGACCAAGTAGATGTAGTGTGCTATCTTCCTGCCGATACCCCTGCTAACGTTGAGTGTTTCTTAAATGCTGTACAGCCCGACATAGCGTTATTTATCAAATATGAATTTTGGTATAATTATCTTCACGAACTCAAAAAACGGCAAATCCCCACCCTTCTTTTTTCAGCTATTTTTAGACCTAATCAGTTGTTTTTTTAAGCCTTACGGAGGGTTTTACCGAAAGATGCTTTTCTGCTTTGAGCATATTTTAGTGCAAAATCAAGAGTCCGAGCTTTTATTAAAATCAGTCGGCTATGAAAATATATCAGTATCGGGAGACACTCGCCTCGACCGCGTTGCACAAATTGCCAAACAAGCCAAATCTTATCCAGAAATTGAAGTATTTAAAGGAGAAACACCGTTGCTCATTGTAGGTTCTGCTTGGCCCGACGACATGGACGTATTGATTCCTTTCCTGAACCAATTTTCGCAACCCCTCAAAGTCATCATTGCTCCGCACGAAATCAATATCGAACAAATTCAAAAATGGCAGGCGCAATTGCAGAAAAGTAGTTTACGGTTTACAGTTTATAGTTCGCAGTTTACGACTGGAGAAGAAGAAAATACACTTGACACTCAGCATTCGGACCTCGACACTCCTCACTACTTATTCCTTGATACCATCGGAATGCTTTCATCTATTTATCGTTATGCCGATTTTGCTTACATCGGCGGGGCTTTTGGCGATGGCTTGCACAATATCTTAGAACCTGCCGCATTTGGAAAGCCGATTTTCTTTGGTCAGCCCCATTACAAGAAATTCCAAGAAGCCCACGATTTACTACAACTCAACGGAGCAACAACCGTAGCCAACACAGACGAGTTAGAAAAAGCTTTTACGGAAGTATATGAAAATCAAGGATTAAGGCGACAAAAATCAGCCATTTGCTACGATTATGTTCAAACAAATGCAGGTGCTACTGAAAAAGTAAGGGCAGTGATTCGGCAAAATATCGTTATCTAATTCCCAAACTTGAGCGTCGTTCCAATCCGAAAAACGGTTCGTTCATACTTGAAGTTTTGGAATACTGCTACCCCTTCCACCCTGAAGAAGGGAAAACCAGGAATAAGTCCATCTAACCCATAACCTACCTCCGTATAATGTTTCAAGGTAGGGGTATGCAGATAATGAACCATGACGTTTTCTTTTAGACCTGCCAATCTCACCAATGGGATACGAGTAAGCAACAAACGACGCGACTCATTGACAAGGTGCGCCTCCAAAAACCGCTCTGAGGTACTGTATTGATAATAAGGCAAGGCCCGAAAAGAGCTAAAAGCCTCTCCGTATTGGATAAAAGTCTGATTGCCCATAAAATGCTTATAATCCATCAAATACGGATTACGATTGTTCAAAAATGCCCCTGCCGTAACCGAATAATGCAACTCGCTTCTTACGCCTGTTTCTATGTCATGCCGTAGATTTATTTCTACCAGATCAAAATCTGAACTACTATTGGCCACGTTAGTGATTCCTTTGGAATAGTGAAGCGTGACGGAGGGATTCTTGTTATTTAAATACCGTTTTCGTCCGTTATAAATACGATAACGTTGGCCAGGACGCCAAGTCAACGAGAGGTCCAAGGTAAGGGCGTTGTGCGGCGAAAAACGATAATAGGACTCTTTGGCATTGAGACGGTTGCTGTATTCTTGGTTGAAAGGAGCATTGGGCGTATATTCAAATTGCTTCCAACGAATCCATGGGCGTCTATTTTCTAAATTTTCTAACTCGTAGCGTTGGGCATACTCTAAACTACCCGAAACCGTAAAGACATCAGCCAAGCGAGCATAATAAAACGACAACCGACCAAAGTCTTTTTCATAAAGCTTCATGAAATTATTTTCAAAAAGCAGGGTAGCCAAGGTATTCATATTAGGGCTAATCGGGTTGTTGGCATTAAACTGTGATATGTACCGTCCTCCCGTAAACGAAAGTCCACGACGGCGGCCTTGCCAACCCGTAGCCACCGTACCCGATAGCACCTCGCGACCCAAAGCATAACGCGCTAAGGGTTTGATATAAAATGAGTTGTCACGATTAAACTGTCGTCTAAAATTGAAGTTACTTTCTACCGTATAACCCTCTACTGTATTATAGGTGATATTTTTCGGGTTGAGCGGTCCTTCATAATCAAGCCTCCATTTTTTAGAAAGTTTAAACGAGCGACCAGCCATTAACCCCATAAAATCTACTTTAGTAGAATCTTTCTTGGCTTTTGTGCTATCCGTTTTGATTTTTAATTCTTTGATTACTCGCACACTGTCGGAATGACGGTAGCTTTTGGTTTCAATTTCGGTAAGAGGAATCGTTCTAATTTCGTTCCAAAAAGCATCGGTACGTTTATTTGCCATCGAATCTATGATAATAGAATCTTTACGCACCACATTTATATCTTCCTTTTGGGCTTTACGTTCAGTTCGGTCTTGTTTTTCGTACTCCTTCATCATTTTGCGGAGTTGTTTAGTCGAAACCTCTTTCTGCTGCACCGCCAATTCGTTTAATTTCTTGGTACGAAGGTCTTTCTTAGAAAGGCTATTGGTAGGTTTCTCATATTTTTCATCCAAAACCGTAACCGTTTCTTTAAAAGCTGGATTAATCTTCAGGTTTCTGTAATTCATCGAAATGACGTACTTAAACTCGCCCGAAAACCCCATCATAGAGCCCCCAAAACGAAACTGAAAGTTGGTTGGCATCCAAACATCCTGTATAGGGTTAAATACCTGCTTTACGTCCACATCGAAGCTCTCAACAGTCGTTTGGAGGTTGAGGCTGTGAATTGCCCAAGTATTTTCAATAATATAAATCTGTCCCTTTGAATACGCCTTCACCGTAAGAACGTGGAATCACTTTGATTTTATTGACTTCCAAATCACCTTCTCGAAACGACCCTTCGTATTCAAATTTATAATACCCCAGTGCTTTTGGAGAAAGGGGCGAAACAGCATCACCGACCGTAGGGTTGTAGAAACTTGCTAATACAAAAGCATTGGGGCTTGGGGCGCTATTATCCAAACTATTGCGAGTCGAAATGACTCGTTGTTGGTAGTTATTGGGTTGTCGAAAAGTAATATCCGTTACGCTTTCGTTCAAAATCGGTCGTCCTTCTTCAATTCCTTCCTTTTTGAGAGATTTTTCGGCAAAAAACGGAATTTTGGTCGCTACTCCCGTGCTTTTAATATAAGCACGCGCATTGTAACTTTCGACTTGTAAAGCGTGAAAACGTGATTTTGCAATGGCCCGCCGCATGATAGTATAAGCAGGGTCTTCACTTTTTGAGCCTATTTTAACTTCGTTAATGTTAAGGGCTTGTTCTTCGAGGATAGCGTCAAGTGTTTTGAATTCATTCCCTATCTCGATGGTTTTGACGATGCTCTTAAACCCCAAATACTGAAAAATCACTTCATAACGGCCTGGCTGTAGTACCAATTCATAGCGGCCTTCGGCATTGGCCATTGTACCTTGATTCGTACCTTTGATAGCAACGGCAGCATAAGCCAAAGGTTCGCCTTGGGGCGTTTTCACCACCCCTTTGATTCCACCTGCCCAAGCAGTAAATCCAATAAGAAAATGGAATATAAACGTAAAAATCCTCATAAAAATAGGCTGTTAATCAAAAAATGACGGAGGAACTATACCCTCATTTAATAAATGATGACAGCAAGTTCCCCTACTGTCATCATTTATTAGATAATATCTGTACCTTAATTATTGACTTTCAGTACCTCCTCTAACTTTTTCTCTAATGCTTCTCCTCTCAAATTTTTGCCGATGATTTTTCCATCTTTATCCAACAAAAATGTGGCAGGGATACCGTTCACACCGTAGGTCTGAGCAGCAGCCGATTGCCAATATTTTAAATCAGACACGTGGCTTGGCCAAATCATCCCGTCTTTTTCGATGGCCTTAATCCAAGCAGTTTTGTCTTTATCGAGCGACACGCTAAATATCTCAAAACCTTTATCTTTAAAGCGATTGTACGCCTTTACTACATTGGGGTTTTCTTGGCGGCACGGCCCACACCAAGAAGCCCAAAAGTCAATCAAGACTACTTTTCCACGCAACGACGAAAGGCTAACGGGTTTGTCTTGGGTACTATTGAGCGTAATCTCTGGGGCATCGTCTCCAATCTGAATCCCACGCATTCTTTTGGCATTTCCCACAAAAATCTGCGCTTGTTTCATCGTTGGGCGTTCTTTTTCAAAACGTTTTGCCAACTCAACGATAGTAGCCATTTCAGTTTCTGGGTTTAGAAAATTGGTGGCAAATAAAGCCACCAACGACGTTCCCATTTCGGGAATCATGGCTTTTACTTGGGCGGTAAAGTCTTTACTTGCTGCCTCAAAAGCCTGTGGTATCTCCGCTATTCTCTTGTTGTCTTTTTTCTGTTCGGCTTTTGCGTATTCTTCCTGCCATTTTACCGACTTATCATTCATTATCTTGTACATGCCAATCAACTGCTGGTAATAATCGTTGTTTTTAGAGCCTTTTACCACCGCATTGCCTTTTTCAGTACCATCGGCCATAATATCAATATTCTCTCCGCCTTCAATCAACACAATCACACGCTGTGCTTTGGCAATATTAATTTGATACACAGTACCTTCATCAACTTCTTTGCGTTTCAAAACGAATCGTTTGTCACTACCCACATTTACTGAGTCAACTACAATTAGCGGTTGAGTCCCAGGAATTTCAAGATAAACTTTATCGTTTGGTTGTAGGTTTTTGGCTGTCCCCGAAATCGTAAATTCTTTGGGGGTACTTTGAGCAAAAATCGAAATGCTCGTAAGTAAAGCAATGACAGTCAGTATCTTTTTCATCGTTATGCGAAGGTTTGCCAATTTGAAACGGAAAAATAGCTTATTTGTTGTGTTATTTACAAAGGTACAAAAAACAAAAATGCTGCCAGTTATTTTAAACCAGCAGCATTTTATTTCTCTTACTTTTTAGTACCTATTGATTTCTAACTTTGACAAACCCCCTTCGTAAGAAATCTTAATTTTTTTCTTAGCCGAGGCATAATTAGAAGTTCGGTAAAGGCCATCACTGATTTTCTCAAAATTGTCTAAGTCTTTGGAATTCAGTGCTCCATCAATCTTAAACTCACATCCTACCGATTCAGGTATTTCAATATCAATGGAGGCTACTCCAGCTTCGATATCAATTTCAGCGTTATTTTCAACGTTTTCGCCCAATTTCAAATCTACTTCGGCCGCCCCAGCACCAATTTTTACTTTCTTAACTTTATAAGACGACAAATCAAACTTGCCCTTACCTGCTCCTAAGCCCATATCAAAAGACCAAACAGGTTTATCGCTCAAACGCATCTCTACCCGATTGTCCATATCATCCAAGTCGCGGATACGAATACGCTTACGATTGGTGCTGTCTTTACTTTCCATTTCAAAATCCACAACGCTGGTCTTGGTGGTTTCGTTACGTTTAGTCGTCATTACGTAGTTCCCAAATTCAGTTTCAGCATCCGCTTCTACAAGCTGTGAGGTAGTTCCTTCAATTTGAAACTCCCCTGCCCCTGCCCCAAAATTCAGCGTTGCTTCCGTAATTCCATCAGTAAACGGCTCCGAAAAATGGGTTTCACCATCTTTAGAGTAAGACTCCGAACGTTTGTCATACTCATCATCGTAGTGATTATCACGGTCGTCATCATCGAAATCATCTAAATTAAACTCGATACCTTTATCGTTCCAATCATCGAATTTTTTGTTAGCTCCATTAATAATGGCCGATGGAATGGCTATCGCTATCAAGACTGCTGTTAAAATCCCCGACCAGCTCTGCTTAAGTAAAAGACTTACCCCCGCTAATATTAACAAAATAGGCCAAAAGCGAAGTGTCATTCCCCAGTCAATATGAAACCAGCCGAGCGTTTTGGCCAAAAGTAACAAACCTACGGCCAATAAGAATGCACCCCAAAATAGGGCATTTGAAGATTGTTTCATGGTTTTGAGAGTTAGGATATTTTCTTCAATTTGTCTTTAAAAATCAGGAGCGCACCGCCAACGATAAACAAAACTGGCCAAAAGAATCGCTCGAAATCAAACCAATCGAAGAGTTCACGCATTAGTAAAAGTCCACCAATCAATACGAGGATAACACCCCAGAATGTGCTTTGATAGTTCATGGCAATTGAAAAGTTTAGATAGTTTGTATGTTAAAAAAGTTAGGCTTTAGGTTCTTCTGATTCGCCAGAAATTTCAGGCGTTTCCGACGTTTTGGGCGGTTGCCAGTCATTAATCGGGGCCGAGTCTGTCCAAGAAGGGGTAGCACGGTCACTATCAATACTTGACTTTTCCGTTTTTCCATTACTTCTAAGTATCAAGAAAAGACCTATTCCGATAAGTATAGCAGCTGGAATAAATTTCTGTAAGTGCATCCAATAAAAGAGACGGTCGAAAAGCATAAACCCACCAATAAGAAGAAGCGCATAACCAATTAATTCGGCCCCTCGACCAAAATCTTTTTTGGGTTCTGTTACATCAGGCGAGGCCCAATTTGTCTCAAAATGAGAGGAACTTGGCTCACCCTTAGGTAAGGCAGCCCACAAAATAATGTACAGCAAAATGATGGGGAAGCCTTTGGCGAAAATCATCAGTACCACAAATATGACCCGCATAAGAGCTTTATCCACGCTAAAATAATCGGCAAGACCAGCAGCTACCACGCCCAAGACGGCCTCACTTTGAATACGACGCAACGGTTTGTTGTTCATGACTGTTTTTGGTTTGATTGTTGATTCAAAGGTACTATGTAATGCAAGGTAATAAAATATTTTTTACTACCAACGGTTCAAGGACAAAATGAATGGAAAATTTTGGGGATGAAATAGCAGCTAAAGGAGAAGATTTTTCTCAAAATAGACTACATCCGCTTCTGGGTTATAATTATAAGGAGCGATTTCCTCAAAACCATAGCGAGAATATAGCTTTACGGCAGGCTCTAACCGACGAAGGCTATCCAATTTCATAAATTGGTAGCCCATATCTCTTGCTGTTTTAAGTGCCTCATTCATAAGTTGTTCGCCTAAATGCAGGCCACGATAAATAGGTTGGACAAACATTCGTTTCAATTCACACGTCTGATCATCCAATTTTCGGAGAGCTGCACAGCCCACAAAACGTTCTTCCTTTTGCACAAGCCATAGTTCTCCCGTGGGAGGACCATACATAGAAGGTAAAATTTGAAGCTCGTTGTCGAACTTCTGAAACTGCAAATCAATACCTAAGCCATCGGCGTATTCTTTAAATAGCTCAATAGCAGCGAGATAATGTTCAGAAGTTCGAGCAACGATAATTTGCATAGCTGTACGTCAAGACATTAAATAGGCTTTGAAATCCTTAAAATCTTTACTCATTTGAGTAGCTACTTTCTCTTTACTCAACAAATCTGACAAACGGGTAGGGATTTCGACCTTGTTTGTTCCGAGGGCATCTTCTACAACATCCAAAAACTTGGCATAATGTGCCGTAGAAAGAAACACACCCGCTACGTCTTTTTTAGTCAAACTAACATACTTTTTTAATCCCAAGTAAGCCACTGCTGTATGGGGACACATTACGTATCCTGTCTGGTTATACACCTCACGCATGGCTATTTTGGTTTGGTCGTCGTCAAACCAAAATCCTGATATATTTTGTTTTACACGTTCCCAATCGTCCCCAAAGAAGCGCGTCATCCGAACAAAATTACTGGGATTGCCCACATCCATCGCGTTAGAAATAGTTTCCACCGACGAAACGGGATTATAAACTCCATTTTCTAAATAATTTGGTACAACATTGTTACGATTAGTAGTAGCTATAAAATGCTCCACTGGCAGCCCCATACGATACGCCAAAATACCCGCACTCAAGTTACCAAAATTGCCACTCGGCACCGAAAATACCACAGGCAACCCTAAGTGTTTTACTTGAGCATAGGCACGAAAATAATAAAATGACTGCGGAATTAAGCGCGAAATATTGATTGAGTTAGCCGAAGCAAG
>JBGAUP010000181.1:0-13376 GCA_044228585.1 Runella sp. | reverse complement strand
CAGCAATAAAGCAGGCTTTTCGGAAATGATGCAAAAAATAATGACCGATACCCAAGGTGTAGATGCGTGGAAAGCCGCTGCGCTCAACGGCATCGCTAAACTTTGGCAGTTTAAGAAAAGTTCGGGTCTTTTATCAACCGCCGAAAAAGAGCAATTACTTGCCCATTTTTCTCCTAAAACTTCTCCTGAACTTCGCGCTGCTGCCCTGAGTTTGCTGGAGGTGGTAGGTTTGCCGAAAGGAAAAGTGTTGGATGAAAAAACGGAAATGGCTTACAAAACGCTGAGTATGCCTTCTTCGCTTACTGACAAAGATTCCAAAACGGACGCTTTTTGTACCGACGCCATTGTCTTACTTACGATGGCCAATCCCAATGGAATGCGACCTACTTTACAGCAAATTTTGACCCAAAAATACCCAGCCTCAGTTCAGTCCGCTGCACTAAAAGCCTTGGGGAAAATGGCCGACAATCAGACCTTCCTGTTTTTGTTGAAAGAAATAAAAACTTTTCCTGCTTCACTCCAGACGGAGGCGGTTAATCTATTTTTGTCAAAACCCGAGCAAATCTATTTGTTGTTGAAGGCCATTGAAGCCAAAGAATTAGAGAAGTCGGTGGTAGGCTGGCGTCAAATGGTTCGTTTGATGAACTACTATGATGCTGATGTGCGGGCTTACGCTCGCAAGGTGTTGTCGGTCAATGAAGACCGAAAAGCGGTTTTACAAAAGTACATGGCAGCGTTAGAAAGGAAGGGAAATCAGACCAAAGGTAAGTTGATTTTTGAGCAAAATTGTGCCTCCTGTCATCTCATAGAAGGTATAAAAGGCGTGAATTTTGGCCCTGACCTTTCTACTTTGCGCAGCCGCAATGCAGCCTCGGTGTTGACCGAAATTATCAATCCCAATAATTCAATTGCTGATAATTATGATTTCTGGACGATAGAGCTTACCAATGGTCGTTCTATCGCGGGTATTATCACAGCAGAGAATACAAATAGCGTTTCTGTCAAGGAAATAGGCGGCACCGAAAGTACGATTCAGAAAAAAGAAGTGGCCAAAATGCAAAAGGCCGAGCAGTCTATTATGCCCAATGGTCTCGAAAATGCCATCACCATTGAAGAAATGGCTGATTTGATTGCCTTTATCAAGAAACAGTAAAGGCAATCAAAACTGTACTCCTGAAAATTTACCGTTGTTTCGTCGCCAAATACTGGCGTCGTTAGCGTTGATTTCACCGTCGAGGTTGAAGTCGCTCAATCTATACATTCCAAATTTTCCATTGTCATTTAGCCACAGAGAGGCGTCGTTCGCGTTGATTTCAGAAAAAGAAGCTTTGTTGGCATCAGAAGCAAACAGGCAGAAAACGGAGCCTACTTTCAACTGACCATAGGCTGGTTATCCAGCTGGGATATAAGATTGCTGTTGGGTGAAGTTGTACGTAATTGCGTTATTGATAATTGGAACAGCATCGTGCGAAACGGCTCCAATGTGATTGCGGTGTTCTACTACAACAAAAAACGATTGGCTTGGATTGAGGGATGGGCACCCAGCCATGGTGGTCACCTTCCCATTATTATGAAGTAAAGCCGCTGTTCGGTAAATGGTAGTAGCAGGTTCTTGGGGAGCAGTACGAAGCGAAATCAATACCCAATCCACTACGTTAGCTTCGTACCCTGTCGCAATCTCATTGCCATTATAATTCCACGGGGCAGCTTTGTAGGGCTGTCCTCCAGCTGTGGGGATAGCCAACGGGCTAATGGGCGTTTGTCCAGGGAGCAAACCTTGCTGATTTAATTTAGTAGTCATGTTGTTTCCGCTCATAGCCCCTTCCAAAAATACCTTTACGTCAAGACAGGCACTGGTGAAAACAGGGGCACTGATTTGGACTTGAATTTGGGCGCGGTTACTTTCACAATTACCAATGGTTTGACTTACAAAGTAATTGCTTGTTCCGACAATGGTGGTTGAAAGTGTTGGAGCAGAATCGCTACCAATTCCTCCCGTGACAGTACTGTACCATTTTAGACCCGAACCACTGGCCGAGAGTGGCGGAGCGGTTTGGCTTTGGGTGTAGTAGATGGGCGTATTTACGGTTGGTTTGTTAGGCTTTTCTTTCACAAGAACCGTAATTTGAGTACGGTCACTTTCGCAATTACTAATGGTTTGTGAAACAAAATAGTTGAGTGTCGTTGCCGTGGTAGTGGAAGGCGTTGGAGGTGGTGTTGCTACCATCTCCTGTATTGGGAGCGGTGTACCATTTGAGTTGAGAGCCATTGGCCGATAGCGGGTGGCAGTTTGACCTTGGCAGTATTCTACATTGCTGCCGATGGTGGATTGGGTTTTGCACTGACGATTACGTCAATTTTAGCTCTTTCGCTTTCGCAGCCGTTGATGGTTTGGGAGACGAAATAAGAAATAGTGCCTGTGCAGTATTGGTGGAGGGAACGGGGAGCGATGTTGCTACTCGACTCGCTCGTTAGGGTAGTGTACCACTGGCCGAAAGGGGGCTGGGGTTTGTCCTTGACAATAATTGAAGGTTGGTCGTTGCTTGAGGTTTATCAGGTTTTATTTTTATGTTGACATTTATCTGGGTACGATTGCTTTCACAATTATTGACGGTTAGAAACGAAGTACCAAGTTAGGCTGGCCGAAAGGGGAGCTGGGGTTTGGCAGTTTGACCTTGAGTATTCTACATTGGTTGCCGAGGTTGGTCGTTGCTTGATGGTTTATCAGGTTTTACTCGCTTTTATGTTGACACAATAATTGAGGTTGGTCGTTGCTTGAGGTTTATCAGATTTTATTTTTATGCTTTCACAATTATTGACGGTCTGAGAAACGAAGTAACTGAGCAAGTTAGGCGAATGGGTTGGGGGCGTTGGAGGGGTGTTGCTACCATCTCCTGTATTGGGAGCGGTGTACCATTTGAGTTGAGAGCCATTGGCCGATAGCGGGGTGGCAGTTTGACCTTGGCAGTATTCTACATTGGTTGCCGATGGTGGATTGGGTTTTGCATTGACGATTACGTCAATTTTAGCTCTTTCGCTTTCGCAGCCGTTGATGGTTTGAGAGACGAAATAGGAAGTAGTGCCCAATGAGGCTGTCGAAGGGGTTGGAGCATTAGTGCTTCCAACACCATCACTTTGGAAATTATACCATTTTAAGTCGGTTCCAGTGGCAGTAAGCGTTGTGCTACTTTGTCCTTGACAATAATTGATTGGCGAAGTAGCCCCTGGCTTAGATACATTGGCACAATCAGTTTCTTGGGCCAATACCCCTACGCGAGAGATATTGGCGTCTAACCAGTTGAGTCGTTGTTGTGTCCAATTTTTAAACCAGTTTATTTCTTCTTGATAGGTATTACCATAGTAGTAGTTAGGCCAAGTCCATTCACCTAAGATAGGCCAACGTTGAAAATTTCGTGCTTGAGATTCGTTTAGTAAGGCAGCATTTTGGTCAATAAAATTAACAATGTTGTTGGTTGACCATTGGTTTTGGCGGAGTTGTTGCCAGCGGTCGCGAACTTTGATACAGAAGTTGCGGTCTTGTAGTAGGCGTGCCCACCAAAAAGGTACTTGTTTGTCGTCGTTGGGGCAAAATTCACGGATAAAATCATACGCCCAGTGATTAGTCTCCCATCCGTTGCAATAGTTGGCATTTCCGTAGGCATGGTCATAGTCCCAAGGAGGCCCCATTTTGATTTTGGGGTTACGGCTATCTCGATCTTTGTAAAAGAAAATACTCAAGCGAAAGGCGTCAATATTGTAAGTAAGTTCGGTTAGGAGAAAGTAATCTATGAAAGTATTGACATCAATGTATTTGGCGTAGCCATTAGTAGGGTCTTTAAAATTAGTCCCGTTGAGGGTATTTTCAAACGCCGTAAAATGATCTTTAATGTAGTTATATTGCTCAGTAGTGATAACCTCCTTTTTAGGGTATTCTATCATGATATTCATTTCCATGAGATTATTGGCAGGGTAGGGAGATTTCCAATAAGCGTTGGGAGTGCCTGTGTTTTTGTCAATCTTCAAAATATATCCTCCCGTGAGTGCGTCGCCGCTAATGTCCGTGGATTTTAGGGAGGCTATGTCAATACGGTTAGCATCGCGTTTGATTTTTTCCATCATAATATAGACGCCTCGATAGTCTCCGTCCAAGACGAGTTCCACAAACTTAGTACGAGAAGCATACATACCCATTTGGTTCGACAAATGGTACGTAAGTACATCGCGCATGAGAGTTTTGTCGGTATAACTTGCGTTCAAAATCCAATCGCTTTCTTGGGGCATTCCCAAAATAGAGGCTTTAATACTTTTATCAGTTCCGTCGCGGGTTTCAAATCCGTAAGGTTTTTTGGGGAAAAATTGAGAAGCCGATCCTCGGTGTTCGATTCCTACAGTTCCGTTGAAGTTATTAAAAGGGTCAGGTAGGTTATTGTTCAGTGGATTTTTATAGTAGTTACGGTTGCCAGGACCATTGTCAATAATTCCCATTTTAACGTTTACTTTTGGGTCATCTGCGATGGTTTTCCCTTCGGTATTAATCACTACGATAGGTAAGTTTGATGACTCAAAGTTTTGAGCCATTGCCGCAGAAAATACTACGTTTAATAAGAACAAAAAAATAGAAACGTATAACTTGTACATGGTCGCTGAGTAAAAGTTTTGCTATTACTTTTAAGGGTGGCTCAAAAACCATACCACTTTTACGTATTAGAATTTCGTACCTTTGCAAAAAATTGGGTGTTAATGATTATCACCGTTTAAAAATGGAATCGAAAAGACAACAAAAAGTCGCTCGGCAAATTCAGAAGGACTTGAGAGATATTTTTCAAAAGGAAGGACGGACTTGGTTCGACAATGCTTTTATTACCGTCACCGTGGTAAGAATGTCACCTGATTTGGGAGTGGCACGGGTATACCTTAGTTTTTTGGCAGCTAAAAATAAAGGGCTTCTTCTTGAACAAATTCAAGAAAGGAGCAAATCTATTCGCCAGTTATTAGGCCAAAAAATTCGCCATCAACTGCGTATTGTTCCCGAAATTCACTTTTACTTGGACGATACTGCCGAGTATGCGGCCAAAATGGAAACATTGTTTGCTGGTTTGACCATTCCCCCTACTCAAGGAGAAGAAAGTGTAGAGTGAAAAGGTAAAAGTGCTTTACACTGCTCGCACGGCCTCGTTTTGCCCTTACACCTTAACCTCTAACCTTTATAATCTTTCCACTTTTCTTAACATGACTTTAGAAGATATTCGCCGCGAAATAGACGCTCTCGACGATCAGCTTTTGCTGTTACTCAATCGCCGTATGGAATGGGTACACAAAGTAGGAGAGCTAAAACGTGCCACAAAAACCGTTATCTATCGTCCCGAACGCGAAAAAGCTATTTTAGATAGGCTTAAAAAGCAAAACAAAGGGATGCTTACGCCCGAGGCGATTGAGGCGATTTATTTAGAAATTTTTGCCGCTGCTCGCAACATAGAATTGCCCGAACGTATTGCTTATTTGGGACCCGAAGGGAGCTTCACGCACCAAGCTGCCGAAAGTCGTTTTGGGGCCATGAGCGAGTATATGACTCTTCCAACCATCAAGTCGGTGTTTGAAGCCGTGGACACAGGTAGGGCAAAGTTTGGGGTAATCCCCATCGAAAACAATCAGGAAGGGATTGTCTATGAGACGGTTGATTTGTTGAATGAAACCAACGTCAATATTGCGGCTGAATTGAAAATCCCCGTGCATTTTGCATTGGCAACGGAATGTGAAAACCCTTCTAAAATCAAGAGAATTTATTCTAAAGACATTGCTTTTAGGCAGTGCCGAGGGTTTCTGAATAAATATTTTGAACAAACAGAACCCGAAGAAATTCAGGTTGAGTCCACATCCAAAGCGGCTAAACTCGCTTCTGAGGACCCCGAAAGCGCAGCTATTTGTTCGGTGATTGCCGCACGACTGTTTAGTTTGCCCGTCTTGTTCGATAACATTGAAGACAATGGTAACAATCGCACGCGCTTTTTTATCTTGGCCAAAGATTTTATCAATCAACCCAGCGAAAACGATAAAACTACGCTCATTGCTCGTTTGCCCGATACTGACAAACCTGGGATTTTGGCGGGCTTCCTACAAGATTTCAAACGAGCCAATATCAATCTCACCAAAATTGAAAGCCGTCCGTATAAAGGAAGTGAAGACTTTAATTTTTGGTTTTTTATTGAGTTAGAAGGTTATTTTAAGGACGAAAACGTACAAAAGGTGTTTAAAAAACATCGCAACTACATCAAGTGGTTGGGCAGTTATGTCAAGAATGCCTGAGAAAAACACGGTCTCATCTTCCCAAGTTAAGTATGGCAATTTCGTGGCAAGATTTTGAAAAAGTAGAACTCCGAGTGGGGACGATTGTGCGAGTAGAAGAATTTCCCAAAGCCCGAAAACCTGCGTATAAAATTTGGGTGGACTTAGGGGAAGAAGTAGGGATAAAGCGTAGTTCGGCTCAAATAACGAAAAACTACTCACCAGAAGAATTACTTGGCAAACAAGTAATATGTGTGGCCAACTTCCCAACTAAACAGGTAGCCGATTTTATTTCAGAAGTGCTGATAACGGGTTTGGTATTGTCAGATGGGGAAGTAATTTTGGCGCAACCTGAGCGTTTAGTACCCAATGGGACACGTTTGGCCTAAGTATGTGCATTATAATACTAATGAAAAAAAACACGTACCTGATTGTGATTGTTTGGCTTACATTTTTGATACCTGCTTTTAGCCAAAACAAGTATTCGATATCCCCTAAACCCTCCAGACTGGATGAGAAAGAAGGACGTTTTCTTCTCCCTAAAAATCTAATTATTGCCGTAGCCGGTACTGATCCCGAAATTAGACGTTTAGCCGAACATTTGGCGCAGCAAATTGGCAGAGCAACGGGTCGAGATACGAAAGTTTTTGCGGGTAATTTTCGCGTGAAAGACGGGATTAATTTTGTGTTGAGCAAAGATTCAAAATTAGGGGAGGAAGGCTATTTTTTAGAAGTTACTCCTAAGAATGTTGTCATTACGGCCGAAAAATCGAAAGGTTTTGCCCGTGGGCTACAAACGTTGATGAAACTCATGCCCGCCGAAATTTTTGGCTCAGTCAAAGTAGAAGGCATTATTTGGAGTGTACCCTGCTGCTACATCGAAGACCAACCCCGCTCATTGGGGAAGTGATGGACTAAAATTGAATTGGAATGCAAAAAAAGATACAACACAATCGGTATGTACAACTGCTGACAGCTTACTGTCTATTACCCACTACCTTGAGTTTACTATTCACAGCTTGTCAACCCCCAAAAACTACTCAGCCGAAAGCACCTGCGGAGTCATATCAATATACCAATATGCAAATTCAGAACGAAAAGCATAAATCGGTGGTTCAGGTTCCCGTCGAGCTTTCGATTGCGGAACTCTCACGGCATCTCAATACCCAAGTGCAAGGGTTGATTTATGAAGACCAAGACCGCCAAGAAGGTTTTAAGATAAAAGTATGGAAACGTGCGCCTATCGTGGCCGACGCCCGTGACTCTCTGTTGTACTACACCGTACCACTGAAAATATGGGGTGAAAAATCGTATCAAGTTTTAGGGATTTCGGGCGCACAAGCCACAGAATTTCAAATTAATCTCAAGTTCATGACGCGCTTTGGGTTAGACCCAGATTGGAAAGTTCGTACGCAGACGGTGTCGGCGGGTTTTGACTGGGTGACCAAGCCGAGTATCAAAGTAGCAGGCATTGATATCCCAATCACAGGAATTATTAGTCGAAAAATTACTGAAAATCTGGAAAAATTCTCGAAGGCCATTGACGATAACATTCGACAAAACTTGGTAGTAAAACCTTATGTGTTGCAGGCTTGGAACTTAATTCGAGAACCCCGTCTTTTGTCGGAGCAGTATCGAACTTGGCTGGTGGTGACTCCGACCGAAATCTTAATGTCTCCCTTCAACGTAGGTAATGGAAAAATAAGCACTACCCTTGGCATAAGGGGCTTTACTCAAACCCTTACGGGAGAAAAGCCAACTATAAAACCTGCTACGGATATTCCTAATCTGATTGTTACGACCGACATACAAGAGGGTTTTCAAATCGGTTTAATCGGGGTTGTACCTTACGAAGAAGCCTCTAAACTGGCAGCAGCCCAATTTATTGGAAAAACTTTCGATTTTAAAGAAGGCAAGTACAAAATCGAAGTGACCAGCATTGATATTTATGGTCAAAACGATAAACTCGTTATCAAAGCGGGTTTGAAGGGGAGTATCAATGGGGTCATTTATCTGAAGGGAGTTCCCTATTATGACACCCATTTGAAAACGCTATCTCTGAAAAATGTAGATTATGATTTGAATACCCAAAGTGTGCTTCTTAAAACGGCCAATTGGTTATTGCAAGGACGCTTTGCCAAGCAAATTGAACAACAATTTGTATTTCCAGTAGGGGCACAAGTGGAAGAAGCTCAAAAGGCTATTCGTCAACAACTTACTAATAAAAAAGTAGCAAAGGGGATAGGTTTTGGTGGTCGTTTGGACGCGCTTGACCCCGATCAAGTTTATCTTACTCCTACCTCTTTAGTCGCTTTGATTGTGGCCAAAGGGCGCATAGAAATTAAAATTGATGGACTCTTGTAAGTCAAAAAAATGCGTATTCATTTATGGTTTTTACGATTTTTTTCTCTTTATTTGATTTTTAAAGAGCACAACTCTTTATAGCTTTGTGCCCGATAGCGTATCAGGGCTGTCTTATCGTTCCGAACCTGACGTATGTTGGGGACGGGAAGGAAAGTCCGGACAGCAAAGAGTACCGTACTTCCTAACGGGAAGGCAAATTGTTGGCGACGACAGTTTGACAGCAAGTGCAACAGAAAATAAACTACCGTTTTCGGTAAGCAGTAAGTAGTAAGCGGTAAGCAGTAAGCAGTAGTGATACTGTCTTCACTGTAAACTGTGGACTGCAAACTGTAAACTGTAGATCGGAAAAGGTGAAAAGGTGGAGTAAGAGCCCACCGCTCAACTGGTGACAGGAGAGGCACGGTAAACCTTACGGGCTGAAAGACCAAATAAGTGCCAATTGCAGAGTTACTCGCTCTCATTCTCTGAAAAGGGATATTGGCATGGGTAGGTTGATAGATTCTAACGGTGACGTTAGAACGAATCCGGCTTATAGGCTCGATGCGCTATTATAAAAAAAGTTTGTATTACCCTTTTGCAGTAAACAACGCTCATTGCCCATGAAAAAAATTAATTTACTGTCCACTCTATTTGTGTTATCGTTGGTACTGACGAAAATCAATGCTCAGTCGCCCACTCCCAAAGGGGCGGGTTATGAAGGCCCCAATAAACTGAATACTTGGGCGCTGAGTATCACGCCTGGGCTTACACAGTTTTACGGGGATTTACGCCAGCACGATTTTAAGTTAGGGCCAGAAGAAAAACTGACGGGAGGGTTAGGTCTTGCATTACACAAGCAAGTTACACCCATCTTTGGGGCCAGTCTTAATTTTTGGACAGGTAACCTCAACGGTTCAAAGCAGCGTATTTATAATGCGCATTTTGAGAGCAAAGGATTTCTGCAAACGTCTATTAATGTCCACGCTAATTTGAAGCCTATCTTGTTTGGTTATAACAAATTGAAGCGTTGGAAGTGGGATGTGTATGCAGGATACGGCTATATGTGGTACAACTCTCGGGTTTACCGCTTAGGAACTAACAATGGCGTTGAGCTTATTCGTAGCAACACAAGTGGTAGCTCCAAAACGGCGGGAGAATGGGAACGTGATGGTTCAAAATATACCCGTGAAATTGTATTTCCAGTAGGCTCCGCTATTCATTTTGAGGCTTCACCGCGGATTGATATTGGGCTTGATTTTACGCTCAATCACGTCAATTCTGAAAAATTGGACGTTACTTACGGAGGTGGCGGTAGTGAGCAGTATGCGAGACAGGATATTTGGTTGTTTAGAAAAGGAGATTCGAAGCAAGATAAATGGGGAAGTATTGGGCTTTCGCTCACTTACAAAATTGGGAAGAATGCCGTGATGGCCAAGAAAGATGCCAAAGGTAATTGGGTTCACGACCCAGCCAAAGGCCGCTATCACCTACGATACACCAATCCAATGGACTTGATTGCTCCGCATTACAATCCTACTATGAAAGATGCGGATTCAATCTCTAAAGCAAATATGCCTAAGCCCATTGATCCTCGTTTATTTACTGATTCTGACGGTGATGGCGTAGCCGACCTTTTTGACAAAGAGCCAAGTACACCTGCCAACAGTATTGTATCGGGTGGTGGAGTAGCAATGGATCTTAACAAATACATCAGAGACATCATTGAGAAGAACTTGCCTAAGGAAGAATGTGAGGCCATGTTTGGTAACATTGAGTTTGATACTGATAAGGCAATTATCAAAGATCCTTCGCAGCAGATTCTCAAACAAGTAATAGACTTGCTTAATTTGCGCCCTAACTGCCGTGCGATAATCGTAGGACACACTGATGCCCGTGCTTCTGATAATTATAACGTTCAACTTTCTAAGCGTCGGGTAGAGGCTGCAAAACGTTATTTGATTCGCAACGGAATGCAGGACCCAAGCCGTATTACAGTTGAATACTACGGTGAGTTGCGTCCAGTGGCAGACAACAAATCGGTGGAAGGTATGAGTCGCAACCGCCGAGTGGAAATTCGGATTCTACCCATGAGTGACTTGCGCTCTAAATATCCTGCTGGCTTCCGCACGGGTAAAAAGAAAGAACAGGAGCCAGGAAAAGCGGCCAAAGAGCCTAAACAGAAAGATTAGAGAATTTATCTGGCTTATAAACAAAATAGACTCCATATTTAGTTATGGGGTCTATTTTGTTTTTTAATGTAAATACTGTACTTTTGCGCCCACGTTTCACCCGAAGGACGTGTTCCTTCATATTGTAAACTTTACAAATAAAATGGTAAGAATTCGTTTAGCGCGTCGCGGACGCAAAAAAGGGGCAATGTACGACATCGTCGTAGCAGATGCTAAAGCACCACGTGATGGTCGTTTCATTGAAAAATTGGGTACGTACAACCCAATTGCTAACCCTGCAAAAGTTGTTTTGAACGTTGATAAGGCGGTAAAATGGCTTTTAAACGGTGCACAACCTACAGATACAACTCGCGCGCTTTTGAGCCACGAAGGTGTAATGTTGCGTAAGCACTTGCAAGTAGGGGTAAGAAAAGGGGCAATCACTCAAGAAGTTGCTGATGCTCGTTTTGAAGCTTGGAAACAAGAAAAAAGCTGGTCGCTGTTGAAACCAAAAAAGAAGGTTTAAACAAGAAACAAGCAGATAAAGCAAGGCGCAATTGGAGGCCGAACGTAAAGTAAATGAAGCACGCGCCGCCGCTATTGCAAAGAAAAACACAGTAGAGAAGAAGCTCCTGCGGCAGAGGTACTGAAGAAACCCCTGCAGAAGAGGCAGCTGAATAATTTAGAATGTCTAATAAAATGGTATGTGTCTGTAAAAAACAGGCTCATACCATTTTTTGTATAAAGAAAAGCATGCAGCACAACGATTGTTTTCAACTCGGACACATCACCCGCACCCACGGTACACGGGGAGAGGTAGTTATTTATTTGGATGTGGACTACCCCGACGATTATAGTGAACTCGAATCGGTGTTCGTTGAGATAAAGGGGACAATTGATTCCTACTCATTGAGAATATCAACATCCAGAAAGGAAGTAAGGCCATTGTGAAATTTGAGGATATTAACTCCATCGAATTGGCAACACCGCTCATTAACTGCAAATTCTTTTTTGCCAGAAGATAATCTTGATGAATTGGGTGAATCGCATTTTTACTACCACGAAATCATAGGTTTTAAGGTATTGATGATAAAATGGGCGAGCTTGGAATAGTGGCTACGGTTTATAGCATGTCAACGCAAGATTTAATTGCGATGAATTACCACGGTCACGAAGTACTCATTCCCGTCAATGATACGATTGTACCCAGTATAAATCGTGAGCAAAAAATCCTCAATGTGCGTTTGCCAGAAGGATTGTTGGATGTGTATATCGAAGAGGCCGATAGTGCTGCTGATGACGCAGATACCGAAACCGAATAACTTTTCAAGAACCATTCTTTTGCCCGAAGATTTGCCCTAATTATGCGTATAGACATCATTACTTGCTTACCGCGCTTGTTGGATAGTTTTTTTGAACATTCAATTTTGAAACGGGCCCGAGAAGGAGGGCATGTAGAAGTGAAAATTCATGATCTGCGCGATTATAGCCTAAATAAACAGCGGCAAGTAGATGATTACGCATTTGGAGGCGGGGCCGGAATGGTGTTGACGATTGAACCGATTGCACGGTGCATTCGCCAATTACAAAGTGAGCGTAAGTACGATGAAGTAATTTATATGACCCCAGACGGTGAACGTTTCGTTCAAAAGACGGCAAACCGTTTGTCAATGGTAGAAAATTTAATTATTCTATGTGGGCATTATAAGGGGGTGGATGAGCGGGTTCGTGAGCATTTTATCACCAAAGAAATTAGTATTGGTGATTATGTACTTTCGGGAGGGGAATTGGCCGCTTGTGTAATTGCTGATTCAATTATCCGTTTGATTCCTGGCGTACTTAATGACGAAACTTCGGCCCTTACTGATTCTTTTCAAGATAACTTATTAGCTCCTCCCGTTTATACCCGTCCCGCCGATTTTGAAGGTTGGAAAGTCCCCGATATTCTTCTCTCAGGCCATGAGGCTAAAATCTCCGATTGGCGTTTTCAACAGTCTTTGGATAGAACCCGCACTCGCCGTCCTGACCTTTTACCGTAGTAAAATGGCACGAAATTTGCGAGTGCTATCTTGCTCAAAGTCTTATTCGTATTCTTTTTACAAGGCTACCTACTTCAAATAAAAAGCTTCTCATTTCGAGCTATTTAGCGTGATAAAATTCTGTTTGGTATAGTTTTTGTCCAGTTATACTTGACGAAAGTTGCCTATTGAGGCCAACGAAAGAAAAATAAAAGTTTGTAGAAAATTTTTCTTTCGTGTTCCTTATAAGTGGCTTTTGTTAAAAGTAACGTATCCTATTGGCAATACTTTACCCTACTCTTTATGTTATTTCTCTACAAAAGTCCGAATGGGCTCAACTTTTGGTTGAGTCAACCTTCCCATAAGCTATCTTCTAAGATAAAGGTTGGTATTAGTTTATTGATGCTATTGGGAATATTGACTACTTCCCAAGCAGTGGCTCAAACTCCGTGCATAAAGCCTAATGCAGGAAATGACACGACTGTTTGCAAATCCTCCATACAGCTGAGAACTCCTTTGCAGGGAGAAGCGTGGGCGTTTGTCTCATCAAACAATAGCAATACGC
>JBGAUP010000180.1:3008-12773 GCA_044228585.1 Runella sp. | reverse complement strand
TTCTGCAAGTCAGCGGCTATCTGCTCAATGACCTTAGCTCCCCATTGCTCGGCGGCTACTTTTTCGGAGAGTCGTTTGCCGACTAAAAAGTAGAGTAATAATTGTTCGCGATTGACGAGTCGATCGGACCACCGATGTGGCTGCGATGTAGCGGCTTCTGACAATATGTTCTTTAACTTCTTGGATGAAAGACAGATAATTGATTTCGTTCATGGATTAAAAGGGTGACTTGGTTGGACAAAGATAAAAAGCAATTATTAAAGTCCCCTCTGATAAACATCAGAGGGGGTGAGTAGTTGGATTGGGAGGAGGGTTGGATGTGAACCTCCGATTATTGAGTCGGATTAACTCCCTGTATCGGCGTTATTTGTCTGAAAAGGAGTCAGTTTTTTCTGCAAAGCCTTCATATCACCGCTTAGTTTTGATTCGACCACTTTAGCATAGATTTGTGTGGTGCGAATGGTGCTGTGGCCAAGCATGGCTGATACTGATTCGATGGGTACACCGTTGGTCAGCGTAACCGTAGTGGCGAACGTATGACGTGCAATGTGAAATGTCAGATTTTTGGTTATTCCGCACGTATCGGCGATTTCCTTGAGGTAGGAATTCATACGTTGATTTGAGATGGGCGGAAACAGTCGTCCATACGCTACGGCTTTAGGGTGGTCTTGATACCGATTCAAAATTTCAAGTGCTTGGCTCAAGAGCGGTACTTTGATGGCTTGGTCGGTTTTCTGACGATTAGATTCAATCCATAACTGCCCATCAATACCTCTCACTACGTTTTCGGACGTCAGATGTATCAAATCGGTGTAAGCCAGACCTGTGTAGCAACTGAATATAAATAGGTCTTTCACCTGCTGCAGCCTTTGGATGGTGTATGTTTTTTCTACAATCAAGGTCAATTCTTCCGCGGTTAAGAAATGGCGATTGGTCTTATTGAACGAAAGGCGGTGTCTCTGGAAAGGGTCTTTGGTAATCCATTCATTTCTGATGGCGACGTTGATCATTTTTCGCAGTCGCTCAATATGCTTCATGACGGTGTTGTTACCACAACGGCGCAAAGGGTCGAGGGGTGCTGCCGTATTTTTGATGAATAATTCAAAGTCCACCACAAACTTATGATTGAGTTCAGACAGAAATATATCAGAGGTTTTTGGTTTCTCTTTTAAGAAACGTTCGACGTATGAGTAGCAAAGTAATTTTGAGTGTACCAGGTTTGATGGTCGTGGATAGGTCTTCATTATGGTACTTGATAAGACTAAGCAAGGTATGTTCACGTTCACCAGTCCCGAGATACAGGTTTTTGATGGCCTCGGCAGTTACGAGGCGTTTTCTCGCAGTAAAGTTTCCTGACACCTTTACAAACGGCTTTTTACTTGGTCAAGATAAGCGTTGAGAGCTTTGGCCTCTGCTTTGATACTTGGCTCTTCCTTTGACATTGTCCCATGCCTCATACGAAATGGAGCGTTTTAGTGAGATTTCAGAACGCTTGCCATCAACGGTGATACGAGCGTAGATTGGAGCAAGGCCATTACGGCTTTTTGCTTGATTTGCCCAGAATAGGACGCTGAATGTAATGTAGTTGTTGTCATTTGACGAAATTTGAATGATTTTGGTAACCGAACCGTTTAAATTCGCCTTTGTAAAATGACCAAAAACCAACAAATTGAATCAATATAAATGACTGATAATCTGTCTATTACAGGCCATTCGGCTACCTTTTTCAATAATACAAATAGGTAACCGAATAGGTGTAATTTTTTTTGAAAAATCTTGATTTTCTTTGAGCTTATATCAAACAAAAAGCCGCCAAATCATACGATTTAACGGCTTTTGTGAGCATATTAGACTCTTCATTGTCGGGATAGCGGGATTTGAACCCACGACCCCTTGCCCCCCAGACAAGTCCAATGAGTTTTTTGTAGTTTTTTCTATTTATTGACATTTTTATAAATATACTGTAAATCAGTAGTTTACAAATATTTATTTATTGCTTCTTATTGTCGTTATGCGTTGATTCTGTATCTTTGTGGTGCAAGTTGTGGTGCAAGTTGTGGTGCAAGTAGATTTAGTTGCACCACAGAAACACGGCTATTTGCACCACAGAAACACATGGCAACTGTAAACCTATTTTTCGACACCCGCGCCACCGCTGAAAACGAAGGAGTAATTAAAATCGTGGTTACTCACAATCGGGTAAAACGGCTTTATACTACTGGAGTCAAAACCTATGCTGAACAATGGAAGCAGCTACCCAAAAAAGGGGAAAAACTGGACAATCGAGTTAAGGACGAAACGCGCCTAAAGTTGTACGCGGACATTTACAGTATGCCTAACGGATTTTACCGACGTGCCGAAACCATTGTAGAAAGATTAGGGGCAAACTTTGATTTTGACACCTTCAAAGATTTGTACGACAATTGGGGTAAAGAAAAGAAAATAGAGTCCGACAGAGTGAATCTACTAAAAGCGTTGGCCGATAAATCAGCGGTTTTATTGAAGAATGGGCAAATTAGCCACGGCACTATTTTTGGAGCGTTGGGTAAATCATTGGAGCGGTTTATTAATACGCTTACCAAGTCCGAATGTAAAGAATACGGCTTGACCGTTGGCAACGTTCGCAACCCGCAACCGTTGAGACTTGAATACCGCCACGTAACCCCCGATTTTTTGAAGCATTACCAAGAATGGATGCAACACGAAGGCAAAGCCCCGCAAAGCCCCAAAAGCAAGTCCACAGGCGTAAGTATTACAACGGTCAGCATTTACAGCCGCGCACTTAGAACGCTGTTTAATGAAGCCATAGAAGCAGGAATTGTAGAACGTGGATGCTATCCGTTCAAAAAAAAAAAGGGAGTAGTAAATACAGTATTCCTGAAAGTGAGAACGCATTAAAAAAGCATTGAGCCGAACCGATATTGACAAAATAAAAAGCTATGTACCCGAACCCGATTCTTTTGAGCAACGAGCGCATGATATTTGGCTTTTTAGCTACTACGGCAACGGTATGAATGTAGCCGATATTTGCCGTTTGAAGCGTAGCAATCTTACAGCCGATTATTTACACTTTGAAAGAACAAAAACCAAAGTGAGCAACAAAAAGCCGTTGATTATTTCGGTAAAATTGCGCGATGAAATGAGGCAAATAATAGAGCGACACGGCCACACCGACAAAAATAAAAATGCCTACTTGTTCCCGTTTTTGGTGAAATGTAAGGATAGCAAAAGAAGAAAAACAGGCAATCCACCAAGTTATCAAAATGACGAACAAGTACATGAAGCGTATTGGGGAAAAGTTAGGCATTGAGGGTGATTTAAACACCTATGCAGCCCTTACAGTTTCGCCACTACTTTACAGCGTACTGGCGCACCTATCAGTTTTATTCAAGGCAAATTGGGGCATAAGAAATCTACTACCACCGAAATCTATTTAAAGCGTTTTGAGCCTGAACAAGAATCAGAGTATTTGAGCGCATTGTAAAAGTTTTGTTAATGAATTAGTTAATTTATATTTTTGTTTATGAAACAAGAACGTTACAAAGTTTCGGTAGATGCCGCCATAGAAACCTATGAATTTGAAAGCGTAGGAAATAAAGGTGTTATCAGAAAACGGGTTATGTTTCGTCTTATTGAACCGCCTAATATCTATAATTTGGGGTTTGGAGACGCAGATCCACTGACTGACGAAATAGACGATTTGACAGTAACAAACAATAGGGACAGCCAAAAAATATTGGCCGCAGTAGCCGCTACGGTTTTGGATTTTACGAGTCTGTAACCCCGATGCGTTGATTTTTGCCGTAGGTAGCACTCGCACCCGTACCCGATTGTACAGAATAGGGATAACCAATAATTTGGAAGAAATAAGCCAATATTTTGAAGTGTTAGGACTATCTAATAAGAGATGGCAGTTTTTTGAAGTAGGGACTAATTATGAAGCATTTTTGGTAAAACGTAAATGATAAACAACATGAAAGCCAATAACAAAATGGTAGGCCGTGCGGTAGCATCGGATTATTTGGAAATGACCTATAACCCCGAACTTGATAAATACGCAGGTGTTTTGAGCGAACACGATAAACGCGCCAAAGAGTTTTTAGATAGAGTGGGTTTACCCCCGCAAATCTTGGAAGCGCAAGCGGCCAAAGCTAAAGCCGCTGAACTATGCGAAGCCCTCAAACAGCACCGCCAACGCCACCACCTGACCCAAACCGAATTGGCCGACAAAGTAGGGATGCAAAAGGAATTTATTTCACGGATCGAAAACGGCAAAGTAGATGTACAACTTTCTACCTTCCTCAAAATCATTGAGGGGTTGGGGTTAAGGCTGATGGTGACGGAGTAAAACCTATCTTGGTGGCTTATTTGATAAAAATACCTCTGAATCACATAAATACCTTAGAACAATGAGTGATATAAAATGGTATGTACTGCTTGAATTACCCCAAGCATTTCAGTCTAAATCATCCGACCCGTATGCCGATGAAAAAGAAAAAATAGAACTTTATCCTTATCGTATTCTTAATAAATACATAACTAAAATTGCCAGAGTTTTAAATCATACTAATTCATCTCCAGAGGTAAAATTTAACAAACAAGCAAAACCATCAGGTCTATCGGAAGAAGAAAGAGTAGAATTTTATCACTTATTAAATTCACCTAACCCTGTGCTACCAGGGTCAATAAGCTACCAACACGTTATTGCTCCATACACTCCCGAAGAATTAGACGAAGTATTCTGTGAAAAACTTTTGATTTTTCGTAATGAAGGCAAATTAGATGATTTTCTAAATTATCATTTCGAAAGTTTTGCTGGTGAACCAAAGGATTTTTTGAGTCACATTGAAGAATTATTGAATAAAAAGCTTGATACCATTCAATCGGACACATTTAGGAAAGTAACTCCAGTAATTAGGTTGAAAACAAAAAGAGAAGTCCTCAGTTGGATTAATGCTCAAAGAACCGAATTGCTTTTGCCTCTTAATCAGACTTCTAAAAAAGATAGTTCCAGAACAAAAAAGGCAACCCAAGCAAATATTGATAAGGGTAAGAAAAAAAAAGACATAGTTATTTCCCGTTACATAGCATTAATCGATGGTACGACACCCGATAAAGAACAACCTAAGACCCATAAGCAAGCTATTATTCGAATGATAAAAGATTTTAACGGTTCAAACCCCTCTTACCACAAGATAGGTAACAATGATGACTCCAGAGAAAGGATGTTAAACAGAACCCTAAAACTAATAAAAAGAAAGAATTAGGGACATTTCGAGACTTTTCGTAACGAAAAGTCCGAATATAAAACACTGATAATTAGCAAGTTATATAGGACTGTTTTTTTTGAGACTTATCGACGAAAAGTCGGCAAGTCTCTTTTTTTATATCTATCTATTGCTATTATCTATGCAGCATCATTCACCAAAATCAACAATGATGCCATGTCGCAGATAATTTTAAACGGAATTGAACTCAGAGAATTATTAGAAGAGATTCGCACCATTATCAAAGAAGAATCTCCCACGTTCACCTCTCTCCCTAACAGTAATCCCCCCCTTAATATCAAAGAGGCTGCCAAAATTCTTGGAATAGCCCAGCAAACCATTTACCAAAACATTGAGCGTATTCCTCATCGTAAAAAACACGGTAGGCTTTTTTTCTTTGAAAATGAGCTATTGGAGTACCTAAATTCAGGTAAAAGTTAAACCCCACGTTTGCTACATCCTTGCTATCAAAAAAATAGGGGAAAGCCCCACGCTTATTCCCTATTTAATCAGTCAAACTACAATAGTAATACCATGACAAATGTAATCAAATTTAAGGACTTAAAAAAGGAGAAAACCGCCAAATTAGACACTCCCGATTACGTCGCTTCTCACATTGCAGATGCTTTTTTCGATGATGCTAAAAAGCACCTCGAAGCCTTTCAACCCATCTCACACAGCGAGATTTTGCCTCGCCTGTTAGAGCAAATTCAACCTGTTGATTTTTTGAGCAAAGCACAAATTCATCAGGCCAGTGAAAACACCGAAAACGTCAAAATTCCCGAGAAACATAAAATTGTGATAATCGTCAATGAAGTCTTGGAAATTGCCCAGCGCAATGCTTGGGGATTGTGCCGAAACTTGAGCTTTATCTATGTCTATAATGGGGCTTTTTGGTCACAACTTAATGAGGATGAGTTAGAGTCGTGTTTTAGCTCAAGCTGAACGCATAGCAAATCTTATTGGATGCTAAACATTTTGAGTTTAGACAAAAATTACGCAAACAGTTTTTGGCAGTGGCTCACCTACAGTCGCCTCATCAAGATAGAAGTATTGTACTTATCAATCTTAGAAACGGCACATTTGAAATTAGCCCCAACCTTACCCAACTAAGATCCCCCAATCGTAAAGATTTTCTTACCTATCAACTGCCTTTTGAATATAAACCCGACGCAAAGGCTACTCGTTGGCAGGCATTTCTCAATGAAGTCCAACCTGAACTCGACCGACAAAAGATTTTGGCCGAATACATGGGGTATATCTTCATTAGCCAAAAAGTACTAAAACTCGAAAAAGCCCTGCTTCTGTATGGGACAGGAGCCAATGGAAAATCAGTATTTTTCGAGGTCGTCACGGCACTATTAGGGACGCAAAACGTGAGCAATTTTTCACTCCAAAATTTAACCAACGACAATGGTTACTATCGGGCAAAGTTGGCCAACAAGCTCGTGAATTATGCCAGCGAAATCAACGGGTCACTTGACGCGGCTATTTTCAAACAACTTGTTTCGGGCGAACCCGTTGATGCCCGTTTACCCTATGGTGAGCCATTAATCATTAGCGAATACGCCAAACTAATATTCAACTGTAATGGCCTCCCCAAAGATGTCGAACAGACCAACGCTTATTTTCGGAGATTTCTCATTGTACCCTTCGAGGTGACAATTCCCGAAGACAAACAGGACAAAGAACTGGCAAAAAAAATCATTCAGGCAGAACTATCGGGGGTATTCAACTGGGTTCTCCAAGGACTTGAGCGATTATTGCAGCAGAAAAATTTTACGTATAGTGAGGCCGTTCAGAAGCAGGTCGAACGCTACAAACTCGAATCCGACAGCGTAAAAATGTTCTTGGAAGAAAATAACTACCAGGCATCCCCTACACACTATAAACTCGTCAAAGACCTATACAACAGCTACCGTGCATTTTGTGGAGACGATGGTTTTAAGCCTGTTAACAAAACAAATTTCATCATAAGGCTTAAAAACGATGGTGTCATCATTGAAAAGAAGAATGCAGGAAACGTCGCTTTTCTACAATAGTGGGAAATAAAAGGTTTTTCTCAGCTTTCACATTTTTCATGTTTTTCACCTAACCCCCTCGGCAAACAATGTTTACCAATGCCAATATTCCCCCGTATAGTCTCGAAAAAAAAGGCAAAAATCACCCTTGCCCCCAATGTAACGAACGAAGATTTACCCGCTACGTAGATACCGTTTCGGGCGAGTATTTAGCCGACCACGTGGGTAGATGTAGTCGTTCGGATAGCTGTGGGTATCACTACCCCCCACGGGAATATTTCCGCGACAACGCAACAGGCCACAAACCTGACTTCCCGCCGCCGCCACCCTTACCCAAACCCAAAGAAATGCCTGTATTTATTCCCAACGAAATACTTGACGCCTCCTTAGATCAATACGAGCAAAACTCATTTGTTACTTATCTAAACGAGTTGTTTGGGGAAGACATCACCCGTGGTTTGATAACCCGCTATCGAATCGGAACGTCAAACCATTGGGGAGGTTCAACGGTATTTTGGTTCGTGGATAATCAAAACCGAGTACGGGCTGGACAAGTGAAGCAATTCGACGAAACAGGTCACACCATCAAAGACGTTACGAATCAGGGGAAACAATCAAGAACCACTTGGGTACATTCCATTTTGCAAAAGTCCACCGTTCAGTCGTGGCCGCAGTGGTTGCAAGACTATACAAAGCAAGAAAACAAAGCGGCATGTTTGTTTGGCGAGCATCTCCTAAAAACCGAACCAACCAAACCTGTGGCTTTGTTTGAAGCCCCCAAAACCGCGATTATCGCTACTCCTTTTTTATCCGATTTTCTATGTTTGGCAGTAGGTGCGTTAGATTGGCTATCGGAGTCAAGGCTACAAGCCCTCAAAGGTCGTAATGTCTTGCTTTACCCCGACCTGAGTAAAGAAGGAAAAGCCTTTACAAAATGGGCCAATAAAGCCAAAGAGTTGGCCCATTTAGCGCACTTTCGCGTTTCTGAATTTTTGGAAGAAAACGCAACCGACGAAGAACGCGCCCAAGGGTTAGATGTGGCCGATTATTTGGTGCGGTTTGTCAAAAGTGCAAAAAGTGCAAAATGTGAAGCTCCACAAAACATTTCTTTTTCAGTGCAAAATGGCCTGCGGGTGTGGAATATCACCAATCAAGCCGATTTAGACCAGTTTGCCCAGACCTTGCCGAATCGTTCAGAATAACCAAACTCCAATAAAATGAGGTGATTAATAGGCGCTATCTTCACCCGCCATGCCGAAAATACGTCCTCTCTAAAGTTTTTGGTACTGTAAATAATCCGTTGCAGCAGAACGCCGATACATTTTCAGGAACAGGTATTTGAACATCAAGAACAAGCTTTTCTACTCCTGAAAATTTCAGTTACAACGGATTATTTAGAGCATGAGTTATTTTTCTTCTGGGTTGGCTTTGCAAGCTCTTTGACAAAACTTTAGCCTGCGGGTCAGCTTGTGCTGCTTTGGCAATGTACTTGCACAATACGTTAGGCTAATCAAATTCCACATTGCCAAACCCAAGTGTTCTGCCATTCTCCTTCAATGTTCTTTCGGTATCCTGACTAAAGCCTTCATGGTTGGTAGCTTCAATGTGAATGGTGATTTTGACTTTGGTACCTGTGGCTAAATTGAGGTGTTTCAATATCTCTTTTTCGATGTCGTCTGTAGAACGGAAGAAACGAGTTGCATCTGTATCTACATGGCCAACAAACCTTGTGCGTTTTGCCGTTTTTGGATCGGATTCATTTACTTCTGGTTTTTCAGAATTACCACCAGTAGTTGGGTATGGCGTTGTTGGATTGGCGGCATCCGCAGCTCTTTTGGCTTCTGCTTCTGCTCGTTCTTTTGATAGTTGGATTTCTGCAACATCAGGTTTTACTAATAAGCCATTCCCATCAAGAGAAATCAACACTTGTGTCCCTGCCCGTAATCCACGGTATCTTGCATTCTCTTCGTCAAAAGATTCAGCATAGGCGAATGAATCTTTCTGCCATGATACCAAACTTAAACCTGATTCAATGGCTTGTTGGAGCAGGTGGGCTGATGATAGCTTTGGCAAATAGAGATACTTGGCAAAGTCTTCCCGGAGCTGGCGAACTGATACATTGTCTCCACGCCAAAGTGGGATTCTGTCTAAGTTGATGCGAAGTTCAGATGAAGCAAAATCATTGTACAACTGGCTTTGAGAGGTAAGCTTTTTCAAGACACGACTCAAGTATGCTTCCTGATTTGAACCATTCATTTTTGATTCATCCCATTGCACATCAGAACTTTCTACTTCCTGGTAGGGAGTAAGAATCCAAACAAAAGTTTCTGGCAAGCGGAGCTTGATGGTATCTAAACCCGATTTCCGTTTTCCTTCTGCCTGATTGGATTGATAGGCATCTAAGTTCAATGCTACCTTATCATCCACAATGGATTTCCACGCTAAGAAGGATTTGACCGCTTGCTTCAATTCTTCCA
>JBGAUP010000180.1:0-2956 GCA_044228585.1 Runella sp. | reverse complement strand
TGAAATGCAGGGCTGTTTCCGTCTCTTGGTACCTGCGGATGCTTGATACCCAAAACCACTAATTTCATCTCCAAATCATCAGGTACATCATTAGAGCTTTGGGGCATGAAATGAATGCGTCTTATTTGACTTCCTGATGATTGGAGTTGCTGGGTAAGCAAAGCAAGAATTTCTTCTTCAACCTTATCTTCCTGAATATGGGATGCTCTTTCTTCGGCAGTTCGGTTTACGTTGTTTTGGGTGCTGTACCAGTATGTTTTGTTTGCAGCATAAACGTAGGTACCCTTATCAACTAAATGCCGCAGGGCATCTGAAAAAGTTGGAATTGTTTCACCGGGCAGAATGCTTCCCAATTTAATTCGTTGCTCATCAATGCCTTTGTTGGCTGCATCAAATGTTGGGGCTGTTGCGAAGAACAAAGTTCTTGCGACTCTTCTGGCTCCACTGTATCTGCCAATATTAGGCAATTCGCTATCCAACTGGCGGGGCAATGAATGCGCACCATCAACGTCCTTGCCAATCACAGCACTCCAAGGCGGTGCCAAATAACGCATCAGCTCAGATTGTATTTCTGAACTGTCAAGCGGGATATTAGCAGGTAATATCAACGGCCCTTGGTCGTTATGCTCCCACAGGAAATGGATAATCTTGGCCATGAGGCGAAGAATACCACGTGTTTTCTGAAACTGCGGAATACTTGCCCATCTTTCGGCTAAAGCATCAAATAATTCTGGGTGAATAGGATAAAAATCCCGTATGCGCTTTTCGTAACTGCTGTCCTGCGTTTCGTTTGGAAAGTCTGTTTTGTTGTTTCTGTAAAACTCTCCAAATGCTCTTGCGGATGCGTCTCTTTCGGCAAATTGTTCCTTAGTGGCAATGGGTGAGAACAATCTGCGGGTAACAATCTCGAAGGATTCTTCGGTAGTAGCTGCTGACCAAGGGGATTCAATACGTCCAATAATATTACCTAATTCAGCTGCCGATTGGCGGCCTTTTTCTCCACCCATTTCAATATCGGATGCAGGTAAACTGACAACCACCAAGGCATTATTTACCGTTTTGGCTGCTTCGCATAATGCCTGAGCAAATGACATCTGTGTGCCATAGGTTCCGCCACTGTCGTTGCCATCTTCTTTCAATTGGCGAGTGTAGGCTACCCATTCGTCAATGAGTACCACACATGGCGCAAACTTTTTGAGTAAGGGGACTAATTGGTCTCTGGCTGGGCTGCAACTCTGCCAATGTATTGCAGCAATGCAGTGCGATTATTGCCCTTGTATAAGGCCATTGCCCGATGCACCAGGTCTATCAGGAAATTGTTGGCTCTGTCGCCAATGTTTTTATTGGCTTTGATACGTTCTTCAAAAGTGCCCAGCGTTTGCTTCTTGCCATTCTTAATAAGAATATGCTCAGTAAAGAGTTCTGCCACATTGATGCTTAACCTACCCGGCTGAATTTGGCGGCATCATCAAACTCACTTTCGGCAAAGCTGTATAGCTGTAACCACCCTATGTAAAACTTGGTGAAATCATCGCCATCAAAACCTTTGAGCAAAGCATTAAAGGCACTCTCTCTTGCCATTTCCAGTAACTCGGCAACGGTTACTTCACTGCCATCGGCCTTCTCCACTTTCTCGTATTTGCCAAATTCACTTACTGCCTGCCCGAAGCTACTTCGGCTTTCAAAATTCATCATATTTTTTATTTGTACCTTTTGCCTTTTCTATCGGATACTTTCTTTCGTTTATCTCAATTTTGTTTTTGATTATTTCACTCACATTAAAGCCGTATTTATCTGATAATAGAAAAGCTGAATATAATACATCAGCTAATTCTTCTTTAACTTTTTCGGAATTAACTTCATTTTCATTTTTCCAAAGAAATAATTCAAGTAATTCAGCTGATTCAACATTTAAGCAAATCGCAAGGTTTTTAGCATCATGGAATTTCGCCCAATCTCTATCATCTCTAAATTTTTTAATTAAATCTATAATTTCGTTGATTTCAGATTTCATCCTCGATAAATATTTGTGTTATGCCAATCAATATATTTCTCATTTGGTCGGTCTTCCATTCTGTTCGGCAATAAAAACAGTTCCTTTCCGTGATATTGATAATATTCTTTACCATTTTGAAACTCTTCTTTTATCCTTGAACTAATTTCAATTTTATAATCATTTGTAATTGTTAAGTAACCACTATCGAATAATTTGTGCATATCTGAACGAAGTAATACTCCATTTGAAGTAAAGTGTGGTCCCGATTGTGCATAAGGTTTTATATGAGCTGCTTCTAAAACAGGCAGTGTTTTTTCACCAGTTATAGAACATCTCCTTGAATAAGCATCTGTAACTAAAACTCTAAAAGCACCTTGTCCTACTCTTACTTTTGTTAATACAGACCTTCCGTATAAAGGAAATTCAGGTTCTTCTAACATAAACTGACTTTTCGCCTCAGTAGTAGAATCCGCAAGCAAATATTTTTCAAGCAATTTTTCTACTTTTTGCCAAATCCCTTTTCCTGGTCCTTCATCTGAATTATATGATTTTCCTTGTACAATGCTTTTACCCCAGTCCGATGGAGTTTCTATCCAATCTTCTTTTTTGAAGAAAACTGGGTTAGTTAATACAATACAACCAATATTAGGATTAATATTACCTTTGTCTGTCCGATAGTTTAAAATCATTCTACTAAACTCATCAAAAGTACCACAACCATTTCTGTTTTTAAATGTATCCCAAGCAATCGTAATAGGTAAAAAAGTATGAGTTGAGAAAAAACCAATTCCTCCAATAGCATTTAGAGGACTTTTTAGCTTAAAAGTTGTTTAGTTGAATTTCAAGTATCTTTATCATAAAAAAACCTATGAATAAGTTACCTGTGAATGTTTCAGAATCAGATTTTGAGACTTACATTTTACCACACTTGACCCATAAAATTGGTCATAATCGTTTGAA
>JBGAUP010000179.1:0-12475 GCA_044228585.1 Runella sp. | reverse complement strand
GCGGCCACGTCGCTGTGGATGGATGGACTTGCCTGCCCTCAAATATGCCATTATGATTAATGGAGTGACGCAGCTGGTCATGATGAAAGTAGATGTACTGAATATATTTGAGGAAATTCAGGTTTGTACGCATTATCAACTTGCCGATGGTACACTGACCGATAAACTCCCTTATGACCTTTGTGATGGAGAGGTAACCCCTATTTACAAAACGTTCAAAGGCTGGGCCACGTCGCTCGAAAATTTACATACTTACGACGAAGTACCCGCTGAATTGGCAGCCTATATTGAGTTTTTGGAGGCCGAACTCAAATTACCCATTAGCTTTATTTCTACTGGTCCCGACCGTGAAGCTATCATTCACCGCCAAGCACAGGTAGCCTAAGTTGAATGATAGCCATAAGAAAGCCACTTTTAAAGGTGGCTTTTTTTATGTTTAAAATTCTGGATTTGATACAAAGTTTAGGAACGAATTACTATAAGTTTCGTATTTTTCCTGATTTACCTGATACAAATAAGCCCCCTTTTTGGAAGATTTTTGTTTTTCTTTGAGTTTGACCAGCAAATGAGTAGATAGGATTTTACGGCTAAAGTTTCTTTTATCAAACGTTGTTTGAAAAATAGCCTCGTAAAGCTTTTGAAGTTGGGGAATGGTAAATTTTTCGGGCAATAGTTCAAAGCCCAACGGATGTAATGCTGCCTTATAACGTAGTTTTTGAATGGCTAAATCAATCATCTGACGGTGATCAAAGAGAAGTTCGTCGGGCATCTCGCTGACGGGGAACCAGTGTGCGTGGTGGGCTTGAGAAATTTTTGAATCGTAGTGCTCGATGTTGATGAGTGCAAAATAAGCCACCGAGACAGTACGGTCAATCGGGTCACGATTGATGTCGCCAAAAGTATAGAGTTGTTCCAAATATACATCCTTTAGCCCCGTCAATTCGTATAAAATACGCTCGGCAGATTGCTCCAAGTTCTCGTTTGGGGCAAGCCAGCCTCCCATCAACGACCACGTGTCGAGGGTCGGAGTAGGACCACGTTTAACTAACAAAATTTTTAATTGATTACCGTCAAAACCAAAGATAATCGAGTCCAAAGCCACCAGACATTTGGGTTGTTTGTTGTAAGTAGCTTTATCAAGCATATAGTACTATTTTCATCATAGGTTCAAAGAAAAAAAATAGTACTTTTTACCTATACCCCAATGTTGTCGCCTTCGTCGGTGCGGATTTTTTCCTCAATGTAGCCCACAATAAGGTCAGCTACGTTGATACCCGTTATTTTTTCGATGCCTTCGAGTCCAGGTGATGAATTGACTTCCATAATCATCGGGCCGCGATTCGACTGAATCATGTCCACTCCAGCTACTCGTACCCCCAAGGCTTTGGCGGCTTGAAGAGCCGCTTTCTCTTCGTGAGAAAGCAAAGTGACCATCTCGGCTTTGCCGCCTCGGTGAAGGAAAATCTGGCTGCCCTTGTCGTTTCATGGCTGCTACCACTTTGTTGCCCACCACAAAAGCCCGAATGTCGGCTCCGTTGGATTCAGCAATGTACTCTTGAATCAATACGTTGGTTTTGAGTCCATAGAAAGCTTCGATGGTGGATTTTGCGGCTTTGCTGGACTCCGCCAGTACGACGCCTACGCCTTGCGTACCCTCCAATAATTTGATAATAACAGGAGGCCCTCCTACGAGTTTAATGAGCTTATCAATGTCTTTGGTTTGGTTAGCAAATACGGTTTTAGGAATTTGTACGCCCGCTTTAGAGAGGATTTGTAAACTTCGTAGTTTATTGCGGGAGCGCATAATAGCTTGCGATTTTACGGTTGTAAATACCTTCATCATCTCAAACTGTCGTACTACGGTACTGCCATAGTCGGTAACGGAGGCGCCAATTCGCGGAATGACGGCATCTATCCCTTCGATGAGTTTATTTTTGTACATAATGGCGGGGCTTTCTTCTTCAATCAGCACGTGACAAAGGGCATGATTGATGACCACCGCCTCGTGTCCACGCTGGCGAATTGCTTCTACTAACCGTTTGGTAGAGTAGAGTTTAGCGTTGGTGGAGAGAACAGCAATTTTCATAAATTAGTTGAAAGACGGAGGTTCATGGCCAAAAGTAAAAAATTAAAACTCAGGACATGAACACACGGCAAAATTAGGAGGAAGTAAGTTGAGTTTATGTTACGTTTTTGTTAACAGGTCGGCTGAGGAATCGGCCTGATGGGAGGAAGATTTTTTAGAGTATGACACATTTTCTAAAGATACATCTACTAAAAAACGATTACGAAGAAGTTTACGTCCCAGTAATACGGGGTAGCGCATCTGCTCCCGGTCGGCCAAAGAAAATTCAGTTTTAAATATTTTTCCGAACAAAACCACCTTAGTTTTGATGACATAACGCATCTCAGTGTAGCCAAAGGAGTTTTTAATGGCTTTCAATTCAAATTGATTGGTAGAAAATTTTTGATGTTTTTCGCTTCGGTGAGCGGGCAAATAAAAAGTAAGTTTTCCTTTTACTACGCTCACGTTATAACAATGGATGGCCGATGTATAGGCCCCCGTATCTATTTTGGCGCGCACGTTGACCAACCCTAAGTCGGGAAAATCAATGATATCAGTGCGGCCTATGACCAGCTTTTCGGGTAATGGAGGCTTATTTTTTCTTTTAATTGACATTTTCACAAATATACACAGTAAGGTGGTATCTCGTTTCAGTCCCCTTGGATATTATTCATGAAAGATGGGCTTCATTGCGAGTGAATGGGGCTATTCGGTAGCAAAAAGGAGTAAAAATAGGGTTTTTGGTCAAAATACGGTCAAAAAATGCAAATAAATGCAAAGTGTTTTGTACTATATTTGTATAAATTTGTATTTAATTATTTTGTGCTATTTTTGTAAAGCTAAAACAACCCACTTTACTCATCTAACCTATGTGTTCCAACTCGCCTAAACTCTCCACATTGATACTTCTGCCAAATTGTAGCCCTGATAATTTGGTATGAAAAATAGCAGTAATTGACGTTAGTTTTAGACTTTCAGTTTGCAAAGAGAAGATTAATCTCTGTGTCAAGCCATAATTACAAGAATTCCAAACATCGCTTTTTATTCAGTTTTATCTATCAACCATAAATTACTTATTTCTTATGACAAGAATGAGCTACAAACTCAAGTTGCTGAGAGTTCCTTTGGCAATGCTTATCGTTGGACAAACGGTAGGTTATGCCCAAGAGGGTCTTAACTCGCGACAAATGCGTCAAGAAAGCAAATCGGCTGTATTTGCTAAACTCCAACCCGAGCGCAAGGGAGCCGAAGCCTTGGCCATTACGGTCAAGGGTAAAATTACGGATGAGCAAGGCCAAGCCTTGCCAGGAGTGAGTGTGATTGTGAAAGGGACCGCAACGGGTACTACTACTGACAATGATGGTGCTTATTCGCTCAATGTTTCTGACGAAAAAAGTGCCATATTGGTGTTTTCATTCATTGGGTATTTATCACAAGAGATTCCAGTAAGCAACCGCTCTACTATCAATGTTACCTTGGCAGTGGATGTGAAAGCACTGAATGAGGTCGTTGTAGTAGGATACGGTACTCAAAAGAAAGAAACGGTTACGGGTTCTGTAGTATCGGTAAAAGGAACAGATTTGGTAAAATCACCAGCCGCAAACCTTTCTAACTCGCTGGCAGGACGCCTACCAGGGGTAACTGCTGTAAACCGCAGTGGTTTGCCAGGCGGTGATGGATCTGCTATCAGGATTCGAGGTTCTAATACCTTGAACAACAACGGCGCCCTTATCGTAATTGACGGTATCCCTAACCGTGCTGGTGGTCTTGACCGCCTCAACCCTGCCGATATTGAAAGTATTTCAGTCTTGAAAGACGCGGCGGCGGCTATCTACGGTTCACGGGCGGCCAACGGGGTTATTTTGATTACTACCAAACGTGGTAAGACGGGTAAACCTGAGTTGTCATACTCGCTTAATCAAGGCTGGTCAAATCCAACGGTTATTCCTAAGTTGACCAATGCAGCTCAATATACGAGTATGCTCAATGACTTGGATATCTATGCTTTGCCAGTATCTGAATGGGCGGCTGCTAACCAAGCCTACAAAACAACAGGCTCATACACTCGCCCCAACGGAACAGTGCGTAATGCCCCTTTCTCACCTCAAGCTATTCAGAAATATGCCGATGGCTCTGATCCTTGGAACTATCCTAACACAGATTGGTACGGAGCTACACTTAAAAACTGGTCGCCTCAAGTACGTCACAATCTTCAACTCAACGGCGGTACTGAAAACTTCTCTTATTTGGCTTCTTTGGGCTATCAAAACCAAGACGCTAACTACATTCAGTCTTCTACTGGCTATAAGCAGTACGATATGCGTTTGAATTTTGACGCAAAAATCAATAAGTACATAACCATGACTTTGGGCGTGGTAGGTCGTCAGGAAGCGCGTCAGTATTCTACACAATCCCCTGGGGCTATCTTCCGTATGTTGATGCGTGGAAAACCCCAAGAGCCTGCTTTCTGGCCTGATGGTCGTCCTGGTCCAGATATTGAAAATGGTCAGAACCCTGTTGTAATTACTACCGACTTGGCTGGTTATGACCGCGATACCCGCAACTATTTCCAATCAAACGGTCAGATTGATATTAAATTCCCGTGGGTAGAAGGGCTTAAATTGAGCATGAATGCGGCCATTGACAACTTGGCGCAAAACAACAAAACTTGGTTGATTCCTTGGACACTGTATCAAAAAGGTTCGGGCGTTGATGCCAACGGTAATCCAAACCTTGTTCCTGCTCGTAGAGGACCGGCCGACCCAAGCTTAAACCAAGCCAATATCAATCAGCTCAATATCTTGTTGGGTACGGTGCTTTCTTATGACAAAACCATTGGAAATCATACCGTTAACTTACTGGCGGGTACCAACCGTGAAACCATCAAAGGCGACAACTTCTCGGCTTTCCGTCGTTTCTTCCTTTCTACGGCCCTCGATCAAATGTTTGCAGGGGGTGACTTACAGCGTAACAACAACGGGGGTGCGTTTGAAACGGCTCGTATCAACTACTTTGGTCGGGTAGGTTATAACTTCAAAGAGAAATACATTGCTGAGTTTTTGTGGCGTTATGATGGCTCCGACATCTTCCCCGAAGAAACCCGTTATGGCTTCTTCCCAGGTGTTATGGCAGGTTGGGTGATTTCAGAAGAAGGTTTCTTCAAAAAAGCATTGCCAGCGGTTAACTTCCTCAAACTTCGTGGTTCTATCGGTCAGTTGGGTAATGACCAAATCCCTTCTTACCAGTATCTTTCTACTTACGGATTCAGAAGCTATATCTTGGGTAATGCAGAAACCAAAACCTTGTTTGAAGCACGTATTCCTAATACCCAAATTACATGGGAGGTGGCTACCAACTCTAACTTAGGCTTAGAAGGTCAATTGCTCAATGGCAACGTGTTCTTCGAATTTGATGTATTCTCCAACAAACGTACTAACATTCTTTGGACAAAAAATGCTTCCGTTCCTCAGAGTACAGGTTTGACTTTACCTCGTCAAAACTTGGGAGAAGTTCTCAACAAAGGATGGGAGTTTAACATTGGCTACCGTAACCAAAAAGACGGATTCAAGTATAACGTAAGTGTAAACGGTGGCTATGCTCAAAACAAAATTTTGTTCTGGGACGAAGCTCCAGGCGCACCTGCGTGGCAGCAAACCACGGGCAAACCGATGTTTACGTACCAAACCTATCTTTATGACGGTGTGTTTAAAGACCAAGCCGCGATTGATGCCAACACCATTGACTATAAGGCCATCGTAAATACGCTTCGCCCTGGTGATATGAAGTACAAAGATTACAACGGTGACGGTAAAATTACTCCTGACGACCAAGTACGTAACAACTTTACCAATATTCCATTGTTTACAGGTGGAGTTAATCTTTCGGCCAGCTACCGCAATTTTGACTTAACGGTTTTGATTCAAGGAGCAGCGGGAGCGAAGCAGTTTGTTAGTGCCGCCGAGATGGGTAACATCGGTAACTACCTGTTAGACATGTACGAAAATCGTTGGACGATTGACAATCCAAGCGACAAACACCCGCGTATTGCTAACCGCAACGATCAGTATTACTCTACTGGTAACGATTATTGGCTTAGAAGTGCCGACTACGTTCGTTTGAAAAACTTAGAGTTAGGATACAGCATCCCTTCTACTTTGGTAAGAAAAATCGGAATGAATACCCTGAGAGTTTATTTCAACGGTCTAAACCTTTTCACGGTTGATAAGCTAAAAGTATTTGACCCAGAAACAGATAACTCTACAGGACAGTACTATCCTCAGCAGAAAATCTTAAACGTAGGTCTTGTTGCCGCATTCTAACAATATCGTAATTTGAAACGGGGGCGGTTCGCCACTGCGACGCCCTTTCGATGAGTTAATTTGAAAACACTAATCATCAACAGTTGGTTATGTCGTCAAATATCTCAATTTGTTCAATCACAAATTACACAACTAAAAAAAAAGAGATGAAAAAATACAAATTTCTAATCGCGTCACTTATTGCTTCGACGGTGGTTGTTACCAGCTGCGACGATAGTTTCGTAAACACACAACCCCTCAATGAACTTTCAGAAAATGCCGTTTGGACAGATGCCGCGCTCGCAGAGGCATTCGTATCGGAAATTTATGCAGGTTTCGGTAACGGAGGTTTTGACGAACAGATGTTGGCTTCGTTGACCGACGAGACCATCTTTACGCACCCTGGTCGTGGTATCACGACCATTACTGAAGGTCGTTCAAACCCCGCTGATATTGGTTGGGTAAACGGTACTATTAGCTGGCAGCAAATGTATTTGCGTATTCGCGCATGCAACCTTGCCCTCAAACAGCTCGCAAGCCCTAAATTTACAAATACGGGAAACATTGTAGAGCGTTTGACGGGTGAGACCAAATTCATGCGTGCCTATTTCTATCATCAATTGGCTCGCTATTACGGTGGCGTACCTTTAGTAGATCGTCCGTATGATTTGGGAGAGGCCGATTACATGGCGCCTCGTAACACTTGGGCCGAAACAGTGGCTTTTATTGTCAAAGATTTGGACGATGCGGCGGCTTTATTGCAAGGCAAGAGTATGGCTGCGGGTCGGGCAAACTATGCCGCAGCACTTGCACTCAAAGCCCGTATCTTAACCTACGACGCCAGCGATTTGCATGATGTTAACAAAATGAAAGCAAAATCTACCGTGCTTGGCTCTTTCAGTAAGCCAGAGTTGATTGCAAACGTGACGGGTACACAGGCTGACCGTTGGCAAAAAGCAAAAGCTGCTGCTAAGGCTGTTTTAGACTTGCCTGGCTACGGCAATTTGCTCAATTTGACTGCACCAGCTTCGCCACAACAGGCAACTACCAACTATATCAACAATTCACTGTCGCGCAATGGTGGTCAAAACGAATTGCTGATGGCACGTTATTTTATCAATGCCAAGCAAGAAAACGGCGGACGTCAGGGACTTTTCAACGGTCCTAACGGATACAACAACTGGGCTGGAAACACTCCTATCCAGATCATGGTGGATGATTACGAAATGATGGATGGTACAAAGTTTGACTGGAAAAACCCAGCTCATGCTTCTGATCCTTACGTAAATCGTGACCCCCGTTTCTATGGTTCTATCTTGACAGAAGGCTCTCCTTGGAAAGTTCGTAGCAATGCTAACCTTCCGCGCGACCCAGCGAGCCAAATTCAAACGGGCCGTTACGAAATCGTAAATTCCTCAGGTGCGAAAGTAACCCACTTCGGATTGGATACTCGTCAAAGCCCTATTGAAGACTGGAACGGAAGCTATACAGGTTATTATATCCGTAAGTTTACGGATCCAAACCCTGCCATTGTTGACCAAAATACGTGGCAAGAAGTACCTTGGCCTATCTTGCGCTATACCGAAATGGTATTCAATTACGCCGAAGCTTGTATTGAATTAGGCCAAGATGAAGAAGCTCGTAACTGGCTCAATAAGATTCGTTTCCGCGCTGGTATGCCTGCCATTACCGAATCGGGAGATGCGTTGAGACAACGTTTCCGCAACGAAAAACGTATTGAAATGTTCTTGGAAGAGCAACGCTACCACGATGCACGTCGCTGGATGATTGCTCCGACAACACTGGGGCGTAAAGCCAACGGTATCAGTATCGTAGGTACACTCAAGCCTGGCAAAACAGTGACTTTGTACAAGTATGACAAAGAAAACTACAACTATAGTTACACAGTGTTTGAAATTGATCCAGGTAAGGAAAATCGTAACTGGGCTGATAAGTTGTACTATCTGCCAATCCATCGCGATGAAATAAACCGAAATAGTAAACTGGTTCAAAACGCTGGTTACTAATTGGTCTCCATAATCACTTGAAGAACCAACTTGGTTCTCCAAGATTTTGAAAAAATCTATGCTCTCAAAAAATGCAGGGCATAGATTTTTTTAATTTATACCCCCTCACAAAGAGAAGTTTGTGTAAATTTGTTTGTGAAGAAATGTTATTCCTAAAAACAGTTGTCATGAAAACAAGAATCATATTATTGGTGGTTTTGGGAGCTTTCTCCCTGGTTTTAAAGGCGCAAGACTCCAAATCAATCAGGGTAAAAGCTGATGCTGATTTGAAATACGCCATTCCCGTGGTTGAGCGTTATCGCTATCCGCAGTTTAAAGAAGGCACAGTTTCTTTTTATAACAACGCACCCGCAACGGCAAAACTCAATTATAATTTTCAACTGGGGGAAATACAGTTTCTCAGCCCGACCAGAGATACCCTATCGTTGGCTAATGAACAAACCATTAAACAAATTCAAATAGGCGACAATATTTTCTATTATGACGTTACTCATGGATATGTAGAACGTATTGCTGCCTACCCTAAAGCCTACTTAGTGGTCAAAACGATGTTTAAAGTAGCTGCTGTTGAAAAAATGGCCGCCATGGGAAAATCTTCTGGTACTTCGTCCATTAGGGAAGTCAATGTGCTTTCGACAGGCAATAGTTCGGTGCAAAAACTTGCTTCAAAAGGGGATATCGTGTTTTCCAAAGAAAAAATGTATTTCCTGATGGACTTAAATAATCGTTTTTATAAAACAACCAAAGGCGGCTTTTTGAAGCTATTTTCGAATCATAAAAAGGCAATCGAAGCCTATTTTAAATCCGAAACTCTTGACTTAGAAAATGAAGAACATCTCAAAAAAATACTTCAATTTTGCAGTGAATTACCCGAATAAATAAGAATTCTTTAGCTTTATTTTACCTTCTATTGATGAAACATCTTACTCTGCTCGCGGGGTGCATCATTGTACTATGGATAGCGACAAGTTGCCAAGAGCAAAAAAATACCCAAACAGAAGCAATCGAACCCACACTATTTACCTTGCTTACCCCTGAACAAACAGGCGTTGACTTTCAAAATATTATCAACGAAGGTTTAAATACCAACGTTTTGATGTATGAGTATTTCTACAACGGTGGGGGAGTGGCCGTTGGCGACCTCAACGGAGATAAACTCGAAGACTTGTATTTCACGGCCAATATGAGCGACAATAGGCTCTACCTCAATCGTGGCAACATGAAGTTTGAGGATATTACCCTCGCTTCGGGAGCGGCAGGGCGACAAGGACCGTGGAAAACAGGCGTGACTATGGCCGACGTAAACGGAGATGGTCGGTTGGATATATATGTATGCCACTCGGGAAATTTGATGCCTGAAAAAAAAGCTAACGAACTCTTTATCAATCAAGGAAACAATGCTCAAGGCATCCCAACCTTTGTAGAACAAGCCGCCGAATATGGACTCAACAGCCTTGCATCGAGTACCAACGCTTATTTTTTTGACTATGACCGCGACGGCGACTTAGACCTGTTTCTACTGAATCACAACATCAAGTCCTTGCCTGTTTTGAATGAATCAAACAGTGCCGAATATATTAAAATGGATGATGCCGTAAGTGGCTGTCGGCTGTACCGTAATGACAGCCCCCTACCCCGCGCGGCGGACCGCCCCAAAGGGGGAACTAAATTTATGGACGTGACCACCCAATCGGGCATCAATAGCTCTCCTCTTTCGTATGGACTGGGGGCAGGAATTGCCGATTTTAACCAAGATGGTTGGCCTGATATTTACGTTAGCAACGACTATACGATTCCTGACCGGTTCTACATCAACAACCAAAAAGGAGGATTTACTGACCAACTTGGGCAGGTGCTTGGGCATACGTCACATTTTTCGATGGGCAACGATGTGGCCGACATTAACAACGACGCCTTGCCTGATATTTTTACGCTTGATATGCTTCCCGAGGATAATCGCCGCCAAAAGCTCCTGATGGCCCCCGACAATTACGAGAAATTTGACATGACCGTTCGTTCGGGTTTTCATAAGCAGTTTATGCGAAATATGTTGCAATTGAATACCCCCCTTCCAGCCTCCCCCCTGTTAGGGGGAGGAGAAAAAAAGCCCCTCCCTCAGAGGGGAGGGGTTGGGTTCTCCGAAATCGGTCAACTGGCTGGTATCTCCAACACCGATTGGAGCTGGGCTGCACTTTTTGCCGATTATGACAACGACGGCTGGAAAGATCTCTACATTACTAATGGCTATTTACGCGATTATACCAACCTCGATTTTCTGAAATACATGAACGAGTTTCAGTCAAACGCAGCCAATGTCACTCGCGAAGACGTCATGAATTTAGTGCAGCAAATGCCCGCCTCCAACGTCGTAAACTACGCCTTTAAAAATAACAAAGACTTGACATTCAAGAATGTGGGCAGTAATTGGGGGTTGGCCCAAAATTCTAATAGCAACGGAGCTGTGTATGCCGATTTGGACAATGACGGTGACTTAGATTTGGTCGTCAATAATATCAACGCTCCTGCATTTATTTACCAGAATGAAGCCAATCAGAAGCTTAAAAATCATTACTTGAAAATTAGTTTGGTAGGAGGTGAAATGAACCGTTTGGGGATTGGAACAAAAGTGACTATTTATCAGAAAGGACAAGCCCAGTACCTTGAGCAAATGCCCATGCGGGGGTATCAGTCGAGTGTGTCGGGGATTTTGCATTTTGGGTTAGGGGACAATGCGACCGTTGATTCTCTTCACATTACTTGGTCCAATGGCAAACAACAACGCCTTACCGCCATCAAAGGCGACCAATGGCTGACTCTCAGCGAAAAAGACGCTGGTTTATCACCTTTTCAAAAGGCCCGTTCTGCACCGCTGTTCCAAGAAACCAATTCGCCGATTGCGTATCAACAACCCGCTTTGGCAGTAAATGACTTCAAACGCCAAATTTTGATGGTTAACCCTCAGTCGTACGTAGGGCCATGCCTTACGAAAGGAGATGTCAACGCCGATGGTTTAGAGGACGTATTTGTAGGCGGAGGTAACGGACAAGCGGGAGCATTGTTTATCCAACAAACGGGAGGAAACGGTTCGTCGCCACGATTTGCAAGAAAACCTCAAGCTGCTTTTGAAGCCGACGCCAAAAGCGATGCTTCCGATGCCGTATTTTTTGATGCCGATGGCGACAAAGACTTGGATTTGTACGTTTGCCACGGTGGTTATGCCAACTTTCAAGCCAATGACCTATTACTTCAAGATGCCTTGTACCTCAACGACGGGAAAGGGAATTTTACCAAAAATACCACAGCCCTTCCTCAAATGCACGTTAGCACAAGTTGTGTGCGGGTGGCCGATGTCAATGGAGATGGCAAACTTGATTTGTTTGTGGGCGGGCGCGTGGTGCCAGGGAGCTATCCCGAAGTACCGCAGAGTTATCTTTTGCTAAACAGCCCCTCCCCAAATGGGGGAGTAAAATTTACCCCCGTTGGGACGGTCCGCCGCGCGGGACAGGGGGCTATTGGTATGGTGACCGATGCCGCCTGGCTTGACCTTGATGGTGATAAAAAACCAGAGCTAATCGTCGTAGGAGAGTGGATGCCCGTGACGGTTTTTGAAGTTGTCAATGGAAAATTAGAGAACAAAACCGATAAGTATTTCGGACAAAAATACAGTGGCTGGTGGAACAAACTTTTGGTAGATGATTTCAACGGCGATGGCAAAATGGACTTGGTGGTAGGCAACTTAGGCTTAAACTCTCAGGTGAAAGCCTCTCCCCAGCAACCCGCCGAGTTGTATTTCAAAGACTTTGACCAAAATGGCCGTATTGACCCTATTTTGTGTACCTACATCCAAGGCAAAAGCTATCCTTATGTAACGCGGGATGAACTCATTGGACAGCTTCCCATCATGGGCAAACGCTACACCGACTACAAAACCTACGCCGATGCTACCTTACAAGATATTTTTGACTCTTCAGAATTGAGTGGTGCGGGGCACTTTGAAGCCAATCACCTCACTACGACGCTGTTTATTCGGGGCAATGATGGTAAGTTTGTACCTCAAGTGCTTCCTATCGAAGTGCAGTCGTCCC
>JBGAUP010000178.1:0-13926 GCA_044228585.1 Runella sp. | reverse complement strand
GACGCGCAAAAATCCATTGAATTACGTGAGTTGGCAGGACAAAAGTTTTTGATTGAAGATACATTGAAGCGAATGCCATGGAAACTTTCGGGCGAAACCAAGAAAATCCAAAATTACGATTGCATGAAAGCCACCATGACCAATAAAGGTAATAATCAGCCGATTGTGGCATGGTTTACGGAAGCCATTCCTGTGCCAAGCGGACCTGCTGGTTTTGGGGGACTTCCTGGTTTAATTTTGGAAGTAAACGTCAACGACGGTGATATGATTTATACCATGACCAAAGTCGAATTTAAAAAACTGACTGGCAGTGATTTGAAAACCCCCACGGGCGGCAAGAAAATCACCGACGCGGAGTTTACCAAAAAACGTGACGAGTTTATGAAAGAAATGGGCGGACAAGGCGGCATTCGCATTATTAGAAATTAACACTTTGTCACCCTGAAAGGGTCTATTTGACTCACGTACTGTTGAAAGATGAGCAATACAAAACCAAATATTACTTCATTGTCCTTAATGGTCGCCAGTATGCTTTTACTGGCGGCTTTTCAGGTGTTTTGGCTGCGTAAAGAGTACAATGAACAGAAAAGTATTCTGCAAAAAGAGACAGGTATTCTTTTCCAGAATACAGTTCAAGCAATGGAGGACTCAGTTATTCAAAATAAGATTAAAACCCCAGTACAAGATTTTTTAAAGCGAAACAGACTCGAACAAACTACTGATTATCAAAACATTAAAAAGCAATCAAAAAATACTAAAAAACTTACTGTTAACTATTCTCAAAATCAAACAACCACCGTTACTCAGGAAAAACCTTCATCGGCCTCCCCTTCCCAAAGTACCGTATTTAGATTTGAAGGCAAAGGAACCGCTGGCTTTCAAGAATTGGCGCGTTTCATACAATCATCAAAAATTGACACGACTCTTTCTCCCAAGAATACGTTATTAGACGTGTTGAGAAAAACCAATCCAGACGATATACAGAGAGTGAAATTCAATTCGATTGGGAATTTGGACATCACAGAAGTTACGGTGTCTGACACAAGCGCACAAAAAAAGTCGGAAATTTTGATTGTGAAATCTCATACGCCCACCGATACCCTCCAGCGGCTATTTGGCAAAGTAGCCAGAGTAGTCATGCTCAATAAAAGTAAACAAGACAGCCTCCCTTTGCTTAATTTCAATCCTCAAAAGTTCAAAGACTCAAAAGTTTCGATTACTATACATCCTTCTCAAAACACAAAGTCATCTTCTGAAAATAGTGAAACCTGGAAATCTAAAAACGCACATTTCACTTTTCGCTTAGACCAAGATTCACTCAGAATAAAGGATATTCAACGCGTTTATGCCCAACAAATGCAGCAAGCTGAAATCAATTTGCCTTTCAGAGTTGTACGCCAACCACTCAACCAAAAGCCCGATAGTACCCCCAAACAAGCCCTCACAACTACCCCCGTTACCACTACTATGCCCATTGGCAGTACTTATGCGGCTATTTTTCCGAATTATCAGGGCTATTTATTCAAAAAAATCATTCCTCAATGTCTATTTTCTTTCTTTTTGCTGGCCATTACGGGTTTGGCATTTGGGGCCATTTACCGCAATCTGCAACAACAGCGGAGGCTTACCGAGCTTAAAAACGATTTTATCAGCAATGTCACGCACGAGCTCAAAACTCCCATCGCCACCGTCAGCGTTGCCATCGAAGCTTTACAAAGTTTTGGCGCAGCCCAAAACCCTCAATTAACCAAAGAGTACTTAGACATTTCTAAAAACGAACTAAATCGGCTCACGCTTTTGGTGGATAAAGTGTTGAAAATGGCTACTTTTGAACAACAGGGGCTAAACTTAAACCTTGAAACGGTGGACATGGCCGAAGTGATACAGCAAGTAATTGGTTCGATGAAATTGCAATTTGAAAAATACCACGCCCAAGTTTCTTTTGAAAAAATAGGCCAGTCTTTCCAGGTAAACGCCGACAAAATTCACTTGACCAACGTAGTGTATAACTTGCTCGACAACGCCCTCAAATACAGCGGTGAACTTGCTCCAGAAATCAGTCTGACCTTAGACGCAAACGAATCAGAGATACGACTTTCGGTAGCTGACAATGGCATCGGTATTGCCCCTGAATACCAAGAAAAGGTTTTTGAAAAGTTTTTTAGAGTACCTACTGGCGACACACACAACGTAAAAGGCTATGGATTAGGACTTAACTACGTGGCATCGGTTGTCAAACAACACAGCGGGCAGATTAGTGTGCAAAGCCATATTGGCCAAGGAAGTACCTTTACCATTACATTACCCAAAACTCTATGACCAAAATTCTTTACGTTGAAGACGAGCCATTTTTGGGTAAAATTGTGAAAGAAAGTCTCGAAACACGGGGTTTTGAGGTGTGTATGGTAGCCGACGGACGTGAGGTAATCGCTCAGTTTAAGTCTTTTCAGCCCGTTATTTGTGTACTCGACATCATGTTGCCTCACCGCGACGGTTACGCTTTGGCCCAAGATATTCGGCAACTCAACCCCGAAATGCCTATCGTATTTCTTACGGCCAAAACCCAAACTGAAGACGTTCTCAAAGGGTTTCAAAGCGGCGGCAACGACTACATTCGCAAGCCCTTTAGCATGGAAGAATTGATTGTCAGAATCCAAAATTTATTACAACTAACCCAAGCCAAAGCCCCAACTACGGTTGCCCCAAACGGCCACATTGTATTGGGTCAATATACTTTTTATCCGCACCGCTACGAGCTCCACCGCGCCGAGACGGTTCGTAAATTATCGCACCGCGAAACTGAACTTCTTTCTATCTTAGCCGAAAACGCCAATTTTACCGTCAGCCGTCGCGATATTTTATTGCGCGTTTGGGGCGATGATTCTTTTTTCAATTCTCGTAATCTTGACGTTTATATTACTCGCCTCCGCGATTATCTGCGAGAAGATTCTTCCCTCGAAATCCTCACACTCAAAGGCGTGGGGTATCTCTTCAAAGCTTAATCCTATTTTTTTAACGAAAATCTCAAAATCTACCAAAATAGCGTAGCATCTTATTAGATTTTTTGGTAGTATTGTTGGCGTAGAAATATCCATTTTCAAAAGACGCTTTTCCGCCTCTTCAGAAAATAGCAGTGCCAATCTCATCAAAGATAAAATCACCAGCTCCTGACTTTATCAGAGGATTTATTTTTTGGTTGAAGCACAAATATCTATTATTATTGCAAATAATAATCTTGAAATAATTCATTTTTTACTTTGAATTGTACATTAACCCGTACTTAACTGTGGAAAAAAAACCAAAAAAGAACCTCCTTTTTGAAGTCGCTTGGGAAGTCTGTAACCAAGTGGGAGGCATTTATACCGTCATAAGGAGCAAAGTCCCCGCGATGGTAGATCAATGGGGCGACGAATATGTGTGCTTAGGGCCTTATTTCCCCCAACGCGCCCTAACTGAATACGAGCCCATTACCTCTGATGATGGTACGGGCATCTACCAGATTGTCCAAAAAATGCGCGAAGAAGGCTATGTGGTAGAATATGGCTACTGGCTTATTACGGGCAAACCCCGCGTCGTACTCTTTGACCATCGGAGCGTAGCTGGGCAAATGGATCGTATCAAATATGGTTTTGTGGGAAAAATACCAAATCTCAACCGTTAATATTGAAGATTTGGTCAATCCAGTTTTCATTGGTTTAGTGAGATGGTGCGTGTTTTCTTGACTTACTTTGCCCAAGATTACGCCAAAAAATTTGAGATAACAGCGCACTTTCACGAGTGGATGGCAAGCTCTGGCTTACCTGACCTCCGCAGAGATGACGTTCGTATCGCTACCGTATTTACGACCCATGCTACCATGTTGGGGCGGTACATTGCTTCCAACGAACGCGACTTTTATCAAAAACTACCATTTTTTGATTGGAAACACGAAGCACGCCATTATGGAATAGAAGCCCAAGCAACCATTGAGCGCCTTGCGTATCTAAATGCACACGTAAGCACCACTGTGAGCGACGTAACCGCCCGAGAATGTGAAGTATTTTTGGGAAAATACCCCGACTTAGTATTGCCCAACGGTCTTAATATTCAGCGTTTTGCGGCTGTCCATGAGTTCCAAAATTTACACATGAAGTACAAGGAAAATATCCACGATTTTATCATGGGTCACTTTTTCCAAAGTTACTCTTTCAATTTGGATAAAACGTTGTACTTCTTCACTTCGGGACGATACGAATACGTCAACAAAGGCTACGACATCACGCTCGAAGCCCTTGCGCGGCTCAACTGGAAAATGGTACAGGCCAAAATGGACATGACAGTCGTGATGTTTATCGTTACCAAACAGCCTTATCATTCTATCAATCCAGACGTTTTTGCAGTCAAGGGAGCTGTTTTGGGTGAAATCCAAGATACTTGCGAAGCTATTGAAAAACAAATCGGAGATAAATTGTACATGGCCTCTGCTTCTTCCAGCGACCACCACTTGCCTGATTTGAATCAGTTTGTGGATGAATACTGGCGATTGCGTTTACGTCGTACCATTCAAACTTGGAAAACCAACGCTACCGCCGTACGTAACGCACGATTTGAAAACCCCTGATTCTAATACAGAATACTGTGAACGTTCAGGCTTGAAAAATCACGAGCAAGACCGCGTCAAAATCGTATATCACCCTGATTTTATTGCTTCTACCAATCCCTCTTTGGTTTAGACTATGGGCAATTTGTGCGAGGCTGTCACTTAGGCATTTTCCAAGTTACTACGAACCTTGGGGCGTTATACGCCATTGGAATGGTACGTATTCCAACTGTCACCAGCGATTTGTCAGGTTTTGGCGACTTTATCATGCAAATCATGCGACTACGAAAACCGAGGTTTATGTAATCAATCGTAAAACGCAAGCACGATCAAGCAGCCGACCAATTGGCCAATATTCTGTTCAGTTTGTACGAATGAACCTGTGCCGGAACGAATTCAACAACGAATAAAAATGAAAATATTTCGGACGTATTCGACTGGGGTAATCTCCGTTCTTACTACTACGATACCGCCCACGATTTAGCTGCCAAAAAAGCGTTCAAAACGAAGGTAAATTGATTTTAATCACGTCGGTGAGGGCATACCTTACCGACGTTTTGTTATAGTCTTATCATTTCTCCCACTCCTGCCAATACAATGAGTTGTTGATTCTCCGATTCCTTCTGAAGTTTTTGTAATTCACGATGCGCATCTCCCAACGGCTCATCCGACAAATCAAAAGTACCGTAGTGCATCGGCACAAATCGTTTTGCATTCATCTCTTTGACCGCTTGAAGTGCTTCTCTCGGTCCTGCATGACTTGCCGCCATAAACCATTCAGGTTTGTAAGCGCCTACGCCCAATAACGCCACATCCACTCCTCCAAAATACGTAGCAAAGTCTCGGTAGTGTGACCCATAACCCGAATCAGAACCAAAATAGACACTTTTTCCGTTGGCTCGAATAAGATACGCTCCCCATAAATTTTTATTGGTATCGTTCAAATAGCGTCTTCCCCAGTGCTGGGCGGGTAGATAAATGATTTCAATTTGACTGGCATTCGTTTGATATGCCTGATACCAACCTGCTGCTTGGACACTGCTACTTTTTGTCCATTTTTTGAGTAATTGATCTAACCCCAAACCTGTCAAATAAGTGGCGTTAGGATTCTGAAGGGCGAGCTTTTTGATACTTTTTTCATCACAGTGATCACGATGATCGTGCGAAACAATGATATAATCCAAGTTTTTTAATTCCGAGACCGCCACAGGTAGCTCGGAGTATCGCTTCATCAAGGCAGAAGGGCTTGCTAATACGGGGTCTGTTAAGATACTAACCCCGTTGAGTCGAATAAAAAAAGTAGCGTGTCCCAACCACACCACACAATCTTCATTACTGTTTAAGAAACCCGCATTTTTCGTTACTTTCAATCGAAACGTATCTATTTGCTTTTCGGCTTTTTGAGGATTAACTTCACGCTGCCACCGCCATAGGTCTCGAAAGCCTGGCAAAGCCTGCAGGTTTTCATTTACAAAACGGCCTTCTGGATTCACAGGATTTCCTTTCCAATCGTCTCGAACTGTTTTCAAGTGCGTATTTGACCGATAGCCCCCTATAGTCCAATTGAAATCTTCGTACATAAAAAAATAGAACAGGGCTGTCAGAAGCAGTATGAGAATAAAGCTGATAAGCATTTTTTAGAGCGAAAAAGTATCAAATCAAGATAAAGTCAGTAATACGAGAAACAGGCTATCGTATTTCATAGTTCGCTGCCAAGTTATAAATTCCTCTTAGTGTGCTTTATGATTTTAAACCCTTTTACTACTTATGGCTACTGTTTTACCTACTCGCATTTCGTCAGTTGATGCCTATCGTGGCTTTGTCATGTTTTTGATGATGGCCGAAGTCCTCGAATTTAGTCATATCTCCAAAGCACTTCCCGAAAGCTCTTTTTGGGCATTTTTGGCTTTTCACCAAGACCATGTCGAATGGGTTGGCTGCTCACTTCACGACCTGATACAACCTTCGTTTTCGTTTTTAGTAGGAGATAGCCTCCCTACTCCATCGCAAGTCGTATGGCCAAGGGTCAAAATTTCAGTTCGATGTTTGGCCACACGATTCAGCGTTCTCTGATTCTGATTTTTTTGGGAATTTTTCTCCGTTCAATGCACCGCCAACAAACCAATTTTACTTTTGAAGATACTTTAACCCAAATTGGTTTAGGGTATCCTATCCTATTTTGGTTAGGTTTCCGAACATTTAGAACCCAGCTCATCGCATTGGCAACCATTTTAATAGGATACTGGCTCGTCTTCGCTATGTATCCCCTTCCTGATGCTAATTTTGACTATGCAGCGGTAGGCGTTACTGCCGATTGGGAACACAATTTGAAAGGTTTTGCGGCTCATTGGAACAAAAACACCAACGCCGCTTGGGCTTTTGACCAGTGGTTTATGAACCTTTTTCCTCGTGAAAAACCATTTATTAGAAATGGAGGTGGATATTCTACCTTGAGTTTCATCCCTACTTTAGGAACCATGATTTTGGGGTTATTGGCAGGACAATGGCTCAAATCAGACACCACCGCCCCCGAAAAAATGAAACGTTTTATTACTTTGGGAATCAGCTTATTAGTTATTGGTTGGGTATTGAATTGGCTCGGTATTTGTCCTAATGTAAAACGCATCTGGACTCCTACTTGGGTATTGTTTAGTGGCGGCTGGTGTTTTGTTTTACTCGCCCTTTTTTACTGGTTAGTTGATATACGAGGATATCGTAAAGCCTTTTTTTGGCTGATAATTATCGGTATGAATTCCATCGCTGCTTACGTCTTATCCCATACCATCGTAGAGTTTATTCACCACTCTATTCAAATACATGTATCAAAAACGTACGACCAGCTTTTTGGCGTTACCTACGAATCCCTTGTAAGAGGCGGGATGATTCTTTTGGTTGAGTGGTTAATTTTGCATTGGATGTATCGAAATCGGATTTTTATAAGGATTTAACAAGTTTTTTGACATAATTTTTGGACTTTTCAAATAGAGCCTCTACTTTTGTAATGCCGCCCGAAAGAAGCGGCATTTAATTTATCTAAAAAAATCTATATAAACCATATACTATATCTTGTTTTGGGTATAAACATAAACATAGAGAGCGAAACAGTCGAACAGACATCTTGGGAGCAATTGCAAGTGGCCTTAATTGCCACGGGCAACGCTACCGAAGATCGCCGTTTGGCCGCATTGGCACGTGAGCAGGGTTTGAAAGTTTTACTAAAAGACATACCAGAAGAATCTGATATTCAATACATTTCACGAGCGAGCCAAGGCGATTTTCAGAAACCAGCAACAGGAACACTGAACTGGGCATTGAAAAAAATCCTTACTCCTATTTTACGTCAGCGAAGCCGCACTGAGGTCGCCATGAATATTTTTGCGGCATTGGCATTGATGGTCGTAGGCCACTGGATATTTAGTTATTTTACAATAGAACGTATCACGCTCATTGGCCAAACACTCCAGATAACCGACGAAATTTTCTATTTTCTATTGGCAGGTTTTGTAGCACAAATGATTGATGGGGCTTTGGGCATGGCTTATGGTGTAACGGCTACTACTTTTTTATTGACTTTAGGCATTCCCCCTTCGGCCGTGAGCGCGAGTGTACACAGTTCGGAGATTTTTACAAGTGGCGTGTCGGGGTACATGCACCTCAAATTTGGCAATGTCAATAGCAAACTTTTTAAAATTGTCTTAATTCCTGGGGTGATTGGAGCAGCTTTGGGAGCGTATGTGCTAACTTCCTTAGAGCAATATGCTCATTTTATCAAACCTATCGTTGCCGTTTACACGTTGGTATTAGGGATTTTAATTATCCAAAAAGCCTTAAAGAAACGTATTCAGAAAAAACCTATTAGAAAAGTAGGGCTTCTGGCTCTTTTTGGTGGAACAATGGACGCCATTGGAGGAGGAGGCTGGGGGCCAATTGTGTCCTCTACCTTAATTGCCAGCGGACGTCATCCCAAATACACTATCGGTTCGGTCAATCTGGCGGAGTTTTTTGTATCACTGGCGAGTTCAGTCACTTTTGTAATGTTGATAGGCTTATCACATTGGCAAATCATCGTTGGCCTCATTTTGGGAGGCACCATTGCAGCCCCTATTGCGGCGCACCTTTCGCGACGTTTACCCATAAAAGCAATGATGATTATGGTCGGGTTAGTAGTAATTATCGTAAGTTTGCGGAATATTTTAACAGTACTTTTCTAACCTTTGTATTGTTATATACTTCGTAACCACCTCGTAATCAGACCAAAACATTTTTTATTTATTTTTCAATTATGAAACGTCAGACCAAAGCGATACGCACCCAAACCCCAAAGACACAATACCGCGAACATAGTACGCCTCTGTTTCTCACTTCAAGCTTCACATTTGAGTCGGCCGAACAAGGAAAAGCACTTTTTGACGAAACCGAAGAAGGCAACATTTACAGCCGTTTTTCCAATCCAAGTGTGCAGGAATTTGTGGATAAAGTGTGCATCTTAGAAGGAGCAGAAGAGGGTCTCGCCACGGCTACGGGCATGGCGGCGGTATTTGCAAGTATGGCAGGTATTCTCAAATCTGGCGACCACATTATTGCTTGTCGGGCATTGTTTGGGTCGGCTCACCAAATCATCACGCAGATTTTGGCCAAATGGGGCATTACTTATACTTATTTAGACGCCGACGCCTCCGAAGAACAATGGGAAGCAGCCGTACAGCCCAACAGCCGAATGGTGTATCTTGAAACCCCTTCTAACCCAGGTTTGGAATTGGTTGATTTGGCAATGATTGGACGCATTTGTAAAAAGCACGGCTTAATTTTCAACGTTGACAACTGTTTTGCCACTCCTATCATTCAAACCCCCGCTGACTTTGGAGCAGATTTGATTGTCCATTCGGCCACTAAATATATGGATGGCCAAGGCCGTGTGCTGGGGGGAGTGGTCGTTGGTAAGAAAGAGTACATTGCCCCCATTCGCTTTTTCTGTCGTCATACTGGGCCTTCGATGTCACCATTCAACGCGTGGACATTGAGCAAAAGCCTTGAAACATTAGAATTGCGCATGGAACGCCACTCACAAAATGCCCTCAAATTGGCCGAAGCCTTGGAGGCGTTGCCCGAAGTAAAAAAGGTTAATTACCCTTTTCTACCAAGCCATCCTCAATACGAATTGGCTAAAGCGCAGATGAATGCAGGCGGAGCCATAGTAACGATTGAGTTGGAAGGGGGATTTGAACGCGTAAGTGCGTTTATGAAAGCATTGACCATTCCCACTTTATCATCCAACTTAGGCGATACTCGCACCATTATTACGAATCCATTCACCACTACCCACTCCAAGCTCAAAGCTGATGAAAAAGCAGCTTTGGGTATCACTGAAGGCTTGATTCGGATTTCAGTGGGGTTGGAAGCTGTAGAAGATTTGATTGAGGACTTTACGCAAGCAGCGGTTGTGAGTGCCGAGGTGATTGCGGAGAAGATATAACAAGATTTACAATAATCATTACCCATGACATCCACCGAAACACATACAACAGAATCGTTACTTGATTTGCTCCAATGTAAAACAGAAGTAGAATCATTACGTCTTTTGTCGGAGCTTTTCCCAGGCCAAGTAGCTTTCTCGACCAGCTTGGGCTACGAAGACCAAGTCATTACTGACATGATTTTATCTAATGGTCTCGACATTCGAATCTTTACATTGGATACAGGCCGGATGTTTCCTGAAACCTATCTGACATTGCAAAAAACCAATCACCGCTACGATACCAAGATTGAGGTTTTGTTTCCCAAAAATGAAGCCGTTGAACAACTGCTGACGGAAAAAGGGCCTCTAAGTTTTTACGAATCCATCGAAAATCGCAAAGAGTGTTGCTTTATTCGTAAAGTAGAGCCCCTTAATCGCGCCTTGAAAGGGGTGAAAATTTGGGTGACAGGTATCCGCGCTGAACAATCGCCGAATCGTACCGATATGCAAGCCATTGAATGGGACGGCGGACACGATTTATTCAAATACAACCCATTATTACCATGGACATTTGAGCAAGTAAAAAGCTATGTCAAACAACACAATGTCCCTTACAATCCACTACATGACAAAGGGTTTGTAAGCATTGGTTGCGCTCCGTGTACTCGTGCCATTATGGAGGGTGAAGATTTTCGTGCGGGTCGTTGGTGGTGGGAAGATGAAAGTAAAAAAGAATGTGGGCTGCACGCCAGATAATAGATTTAGTAAATTCATTTCATGTTGTTCGGGTAACGAACGACAAATAACAGTTAACTACATGAGTTTTAGTTTTGATTACCTCGAACAACTCGAATCCGAAGCCATTTACATTATGCGTGAAGTGGCTGGGCAATTTGAGCGTCCTGCTTTGTTGTTTTCGGGCGGGAAAGATTCCATTACTTTGGTGCGCTTGGCCCAAAAGGCATTTGCTCCTGGCAAAATTCCTTTTCCCTTGGTACATATTGATACAGGTCATAACTTTCCCGAAGCTATCAAATACCGCGATTGGCTCGCCAATGAAGTAGGGGCTAAGTTGATTGTACGCCAAGTAGAGGACACCATCAAAGCCAAAGGGTTAAAAGAACAAACAGGAAAAAACGCCAGCCGCAACTGGCTTCAAACATATACCCTTCTTGATACTATTGAAGAATTTGAGTTTGATGCTTGTATTGGTGGGGCTCGCCGCGACGAAGAAAAAGCCCGCGCAAAAGAGCGTATCTTTTCTTTTCGGGATGAGTTTGGCCAATGGGATCCTAAACGTCAGCGTCCTGAACTGTGGAACTTATTCAACGGCAAAATCAGCAAAGGTGAAAACGTGCGTTGCTTTCCTATCTCCAACTGGACAGAGTTAGACGTATGGTCGTACATTGAGCGTGAAAAAATTCCATTGCCTACCATTTATTTTTCACACCAACGCGAAATGATTTTGCGCGATGGCAACTTGTTGGCCAATGCCGATTTTATTTTCAAAGATGAGTCAGACATTATTGTTACAAAAACCGTTCGTTTCCGCACGGTAGGCGACATGACTTGTACAGCAGCAGTAGAATCAGAAGCCGATACGATTGAAAAAGTAGTGAACGAAATCAAAGCGACACGAATCAGCGAGCGTGGCGAAACCCGTATTGACGACCAACAAACCGAAGCGGCCATGGAAGACCGTAAAAAAGGGGGATATTTTTAGCCTCGCATCGGCGATCCGACCTTGCCCCCAATGGGGGAACAAATAATTACTACAAAAATACATTTGAATTACAAAAAACTCCCCCATTGGGGGACAGGGGGCTTATGGATATTCTAAGATTTATAACCGCAGGTAGCGTTGACGACGGAAAAAGTACGTTGATTGGCCGCTTGCTTTACGATACAAAAAGCATATTGGCCGACCAACTGGAGGCCGTAGAACGCGCCAGCAAAACCCGTGGCGACGGCGAGATAGACCTTGCTTTGCTAACCGACGGCTTGCGTTCAGAACGCGAACAAGGTATCACTATTGATGTGGCCTATAAGTATTTCCAAACACCCAATCGCAAATTTATCAGTATTGATGCCCCTGGGCATATCCAATACACCCGCAACATGGTAACGGGTGCGTCGAATGCCGATTTGGCCATCATTTTGATTGATGCCCGTCAGGGAGTAGTAGAGCAGACACGCCGTCATTCTCTTATTGCGGCCTTATTGGGAATTCCGCACATCGTGGTGGCAGTCAATAAAATGGATTTGGTGGGGTATTCGGAAGATACGTTCTTGCAAATTGCTCAAGAATACCAAAAATTGGCAGACAAACTCGGCATCAAAGACCTGAAAATCATCCCAGTAAGTGCCCTCGCTGGTGATAATATTGTGGACAAATCCGAAGCAATGCCTTGGTACACGGGTGAAACAATGCTGCATTTCTTAGAAAATGTAGATGTTCAACACGATTTGAACCTCACCGATGCCCGTTTTTCTGTTCAATATGTGTTACGCCCCCAAACCGAAGAATTACATGATTATCGGGGATATGCTGGACGTATCCAGAGTGGCGTATTCCGAAAAGGCGATGCAATTACAGTATTGCCCTCAGAGCAAACCTCAAAAATCGCCAAAATTGAGGTCTATGGCCAAGAAGTAGAAGAAGCTTCTACTCCCCAATCGGTGACTATCTTGCTTGAAACCGACGTGGACATCAGTCGCGGTGATTTGATTAGTGGCACAGGCACAGCCCCTGAATTGAGCCAAGATGTTGAAGCTACCATCTGCTGGATGGACGACCGCAAAGAACTGAAAGTTGGAAACAAATATACCTTACAACATGGTACGTCTCGTGTGCGTTGCTCTATCAAAGGCATTGAATATCGTATCGACGTCAATAGCTACGAGCAATTGGAGGATATTGAAAGCCTCAAATTGAACGACGTTGCCAAAATCATCCTTCGCACTGCAAAACCTCTCGCGTATGATGCCTACCAAAGCAACCGCGCCAACGGAGCCGCCATTTTGATTGACGAGACCTCTAATGTAACCGTAGGAGCTTGTATGGTGGACGCGTAAGCGTTTTTCCTTATTTCATAAACCCTCAGCTTTTGCAAGTTGAGGGTTTATTTTTGTCAGTAAAATCAACTGGAGTACATCTTCTGGTGAGTATATTGTTCCCATCTCTTTTTCTCTCACAGGTGGGTACGGGAATGTTACGTAGTCGAATATCTCCAATTTTGTACCAAACCTATCATTGAACATGAAACCTTCTATCTTCCGCTCGCTTGCCGCTTCTACGCTCATTGCAGTTTGTTTTTCGATAACTGCATCGGCCCAACGCAATGTGACCAATGCCAACGATTCTAACACGCCTTTGCACTTACTCCAACCCGACTACCCTGTTCCGTACGGAATTTCAAAAACCAACGAAATCAAAGGAGCCTTAGACCGCATTCATGGGTATTTGAACAATGTAACCCCTACTGCCTTTGTCAACTCAAAAACGGGTGAAGTGGTAAGTGATTTGTCAAAAATTGATGAAAATACAGCTCTCCAAAAAGGCGATTTTCGCCTTGTTAGCTATGAATGGGGCGTTACCTACGGTGCGATGCTTTTGGCCAGTCAAATCACAGGCGATGGTCGCTATAAAGAATACGCCGACAAACGCTTGGAGTTTATTGCCAGTGCAGCACCTTATTTCAAAAAAACGACTGAAGAACATGCCGATTGGGGTACAAAAGGACCATTGCGGGGCTTGATTACTCCTCATGCCTTGGATGATTGTGGTGCCATGTGCGCTGCCATGATTAAGGCCACTCGTGAAGGCAACAAATCCAACTTGCGCCCACTGATTGACAGTCATATCAACTACATTATGACCAAAGAACATCGG
>JBGAUP010000177.1:0-12548 GCA_044228585.1 Runella sp. | reverse complement strand
TCTTGGGATGATAGGCAACATCTTTAAATCGCTAACAAAATGGGCTTCCCTTTAAGGAATTAAGGTATTAATTATCAGCATCTTACATTGGAAACAATCCCCGAATATGCGTGTATTTGGCATAAATCGGGGATTTTTGTATTTTAGTTGTGCTAACAAACTGAAAATACAGATGCAATATACGCTATTTGACCTGGATTCTCCAATTTTCACAAAATTGTATTTATTCAAGAATTCAACCAAGTTAGGTTCGATTTATCAAACTATCAACTGGTCATCACTGATTGATCTACTTCCTGAGAAAAAAACGATGGCAGGTGCGCCATCGTGGCTTCCTGCTCAAGGCTATTTTGGGTTGATGTTCTTGAAACATTACACCAAATTGAGTGATGAAAAACTGTTGGAACGCTTCAACACCGACTGGGCGATGCAGATGTTTTGTGGCGTATTACTAACTGATAATGAATTTATTAAGGACAATTCATTTGTATCAAGTGTTAGGAGTTATCTTGGACGATATATTGATTTAGAGAGTTTTCAGTCAAAAATGGTTGAAAACTGGAAAGAGGATTTGCCTGAGAAAAATGTAATGTTCGCGGATGCAACTTGCTATGAGGTGTATATTCGTTTTCCGACCGATTTGAAGATGCTTTGGGAATGTTGTGAATGGTTATGGAACAAACAAATCCCTCAATTTTGTAGGACTCACAAGTTGAAAGAGCCACGCTCCAAGTTCAAAGAGCAGAAAAAAAAACATTTGGTGTATTCTAAACTTAGAAAGAAAACACACCGAAAAACTCAAGCCAGAAAACGAGCGATTCTTCATTTATTATCGAAAGGAATTAGCGAATTTCAAGCGATTCTCAACCAGACCAAAGCGGTCGGATTCTCCAGTAAAGAGGCGTCTATTTTTAAGACCATCAAACAAGTCTATCAACAACAAAATCACTATTTTAAGCATCCCAAGTCAAAGATTAAGCATCGGATCGTAAGCTTACATAAGCCTTATATTCGCCCTATTGTCAGAGGCAAAGAAAACAAACCAGTAGAATTTGGTATAAAAGTTCATAAAGTACAAGTAGGCGGTATCAGCCTTATTGAACATGGTAGTTATGAAGCATTCAATGAATGTAAGAGACTCAAAATAAGCGTATTGAAGCATAAAAACAACTTTGGAGAATGTACACACTTATCGGCAGATAAGATTTATGCTACCAATGAAAACAGACGATTTTGTACTCAAAATAGCATTCAAACAAACTTTGTTCGCAAAGGAGCAGGTAAAGATGACAAGCCAACCAAAAAAATAAAAGAGCTACTCAACAAGCAACGAAGTACCTCTTTGGAGGGGAGTTTTGGCACAGAAAAAGAACACTATCTTCTTCACAAAATCAAGGCTCAAAACCCTATTACCGAGAAAGTTTGGCTGTTTTTTGGCATCCACACAGCCAACGCTGTCAAGATTGCAAGAAGGCAAGAAAAAGCCAAGAAGGAACTTCGACAAGCAGCCTAAAAAGGGTAATTTTATCATCAAAAAACGTAACTCACGGCAAATGAGATGGAATAGCTATACCCCAAAATCACTCACTTGGGAATGAACAGATGAAAAACTATTTAAAATTGTATTATTCTGTGTTGAACCCATTAAAAATCAAAACCCCCAGCCAACTATGACTGGGGGTTTTCGAGAAAAAAGAAAGTTCTAATCAATTTCCAAGGGAAGCCAAAATGAAGTCAATGAAATTTCACATCACGCTTTTTCTATGCTGTTTTTTGGCCGCTGCTCTGGCTCAGACCTGCGAAAAAAACCAGTTTATCCGCTCAAAAACCACAGCTTTCACATCATAGATTTTTCAAAAAGCCACTTTCTACTTTCCAACTTTTCTTATCCGAGCGAAGTTCAAAGTTACCACGGTCGCCCAATCTCAAGACGATAGGTTTTCCATTGGCATCTACGAGCATCGCCCCTTGAGCGTCCACTTCATCAATCCCATAGAAAACCGACAAATCACCAAAATCTTCGATACTGCTCCGGTAGCTGAAAGCCGTCGCATCGGCATTATTGACTTCGTTGCGATTGATAGCGATATCAACAGTATATGTGACACCATTGAGTTGGGTACGGGCATTGCGGACGATGAGATCAAAATGGTTGCGTCCGTTTTGTGGGATTTTCTCGTAATCATTTCGATTTTCGCGGGCGTAAGTTCCGTCGGCAATAGACGCCAAGGACGTCAAAATGGCAATGAAGTTCATTTTGCGCAAGTACTGTTTCTCGGGGTCGTTTTTGTAGCCTCCCGATTCAATCAAAACAAGACTTGTACCCCACTTGGCAATATTGTCGCCAAAAGCTCGTGGCTCAAATTCATCAGAATACCTTGCTACTTGATTCGGGACAAATTTTTGCAGGTCACGGTTCATACCCACAATCAATTGCATGGCTCGTTCACGCACCGAATTAATCGTTCGTTCTTCATTATAAGCCGTGGCCAAAAATGAAATAGCTGCTACTTCTTTGGTATTTCCGACACTATAACGCGGACTTTGGTCGTGGAGGTTGAAGCCCACGAGCGGTTTGAGGGTTTGCTGAAGATTTTTGAGCAATTGTGATTCGGGGCATTGCAGACGCAAAGCATCACGGTTCATGTCTATTTCTTGGGAGGTCCGACGTTGCCAACGTTCTACTCCGTCGGGGTTGAGCATCGGAACAAAATACAAGGTACTTTTCTCCAACAACTTTTTACGGAGGTCGTCGAAACCATCACCGCTGGCATTCAAGAAGTTGAAAATATCGAGCAATGCCATCGTAGCGGTGGCTTCGTCGCCGTGCATTTGCGACCAAAGAAGCACAGGAGGAGCTCCTTTCCCGTATTTGATTTGGTAAATGCTACGCCCTTCAAACGATTTTCCAGCTTCGCTTACCGCAAAATTGGGGCTCGTTTTTAGACGTTCGATAAGCGGCACCAAATGGCGGTGCTTGAACTCGCGGCGTACACCGACGCTCTTTTCTTTGAACAACTCGTGGGCGTCGAAAAGGCGCTGGGCGAGATTGTTTTGGGCACTCATGGTTTCAGACATACACAAAAAAGAAACCACCAACAATAGGTGTTTCATAAGCGTAAAGGAGATATTGTGAAAACTCCCCGAAAGTTCTGAACTTTCGGGGAGTTCCGCAAATTACTGCAAATCAATTGACCGAGATAATTCAAGTTTCTATCGAATCAATCTGAGATTCTGTCGAGTTTAAATGATTGGGTTATTGAGCCTTTCTATATTTGTAATATTCGCATAAAAAATAGTACAAATAATATTATGGCTAAAAGACTACTCATCTATTCGTTCCTTTTTGCTCAGACCTTCATTTGGGGGTGTAGCAAAAAAAATACAGGGGTAAAAAATCATCAAAGGTTCAACCCTATTACACCACTTACAAGTAGTTCATTCGCCAACCCTTCGTCGGTAGATTTTCCGTGGGTAAGGTGGAACTTCCCACCCGAAACTGCCGAAATAGCCGAATTAGAAAAACAACTCGTTGAACTGAAAGCCGCGGGGATTGCAGGGGTCGAAATTGGCCAAGGGGGCGAACCAACCCTCAATCAAATAGAAGCCGTCCTGAAAAAATCCAACGAAATAGGCATAAAAGTTAGTTTGAAGTATAAAACAGGTGCGCCTATTCCAGGCAATTTTTCGGCCAAACACGATTACGTACGAAAAACGCTTGCTGCGGCTGATACTTTGATGGCGGGCGGAAAAACTTTCAACGATTCGTTGCCCGGCAAAGGGACAATCCTTGCGGTGCAGGCATACAAAGTAACAAACCTGCCCCCAAAAGGCTCCAAACTCATGACCATTGAGCATGGGTCTGCTATCAATTTGACAGATAAAATTACGCAGACCAATACCGCTGGATTTTTTGGCGGCTCAACTACAGGCCGATTGAGTTGGACAGCCCCCGTAGGAAACGATAATTGGGTATTGATTACGTTTAGAATGCAAACGGTTGACCCTCAGCCCGAAGTGTTTAGCCGAGAAGGAACAGATTTACTCATTAAAGGATATGAGTCTTATTGGACCGATGCCATCAAAAACCTCTTAAAGCAGAATGGGGGAGGGGATATTTTTGTGGACTCCCATTCTATTGATGGTTTTGGCGCACCAAGCGATGTTTGGAGTAGCAATATGGCCAAAGAGTTTACGGCAAGAGCAGGCTACGACTTGATTTCCAATTTACCAGCTTTGATTGATGCGGGCATTGACCGTGTTTGGGGACGTCAAGGGGCTGGTTTAGACATTGAGCATTACTACACATATAGCAACAAAACCGATACCAGAATCCGTGCTGATTACAACAAAGTTAGAACAGAAATGTTTGTAGAATACCGTATCAAACCTTTTACGGCTTGGGCCAATAGCTATAACTTGGCACTTAGACTTCAGCCAGAAGATGTACCTACGGTAAACACTCCTGACCAATTGGATGTGACCTATCACCTCGACCGCCCCGAACATGAAACGTTGGCTTCGGGCGACCAAATAGATGTTTACCGACCCATGGCGTCAGCCAATCATATTAGTCTAAATACGTGGTATTCAAACGAATTGGCGGCTGCACGTTCGTTGAATTATGCCCAAACTTTTCAAGATATTATTGTGAGAATGAACAAATGCTTTGCCAGCGGGCAGACCAAAGGCGTTTATCACGTATATCCTTACACTTTCAATCCAAAGTCGGTATGGCCAGGGTATAATACTTTTGCGGAGGGCAATTTTGCCAATAGTTGGGGACCAAGAAACCCAATTTGGTTTACCGAAGCCAAAACGATTAATACTTGGATGGCTCGCAACGAGCAAGTGCTTAAACAAGGTGTGGCCAAGATAGATGTGGCGGTCTATATGCAAAACTATTCGTTTCCCGCGCCTTTTGTGGCAGGTATTGGCAATGTTAGGTTTTGGAATGATCTTTCGTTGCAAGAAGAGGGCTTTACTTGGGATTATCTCAACCCAACTTTATTGAATCTTCCGCAAGTTACGGTTTCAAATAATCGCCTCTACGAAGAAGGGCCAGCGTATAAAGCGTTTATTTTGAATGGTTTTTTGCAGTCGGCCTCTGTATTTAATCCTGCCAAAAATACTCTACCAGTGGCTACGGCACAAAAGATTTTAGCTTTTGCCAAACAAGGCTTCCCAGTAATTATTGTGGGGCAGTTGCCCGCCAATACACCCAGTAATAAACCCGAAGAAGATGCTGTTTTAAAGGAAGTATTGGATCAATTGATGTCGCAAAAAACGGTACATAAAGCGGCGACGGAAGCCGATGTACCCAAGTTGCTAAAATCTTTGGGGATATTGCCTGCATCAAATCCCGAAAAACCCTCTAATTTGATGACCATGCGCCGCCACGACCCAGCGTCAAAAACGGATTATTACTTTTTGTATAACCAAGGCGATGATCAAATTCCTGCTACCCCTAATGCCAAAGAAGAACGTTACAAAGGCTTGACCACTACGCCAGGAAATATCTTTGAAGAACCCAAAACGATTCGAGTAAAAGGGCTGAACTACGGGACAAAAATTGGCTCGCCATTGACCACAAAAGTAACGTTGGAAGGGGTTGGACAACCTTTTTTACTCAATGCCTGGTCGGGCGAAATAACTCCAATCGCTCATTATACAACCGATGGTAAACTGGTAACTATTGCCGTGGATTTGGCCGTAGATGAGTCGGTGCTTGTAGGTATCACCCAAAATCCTGCGCGATTTGGTTTGACCATGGCAGAAGTTTATATCAACGAAACAGATGCAGATGCAGTGACTCAGTCATCCAACGGAGGAGTAGCAATAGTTGCCACTAAAGCGGGTAATTATACCACGAAGCTGAGTAATGGACAAACCGTAAAAACGACCATTGAAGTGCCCCTCGAAAAAATAGATCTCACACAAGCAGCGTGGAGTTTGAAAGTAGAAGATTGGCAACCAAAGAATAAATATGGCACAACGGGCGCGGCTGGAGCGGAAACGTCAAAGTCGTTGATAACGTTGATTTTGAATTCGTTACAGCCCTGGCCTGACATTGCCGAACTGAAAAATGTCTCAGGTGTAGGCACTTACACGCATACCCTGACTCTTCCAATGACATGGAATAATACGGGCAATGGAGCCATTCTGAGCCTTGGGCAAGTAGTAGATGCTTTTACGTTAAAGGTAAATGAGCAACTTATTCCTATTGACCAACTTAGTGCCAAAGTTGATTTAGGAAATACCTTGAAAGCAGGCGAAAATAAAATAGAAATTCAAGTTTCGACAACCCTCAATAACCGCCTTCATGCGCTCAACAAAGCCGTAGCCGACCGAGGCATCATCCAAGAATATGGGTTGGTCGGCCCCGTGATTTTTCAACCTTACAAAAAAGTGATTGTTTGGTCGAAGTAACCTACCTTTGGCAAAGTTTTGGACTTTGCCAAAGGTGCAATAAAATGAGGAAACCAATATTGGTTGTGATTGGCTGCCTACTACTGAGTAGTTGCGATTGGGGTGTGGATACCTACGAAATACACGATGTATCAAAGAAACAGATTTTTAGACCAGAGGTCAGGGAGCTATTTTTAACTAGCAGAACTGACAGCTACTCCATTCATGTTGAGGGTACTTTAGATGGTGATGCCGAAATTTATGTGTTGTCGCCAAACGCCGATATTTACAAACTAAGAAGCTGCACGCCCTTTGATAATTCAAAAATGACAAAGGGTAAAGTAAATGTTATTTTCAATAGTAGTGGTTCTTACAAACCTGGTGAAAAGCCCTATCTCTATTACTTACCTTGTACGGCAAAAAAAGGGTACTTAAAAGTACGAATTTCGTTTAGTAAGTACCTTGAAGGTGATAGAAATACCCAGTTTCTATGAACACCTTGCCCTTCATGTGTTTCAATAAATTTTAGCATCTTCCCGAAAGTTCTAAAATTTTCGGGAAGATTGTAGTTTTATCACCATCTCACCTGTCCATCGCCCACAACGACCCATTTTTCGGTAACGAGTTTTTCGAGGGCAAAGGGGCCACGGGCGTGGAGTTTTTGGGTAGAAATACCGATTTCAGCCCCAAGACCAAACACCCCTCCATCGGTAAAACGCGTAGAAGCATTGGCATAAACCGCCGCCGCATCTACTTCATTCAAGAAACGGTCAATCGCCGCTTGGTTTTGAGAAACAATGGCCTCTGAGTGCCGCGACGAGTAGTTTTGAATGTGGGAAAGGGCTTCGTCGAGTCCATCTACCACTTTTACGGCGATTTTATAATCCAAAAACTCGCGTCCAAAGTCTTGGGGTTGAGCGTGTTGTAGTTTTGGATAGGAAATGCCTTCAAAAATCGGGTAAGACGCATCGTCGGCATACACTTCTACGTTCCATTTGATGAAATCGTCGTTGAGCATAGGTAAAAACTCAGCGACGATGGCGCGGTCAACAATCACGCAATCCATGGAGTTGCACACCGAAGGGCGTGATACGCGGGCATTCACCACAATGTCACGGGCTTTTGTCAAATCTGCCGTAGCTTCTACATATCCATGACATACCCCCGCACCCGTTTCGATGGTAGGGATGAGGGAGTTTTTACGAACAAACTGAATCAACGACTCCGACCCGCGCGGGATGATGATGTCCACGTAGCGCGTGGCGGTGAGCAGTTCCATCACAAATTGGCGGTCGGTAGGGAGTAGCATTACGGCGTTGGTGTCCACGCTATTTTCTTGTAAGGCTTGGTGAATCAAACCCACCAAACAGCGATTGGAGAAATCGGCTTCTTTACCACCTTTTAGCACGCAAGCATTACCCGAACGCAAACACAACGAAGCCACGTCCACGGTCACATTGGGGCGCGATTCGTAGATTGCTCCCACCACACCCAACGGCACGGCCATTTTCTTGAGCTTGAGTCCTTGTTCAATTTCTCGCTCCAACAACACCTGCCCCGACGGGTCGGGCAACAGCGCTACGTCGCGAAGGCTATCGGCTAATCCCTGAATCCGTTTTTCGTTCAAAAACAAACGGTCTTTTTTGGGGTCTCCCGTTCCGTCGCTACGGTCGGGCATCCGTTCCATATCTTTTTGGTTTTCAGCCATGATATAGACTTGATTTTCGATAAGTAAATCAGCCAAACGGTTTAGTAGTACCGTTTTTTGCTCACTTGTCAAACGGCGGACTTGGGCCGCGGCTTGTTGCGTAGCTTGGAGTTGGGGAACGATTGTAGTGGTCATTGCAATAAATTTGAGGTGCAAAGATAATGACTTTGAGGGGTTATCGGCTCAAATTTATGCCCAACCAATAGGCTTTTGCGTTGTTTTGCCAAAGTCCTACGGGAGCTGGTACGTATTGGTACGCTACTCCGATGCCTGTGCCCAGAAAAATACTCCGAATAGGAATCCGTACTAAGTCGCGTACTTCAAGCCCTGCCTCGGCATAAAAAGGGGCAGACTGGTATTGCCACGAAAAGGAATGTTTTTCAGGATGGCGGAAGCTCCCCAAGATGACATTGTTATACACCAACAGCCGAGGCTGTGTGTATTTGCTTTTGAGACGGAGCAGCGTACGGCTGAAGTCATGGCTGTAATACAACGCCGCGTATCGCTCGGAAATAAAGGTGTAAGTGGGTAAGGTACGGAAATTGGCCAGCGGGAAACTGGAAGAATTGAGCCCTGTGATGTTAATAAGTCCCGAACTCCCTAACGAACCAAACAAATAAGGATAAGGAATATCGCCACTGGTGAAACCTCCTGCCAGTTTGATGTTGCTAAAGCCGAGGCGTCTGGTTCTAAATTGAAAGTAAAGTTGCATGGCTAACCGCCAGTAGTCAAATTGGCTACCGAGGGAGGGCAAGCCTTTGGTAATTTGCACGTTGATGATGGGAAAATAGCGATTGACGACCGACTCCATTCGCCCCGTTCGGTAAATAACCTCCCGAAACGCGAAACGCCAGTCGAGGGTAAGTTCGGTGGTTTCAAAGGTGTTTTGGTCTTGAAAGAAATAGCGATAACTCGGGGTTCGTTGCTCGTGGTTGAGGGCTAGCCGAAACCAGGTCCACGAAAATGGTTTAAAATGAATCGACACTCCGTAGCGCTGGTAATAGTCAGCCTGAAAAGGAATAGAGTCTTTCTGGGAAAAAAAAGGGAGCGAAGGTTTGGGTTCGATGAGATAATTGGGCCCCAAAAAGTCGGTCGTGCCTGGTTGGACAAGGTCGCGTTGGTGATAAATACTGAGTCGATTGTAGCGGTCGCGGGTGATGTGCCAACTCGCTAATAGTTTGTATTTCCAACGCTGATCTTTCAGGCCGTAGCCAGCATAGCCGTAGAGTCGAAATCGCGGACGATTGCTTTGAATGTTTTGAAGTCCCACCCCAAACCGCAAAAATTCAGCGGAGTTACCCATCAACAAATCACTGGGTTGGAGTTCAATGGGGCCTATTTCAAACACGTTACTCAATATAATCCCTAAAATATGCCCATAGGTAGAGTCGAGGCGGCTGATGAGGCCGTTGGGTTTTTTGAAGCTAAAATACATTTTACGTTCCCATTCGGTCAGCGTATCGGGGCGCAGTGCTTTAAAGGTTTCGTAAGTATGACGCGTGGCAGCAGGCCGCATAGCTCGCTGGACTTCATCAAAAAGTTGGTCGTCCAGCACGGGGTTAATCTTAACGTCATGCAGTTGCGTGATAAACCGTACCTGAAAAGCCCCCGTGTAGCCTTGGGTCGAATGGCAGTACGCGGAAACCACTTCCCTGCTACTCGTTGGTACTGTTGCTGAATACGAAAGCCAAAATTTTGCAGCGTATCAACGGGAGCGGCTTGGATGTATTCGAGGGCGTAGCCGTCGGTATTGATGTGCATAACGCCTTTGAGTGCGTCAAAATTGGTTTTGGGGTAAGGCCAAAAACTAATGATAAACGTGGAATCACGCTCGTGAAAAAGCGTGTCTTCGAGCGTAAAATCGTATTGCGAGAAAGCCTTTGAGTTGAGCGGATTGACGTAAAATCGTTTGAGGAGAGTAAAATTGTAGAGTTCAGAATAAAAATCAAGCTTGTGTAGGTCGAGCGGCAAGTAATTGAGCATTTGACTGTACACTTGCGCGAGGTTATTGACCGAAGCGAGTACGGTTTCTTTGTTTTTGTTGGGTTTTTTATGAATCAGTTCGCTAACATTTTCTACAATGTAGATGGGTGCTGTTACTTTTTTATAACCAATCACTTTTTTGGTTGAGTCTTTTAGCACTCGATTGATACTGTCAACAACCACTAAGATTTTGGTATAAGCATTAGCCCTATACGAATCAAGCTGATTGGGATCATTTTGGGGGCGATTGGCAAGTACTTTACGAATAATTGCCCAGGCTGGATTTTCTCCAGGGCGTATCCGTACTTCGGCCAAATCATTGGCTTTTTGGTTGAGTTTGATAGTGATGTTTGCCCCTTTCGGCTTGAGCTGAACGGTCTCGTAGCCTACCATGCTTACAATCAGCGTGTCGGAGGGGGATTTAAGTCGTAACGAAAACCTCCCTTCCATGTCGGTCAGAGTACCTGCGGTTTGGCCTTTGATACGGACGTTGACGAAGGGCAAGGGGACGTTGTCTTTAGCATCAATGACATTTCCTTTGAATCGGATTTCCTGAGCAATTACAATTTGACATACAGTGAGAAAAAGTAAGAGCTGTTTTATCATGGCAGAAGAAAGATTTGATACTAAACGTCGCAAGGCAAAATAGATTTTAAATGGGCTCTACGAAAAATTTCGTACTAAAAACTTGACATTACGAAAGTCTTCGTATATGTTTGCTACGAAATTATTCGTAGAACATAATGGATGCCTGAGGGCATAACAAAAACCATGAAACCAACCGATTCTGAACTCGAAATTTTGCAGGTACTTTGGCAGGAAGGCCCTTGTACTGTGCGGCAGGTCAATGAACGACTTGCCGAAAACCGCGACGTGGGTTACACCACCACCCTCAAACTGATGCAAATCATGTACGAAAAAGGGCTTCTGACCCGTTTGGAAGAAGCTCGTTCGCACGTGTATGAAGCCAATGTCAGCGAAGAAGAAACCCAAACGACGCTCTTAGAGCGTTTTGTAGATACAGCCTTTCGCGGCTCGGCGGGCAAGCTTGTCATGCAAGCGTTGGGTAATCACAAAACCACCCCTGCCGAACTCGATGAAATTCGTAAACTCTTAGACCAAATCGAACAACAGCCATGAAAATCACCTCATTCATCTCAGAATCAATTATTTCTGCCTTAGGCTGGACATTGCTCCACGCTATTTGGCAAGGTTTTGCCTTTGTTTTAATTGCCGCCATTGTATTGTACGCGTTGCGTCGGCGGTCGAGTTACGGTCGTTATTGGGTAGGGATTTCTGCCCTGACTTTGCAGCTTGTGACATCGGTTGTCACGTTTGCGGTTTACCATCAGCCTTACGCCACCTCGCCAGTGACGTCCAAAATGGTATCTTCCACTCAATATCTTGCTTCGAGATTGGCTTATGCTCAAGTGTCCTTGCCGTGGTATAAGCAGGTATTGCTCTTTTTGCAAATCCACTTAGACAGTATTGTATTGTTTTGGGTGCTTGGTGCTTCGGTGCTACTCATTCGTTTGCTGGGAAGTTGGGTATATGTCCAGCAGCTTCGTGCCGAGGGTATTCGCTTAACCGAGCCTCGCGTACAATCATTGTTTAGGCATATTGCAGCTACCTTACAAGTACGCCAAACTGTACACCTTTTTGAATCGGTACGGGTAAATACCCCAATGGTTATTGGCTTTATAAAGCCCGTAGTACTGCTGCCCGTAGGGTTGGTTACGGGGTTGACCAACAAGCAAATAGAGGCAGTATTGGCGCATGAATTGGCCCACGTAAAACGCTATGATTACTTGGTGAATTTACTACAATCGTTGGTAGAAGTAGTATATTTCTTTCATCCAGCGTTATGGTGGTTGTCGGTACGGGTGCGTGAAGAACGCGAACACTGCTGCGATGATGTGGCGATTCAGGTGTGTGGGGATAAAATGGCTTTAGCAAAAGCGTTGGCCGAAGTAGCGTCTTTTCGTTCAACGCCTGTTTTGGCTATGGCATTTGCCTCCAAAAAAGGAATGTTGTTGAACCGCGTTCAGCGAATTTTGGGCGTATCGGCACGGCCTTCTACCAGCAACGGAAATTTAGCAGGGGTTCTCTTAGTGATTTTGCTGATGTTGGGGGTATCGGTATATGCGTTTCAGCAGGATGAAAAACCCAAAGCAAACAAAGCTAAAAGTACTGGAAAAGCCCCTAAAACTAAGGGTACAGGAACAAAAATCGAAATGAAAAGTGGACTTCATAAAGAGACGAATGGGTTGGAAGCGCTTGCAAACATTGATTTTGAAGCAATGATTCCAAGCGAATCCGAATTAGAGGCCATCACCAAAGCTGCTTTGGCCGAAGCACAACCTATGGTTGATGCGGTTTTAGAAATTTTTCCAGACTCAATAAATAGGGTGAGAATGACCGCCCACAGCCGTAAAATAGACAGCCTTAG
>JBGAUP010000176.1:0-12565 GCA_044228585.1 Runella sp. | reverse complement strand
CGTTGGTGTTTCGTGTAGGCGAATACAAAAGTGCCGTAGAACCCTTTTTCCGCGAAAACATGAGCGATGCCAGCCGCTTACAAAATCAAGTACTGGTTAATACTATATTTGACCATGCTGTTGAGAAAATTGCGCAGTCTCGAAATATCTCCGTAAAGCAACTCAAAAATCTGGCAGATTCTCTGAGCATAGACGCGCCGCAAGACGCGCTAAAATACAAACTAATTACCCACGTAGGCTACTATGACGAAGTAGAAACAGCCCTTCGTAATGAACTCAAATTGAAAGAAGACGACAAAATCAAGTTTGTTAGTCTTGGTAAATATCTGAAAGCCGAAAAGCACGTCAAAGAAGGCAAATCAGATAGTCGCATTGCGGTCATCATCGGCGAGGGGGCTATTTATTCGGGAAAAAGTGGTGACGGAAATATTGGTTCAGAAACCATTGCCGAAGAACTCCGTAAAGCCCGTAAAGACAAAAAAGTGAAGGCCGTAGTACTGCGTATCAACTCACCTGGTGGCAGTGCGTTGGCATCGGATGTAATGTGGCGCGAAGTACAACTTACCCGCAAAGAAAAGCCTGTGATAGCTTCCATGTCGGATGTAGCCGCATCCGGTGGGTATTATATGGCAATGGGTTGCGATAAAATTGTCGCTCAGCCCAACACCATCACGGGTTCGATAGGAGTCTTTAGCGTACTGTTCAATTTTGAAAATGCGTTCCGTAACAAGTTGGGTATCACTTTCGACCGCGTCAATACCAACGCCCACTCTGATTGGCCGAGCGTAACCCGCGAAATGACACCCTTTGAAAACAACCGTATGCAACGCAGCACCGAAAATATCTATGCCGCATTTACCAAGAAAGCCGCCGAAGGTCGTAAAATGCCATTGGCCAAGCTGCAATCGTTGGCATCAGGGCGCGTATGGTCGGGCAAGGAAGCCAAAGCCAACGGCTTGGTGGATGAGTTTGGAGGGTTAGACAAAGCCATTCAAGTAGCAGCTCAAGCAGCCAAATTGAAAGAAGGCGATTACCGGGTAAGATACCCCAAAGAGAAAAATGTATTTGACGAGTTAATCAATAAACTCACGGACAATGCCGAAGAGCAAGTACTTCAACAAAAGTTAGGAAATTTTGCTCCTTATCTCAAAACACTCAAGAAGTTGCAACAAATGGAAGGCGTACAGGCAAGAATGCCGTTTGATATTAATATTAAGTAAAGAAAGTGTCGAGTTCAGATTGCAAAGTGTCGAGTTGTTTTATTCGATATTCTGCAATCTGAACTTGACACTTTTTCTCCACTTTGACATTCTGCACTTAGAGTTCGACACCTAAAATCATTCTCTCACCGCCCCAGTTCGCCAAGCTTCCACCATTGGATACCAAATCGGCTGATATTCTACGTAGCGTTGGAGTTCGTAATGATCGTCCACAAACTGATTGGGACGGCGATTGAAAGTGAAGTTGATTTCTGAGAAATTAGCCCGTTGCGAAAACACCCATACTTCACGGTCTTTACTACGCTGAACGCGATCGGGTGGCCCCATAATAATAAAAATCATGCCTTTGTCTGTTTTCCAACCTTCTTTACTTGGTAGCATCTACCACATTTTGGGGGTCATTCTTACGTTTTCTATTGTTAGAACTTTGTTGAGCCTCAACGATTTGGCATACCGTCAATAACGAAAGAAGGAATACAAAACTTTTCATGGTAAGTTTATTCATTATGAGACAATCTCATTAAGTCTTCTGCTTTTTGTTCTTGATAAATAAACGTCAGAACCCTTCGAATAGCGTACGAATGTCTATTTTTTCATCAAACTTATTTTATCCAAATCAGTAGTTTGGTAGTGGCGATATACTTTCAAAACAATAGCCAAAGCCACTGCTGACTCCGCCGCTGCTACCACAATCACAAACAAAGCGAGCATTTGTCCCGTCAAACGGACAGGGTCATACTGAGCAAACGCTACTAAATTGAGATTGACGGCATTAAGAATCAATTCGATGCCAATCAACACCGCAATGGTATTGCGTTTAGTAATAATAACCGCTAAGCCAATGCTAAATAGAGCTGCCGCGACGATAAGAAAATAATGTACAGGAACGATTGGTTGCATGATGCAATGTTAAGAAAAATATTCAAATAAGTAGTGCCAAGTTTATCCCAATAAAAACCTTAAACCCATGTCTGAAGTTTCTGCTCGCTTACCCCACTATCAACATTTATACGAAACTCTCCGCCAACAATTACTACAAGGTACGTATAAAATAGGAAGTTTACTTCCGTCCGAAAAAGAACTCCAACAGGCATACAACCTAACTCAGCCCACTATAAGACAAGCACTTTCAATGCTGGCAGAGGAAGGATACATCAAAAAATACCAAGGCAAGGGAAGTGTGGTACAACCCCTTCCGATTGGCTTAGGGATGTTGTCTATTCAACCTTATGATACTATTCACTCGTTCGATGAGGCCGAGATTCGTACCGAAATTTTACAGAAACCAACCTTGGGCAATTTCCCAGAAGACTTTCTATTTACCCCCCCCGAGCGCGTTACTTCTTTCTATCATTTTGAACGCTTGCGTTTGGTCAACAATAAAGTGATATTCTACGAAAGAATCGCCCTTCCCGCCGATGAAGTCCCCGATTTTCACCAACAAACCTTAGAAAATCGCTCCTTATTCGAGGTCTTGCGCAACCGTTACAACGTTATTGTAAAAGGTGGAGAAGAGAAAGTATGGGCAACTAATGCCGTTGCGCCCCTGACCAATATTATGCGGATTGCACCCAAAACACCCATTCTACGCCTCGAAAAGCGCATCGAGACCAATCGCCCGCACCTCACGTTTTACTCGTCGTTGTATGCCTGTACCAACAAGTATTTGTTGCAAGGGAGGTTTTGATACAAACATTTCTGTTTTATATTTGGAATTTAAATCACTAACTTCTCCATTATTATGGGCGTATTATCCCAAATTAAGCAAAAAGCATTGACCGTCAAAGAACAATTGTTCCCGCAAACGGAGTTTGATGCAGCCACCCTTCCTTGGATAGACCGCGAAGATGCAAACGTGGATGATTTCGTAAAACATTACCAACCTCCTTTTCCTGTTTCTTACAATTTGGCCGAAAAATTAAAGTTTTGGCAAAAAAACGGGTATGTTATTTTAGAGCAGGCCATTCAGTCAGAGCTACTTGATTTATTCTGGACTGATGTAGAAGAATTAGTGGAGCACCCCGATAAATATAAAATGTGGACTCGCATTGATTTACCCAAATTCGACCCCGTTCGCGAACGTCCAATCAAAGACTTTCCAAAAGAAGACTTGAAAGGAAAATACGTCAAACTCAATGACTTTCACAATCTTTCGGTAGCAGGTAAAAAGCTGATGACTCACCCCGCCATTGTAACATTTTTAGACGCGATTTTCCAACAACCCACCGTCGTGATGCAAAGCTTGACGTTTATGTACGGAAGTCAACAACCAACGCATCAAGATTTTCCGTGGGTTACGGCCAAAATGCCCAGCCATTTAGCTGCTGCTTGGATTCCGCTCGAAGATATAAAAATTGACTCTGGCCCGTTGTACTACTACATCGGCTCTCACAAAATGCCTAAGTTCAATTTTGGCAACGGCATTGTTTTCAACCAACGCTCTACCCGAACACCACTCGAATTTGCTGATTATCTGGACAAAACCTGTACCGAACTCAAATATCCCAAAGATACCCTCCTCATTAAACGAGGTGACGTACTTATATGGCATGCAGCTTTGGCCCACGGCGGCGACATTATTACGAATCCTGACCGCACTCGTAAATCTTACGTTTGCCATTATTCCACCAAAGAAGCTTTACCTTTTCACCGTCACCGTCCAGGGCAAGAACCTGTTACAGAATACCACAATGGAGTAGCTATTTACCAAAATCCCGATTTTGGCGACCAAGAAAATATTCTAAAAGGAGGGGAAAAATTATAGTACTTTACTCCCAAATCACTTCAATCACCTCATTTTTTAGGTCAATTGTCGTACGGGTTTCGCCTTCTCGACGTTTGAGGGTAAGCTGACCCTCGCGAACTCGTACGATTTCTTGCGTCTGGACATGGGTGGCGTTCTTTTTGTGAAAAACCGACACCATATCGGTTGCATCAGAAAGTTTGATTGAAAAAGACACCCCTTCTGCTTTTACTTCTCTTGAATAAGTGGTAATTGATTCATCTGGATTCTGCAGTAATGCCAGCGCCCGCGAAGCTAACGGGACGCCATAGCCTACGAAGTTGTTGCCGTAGGGATACAAATGCGCCGATTTTTCGATAAGACTAATTAATTGTTTGTTGGTCAATGTAGGATTGGCCTGCATCAAACAAGCCGCAAATCCCGTGATAACAGGGGCCGAAAGCGAGGTGCCGTACAGCGAAAAGCACGACACGTTGGGCTTGAGATAAGGCAGATACTCAGGGCCAATGCTACTGTAACCAATGCGATTCCAAAAACGTTGATTGGTCGCACCAATCGAAAGTACGCCTTGCGCGTCGGCAGGGGTAGAAATGATGCGCCAACTCGGGTCGTCGCCCTCATTACCCGCCGATACTATCACTAAAATCCCCTTTTTATCGGCGGCAATTTGTGCAGCACGGCTTATCACGCTCGTCTGTCCGTCCATCTGCGTAATTTGATAATTCTCGTTAGGGTCAGTAAAACCCTGCGCGTAGCCCAACGACGTGTTGATGAGCCTTACTCCCAAACTATCCATCCACTCCATAGCCGCTACCCAATTGTCTTCTTCCCCGCGCCATTCCCGCGTGCCGTGGTCGGTGCGGGCCAAATAAAAATTAGACTCCGTTGCCAAGCCACTTTGGGTATTTTCTGAACGACTATCGCCCGTGATAGCACTCAATACTTCAGTGCCATGAAAATCAGAAAAGGTTTCTTGTGTAGTATAAAATTTATCCGAATACGTCAGCGGAGGATTGACATAATCTCGCTTATTAATGATTGCGTTGCGGTCAAAAATATGCTTGAGGTAAGTGTTAATGGGTGCCTCAAAAAAGCCCGCGTCAATCACCCCAATCGTAACCCCTTTACCCGTCAGACCTGCTTTTTTAAACGCTTCGGCCTGAATTTGGGTCATCACGGGTGCCATGGCAGAGCGGCGTTGTGGGCTGGTTTTAGCAACGTAGAAATTACCATCAATGGGTTGGACTTTTACTACAAAGGGCAGTTTTTTGATTGTTTCGACTTGTTGAGAAGTGAGTTGCGCAGAAACCGCATTGAGCCAACGTGAAGTGATTTGTGGTTTACAATCTATCGTTTGAAGTTGTTGCAAATATTCTTGCTTTAAGGGCAAATCCGTCTCATCTGTCAACGGCAGACCTTGCAAACGGCGGTTTTCAACGGTTTGGAGCGAAACGGCGGGAATAGCTCGCCCATCTTTATCTTTTAAAAAAATCCAATATTTATTTTGTGCAAACGAAAACGTACTCCACCACATCAACAGGAGTAACCAGCGGCTTCTGCGAAAAATAATCATCTGTTAATATTCAATAGGATAAGAAAACGCTATTTTGACAGCTTTTGTGGACTTAACCCACAAAAGTTCAGCTAAATAACAAAAAAAATCTAAACTTTCCTGCAAAAGTCACAATATTACCCAGCGGTTCGCCTCTTCTCAGAAAGAAACTGGCAAATAGCGTCTTCAACTATTTTTGTATTCTTGCTGAGTTAAGTGGTTATCTATAATAAAAACTGGTTTCAGCACGTACCTATTCACAACGTTTTCATTATGTTCTCTTTCATGAAAAAGCCCCTGACTCTATCTATCACAAGCTGGATTGTCCTATTGATTTTGGTATCTTTTTCAGTTCCTGTTATCTCACAAACAGCTGCCGATTTTACGGGCACATTTGCCAGTAGCGAGACGGGCATTATTCTTGCCATTGACAAAAAAAGCAGCAAATTTGAGGGAGAATTTACCGTTCAAAATCAACGATTTAGTTGCGAAGCTACTTTTTCACAAGGTGGCCTTTCGGGAGTATATAACGACAACGGACGGAAAATTGCCTTTACCCTTGTCAAGTTTTTAGGAGAATATTATCTCACAACTGAAGGAGTGAATATACCCATGAAACGCAATGCTACTGCCCCTAAAAATGCCCAACCAGCCACTTCTCAGGCACGAAATTCATCGGCAGTTCCTTCAACTCCAACAGCCAACGGACAACGCCTGAGCAATGCTTTTCTGGGTTATGCTTTCAATGCCCCGAATGAGTGGCAAATGAAAGAAGAAAACGGAAGTTTTGCCTTTGGGCGCGGCGACCAGCAAGTAATCATTACGGTAGCACCTCACAATTACAACGACCTGAGTTCTTTGCGAAACGATACCAAAAATGTACAAGACCCCAATAGCAATACCTACTTGAATGTTCGTTTTGACCCTTATAGCGAAACGGGTGCTTGGGTAATTTTCAACGGCACTATCAAAGGTCAGCCCTACATAATCGCCACCATTGCACTTATTTCACCCTACGGAGGTGGCATCAATATCGCCGTAATTTCACCCACATCACTGTACAATGAGTCTCTAAGCAATACCGTTAGAGCAATGGCCAACACCGTTTCTTTCACCAAACCCCAAACTTCCGCGCTGGCTCTTCAGTGGAAAAATCGCCTTAAAGGCAAAGAATTATTATATTTGGCTACTGGGAATGGCCTTTCCGACAAGTTCTCAATTGACTTGTGCGGCAATGGGCAGTTTGCAAAAAAAGAAAATAGCAGCTACCTATCACAAACTTACACTGATAACTTTACGTATGCGGGACGTTCGGGCAATGAAGGCCGATGGGACATCATGACCCGTGGGAATACACCCATTTTGGTTTTGAGAGCCAACGACGGGCAAGTTTTTCAGTATGAAATTTCACCTCGACAAGCAAGCAATGAACTCGGTATGAATGGAAAACGCTATTTTGTCCGTCAAAGCCAATTTTGCCAATAGAAATGATTGGGCTTTCTCTCACTTTTAAACAGATGATACCCCCAACCACCTCATGCGCTTAAAACTCGCCTTTTTCCTATTGCTTCTTACCCCTCCCATTTTATTGGCTCAAAGCTACCTTATTGAGCGAATAGGCACCGACCAAGGATTGTCTCAGGGGTCGGTATATACCATGTTGAAAGACTCGCGAGGATTTATGTGGTTTGGCACACAAGATGGCCTGAATCGCTACGATGGTCATGGATTTAAAGTATATTATTCAGACCCAGGCCAGCCCGACGCGCTACAAGGAGGCTTTATCAACGCAATGATAGAGGCTCCCAATGGGGATTTATGGATTGGAACAGATTATGGATTGAACCTTTACCAACGCCGAAAAGACAATTTTAAATACTTCTCAAACCCACCTTCTAAAAAAGGGAAATTACCCGTTGCATGTACCCCTTTTGCCGTTGACCATCAATTTGTATGGTATTGGTCTGAAGTTGAAGGGGTCATCAAAATGGATTATATCACCCATAAAAAGCAAGTAATTCTATCTGGCATTTCCTACGATTTAGGGTTATTGTCAGTATCCAATGCAACTTCTTTTGGTAAAGATGGGAAACTATGGGTTTGTTTATCGAAAGGTTTGATGCAGTACGATACTACTACCCACGAGGCCCGTTATTTTTTCAGTAATCACCCCAAAAATCAGATAGGGAAGCCCATCGCTATTTTAAAAGTGCTTCACGCACGCGATGGCTTCATATATTTATCTCATTCACAAGGCATTACTATTTTCAATCCCCGTGCCAATACCTTTCAAAATTATACCCATCTCAACAAAATTCCTCTGTATGAAGTATATGCGTTGGCCGAATCACCCGATGGAGATATGTGGCTGGCTACGGGTGGTAATGGACTTCTTAAAGCTTCTAAAGATGGGAGTGTGCAACAATTTTTACACAACAAAAATGACGTTAATAGCCTAAGTAACAACACAATCACGAGTGTTTATATCTCCAAAGACGGCCTGGTTTGGGCAAATCCCGACCCCCTTGGTATCAATCTGCTTATTGGGAGTGGAAATAAATTTAAAAGCGTAAAATACATTGCCGAAGCCCGTAACTCTCTCAATGATCCCAACGTACGAACCTTGTTGAGCTTTGATAAAAACCATCTTTGGGTAGGCACAGAGCAAGGTGGAATTAATGTTTGGAATAAACATAGCGGGCAAATTGAGGAGTATCTCACCTACCAACCTCAAAAACGAACTTCTATTCCCAATCAATCCATTTATCATTTATTCCGTGACCAACAAAATCAAATTTGGGTAGCCACTTACAATGGCCTCAGTAAGTACTTGGGCGGTGGTAAATTTGAAAACTTTTTCTTGACCCATCCCCAAAATGTAGGCGAAAATATCATTCGATGTTTGGCTGAATGGGACGCCCGCCACTTATTGGTCGGTACAGAAAATGGGCTCTTTATTTTCGATAAGACCCGTGAAGTTTTCATTCAAATAAAAGGTTTAGAAGGAATTAACATTCTTTGGGTAGATTGTACCCAATCGGGCGAAATCTGGCTCACCCGCTTCAATGAAAGCTGTTGGAAAGGCACCATTCGCCAGAATGAGTGGATTCCGAATGAGTGCATTCTCGTGGGTGGTAATGCACTAAGTTTACTCAAAGACCCCAAAAGAAGTTGCTACTGGATTGCTACCAATAATGGGCTTCTCCAGTATAAAAATGGAAAAATTACCCAAAGGTTTTCGACCAAAGACGGCTTGGCCAATGCGTATGTTTATGGTTTACTCCTTGACCAACAACAAAATATCTGGCTAAGTACCAATCGAGGCTTGAGTAGTCTCAATCCCGATACACGGCAATTTCGTAATTATCACCTCACCGACGGCCTGCAAGGCCCTGAGTTTAATAACCGCTCGTATTTGTTGGATGATGACGGTGTTTTCTATTTTGGGGGGACAAACGGATTTACTTACTTTCGACCCAACGAAATCCGTACCAGTACGTTTCAGCCCCAAATACAACTGACGCAATTGGAAATAAACGACCAGCCTGCCAAAGACAAAGATTACATCGGCGAAACTGATACCCTGTACTTAGATTTTGACCATAATACGTTCTCTCTGCGTTTTGTTGCGATAGATTATTTAAGCAAAGGAAAAAATAAGTACCAATACCGACTGGCAAAGCTGGAAGAAACCTGGAATAAAACAGAGAACGACTTTGTCAGGTACGTAAGAGTGCCTCCTGGAAAATACGTATTTGAGGTAAAGGCGGCTAATGGAGATGAGTTTTGGAGTGATGATGTCCGTCGGCTACATCTAACAATATTACCCCCATTTTGGCAAACTTGGTGGTTTGAATTGATTACTATTTTAGGATTCATCACAACAGGGATAGGGCTTTACCGTTGGCGAATTCGTGCATTAAACCTTCAACAACACCAACGGCTCGAACTCGTAGTCAAAACCCAAGAAGCCGAACGGAAGCAATTGGCCACCGAGCTACACGACGATTTAGGAATGCGCCTCTCGACCTTACAAATGTACCTTTCGGAGATAGAACCCCAGCAAAATAGTCGTCTTACACAACTAAAGCCTATTTTGGAGGAAGCTATTCTGGATATTCGAAATTTATTGCAAGATTTAAATCCCAAATTACTGTTTGAATATGGTTTACGGGTAGCCGTCGAAGATTTGGGATATAAAATAAACGTAGTGGACGTACTCAAGTTTGAGCTTCTGTGGTTTGATTTTCCCGAAAAATTGCCCGAAGTTATCGAAATCAATATCTTTAGGATAGTACAAGAACTGGTAAACAACACCCTCAAACATGCCAAAGCAACCCATATTACCTTACAGTTTTTGCAACGAAACGAACAGTGGGTGATTGTATATGAAGACAATGGTCGCGGCTTTGAACGGAAGCCGTTTTCGTCAGGTTTTGGCCTTCAAAATATCGAAAACCGAGTACAGTTACTCAAAGGCACCCTTCATCTGGATACCGCCCCCGAAAGAGGCGTACACGTCACCATTGAAATTCCGTACCAGCAAAATATAACATTATGATTCGTAAAACTTTGATTGTGGACGACCACAAATTATTTTTAGAGGGCTTACGCTACGTACTTTCCCAAATTCCTAATGTTGAAATCGTCGGGGAAGCATCCAATGGAGAAACCGCGGTAGAATTAGTTCTAAATACGGGGGCTGAATGGGTATTGATGGATATTAACATGCCTCACGCTGACGGAATAAAGGCAACCACCCAGCTCAAAAAAACGCGACCCAGCGTAAAAGTTATCGCCGTGACCATGTACGAAGACTACGGGAGTATTCAGCAAATGATAAAAGCAGGCGCCGATGGGTATATCCTCAAAAATACGGGTTCGGGAGAATTACTAAATGCTTTTGAAACGATTGAAAAAGGGGAGTTTTATTATTCTCCTTCCATTTTGAGTACGCTTTTGCGAAGGAACACCCCTCCTACTCCTAACACCCGTAGCTCTTTCCTTCTCAATCCCCAAGAATTACTCACTTCCCGTGAGAAAGAAATCCTACCTCTTTTGGTAGAAGGTCTAACGAGTGTCGAAATTGCCGATAAACTATTCGTGAGCGAATCTACGGTTATCAGTCATCGTAAAAACATCCTCCACAAACTCAATCTTAAAAATACCTCTGCTTTGGTTAAATACGCGATTGAAAATGGATTATTAAAAGGCTGAAGTCAAGCCAAACCTACATTCTTCTCCTCTCCCCCGCAAGGGGGATTTTTTGTTTCTCCCCTCTACTGATGATTTTTCGCATCGGCCCATTACCCACCTTTGTATTGTAAATTAACCCAAACAGCTGACAATAGATGAAATGGTGGCTTTTGATGCTTATCACAACAATTACCCTTGGGAAAAGCTGGGGGAATCCACCTACGCGCAGCTATAAGGTAACGTTGGAAAAGATTACGCTGATAAAATCGGAAGGAGGAGAAAATTCTGAAAACCTATTTGGCTCGATTTGGACAGGTGCTTTTTGCAACAGCAACGACAACCAAGTAGGAGCTTCGTTCGATAGCCGAGAGCGTACCCTAAAACTGTTTGAACGCAACGCCGACAATTACATCAAAATCAAAGAAAATAGTCCGCTGCTATTGAATCAATCCTTGGTCTTTGATATACCTACTTGCGATAAAAACCAAGCCAATATTACACTTACCGCCTCACTAAACAATCAAAATACGGGTCGTAAATATACGACTGAACAACAGCGGGTGTATTTGTCAGAAATCAGCGGTTCGACACGACGTACGCTTAACTGCTACGAGCGTGGCTCTCATGTCCAACTTAGCTTTATTGTTACTTTGTTATAAACCCTTTGTTCACTTAATTCAATTTTCAAAAATGAAACATTACATCACTTCGACTCTCGCCTTTGGCCTACTTTTGGTTACTTTATTATCAGCCACAAATCAAGACAAAAGACCTATTCGAGCCGTAACTGGCGGATACATGATCGAGTATAGTACACCTTCTTTCATCAAAGAAAATGTAGAGGGCATGAAAGTTGACGTTGTTATGGTAGATTTCACCCCTCTTTCTAAAGCTAAAACTGGCGAAGATACAGTAGCGATATTAGGACAAATTTACCAAAAACCCAGTATGTTTTCGATTGTGACGGGTACGCTTTCCTATATATCGTCAACGTCTGTCATTTTGAAAACGAAGGCTAAATTTCAGGTAGATATTTCCAATGCTAAATACGGATTAATCATTACAGACAATGATGGAAACGACAATAGCGGAGCTCCTAACCCATCACCCGTAATTTATAGGAAAACAGGGGGTGGGTATTGCCAAAAATGCGGGTGTGCTTGTCTAAGAACCAAAGATGGCTGCCAAACATGTGGTATTAAATCCCCTTCTAGCAAAACTACCCCCCGATAATTTTCAAACAAGCCTCTCGACAGTCCAGTCATTGTTATTTATAATCGTGTTTGGGGCTGCTCAACCGTGATTTCACGTACTGTAGCAGCCTAAAACACAATTTAATTATCCATTCAATGAAAGCCTACATTATCAGTGCCATTTTAGTATGGAGTATGGGTTACATCAGCTCAAGTGCTGACAATGACTACTCAATAGAGCAAGTATCGGTCTGCCGTCAGTCAAATCCAGCCCAATGCTTGAGTTCCTCCCAGAAAAATCAACTCAACGAAGACACCCCGTATTCAGTAGAGATAGTTTTGAAATCTGACAATGCCAACTTGCTTAGTGACCAAATCCAAGCCATCCAACTGGAGGTTTGTGAGATTTCGTTGGCCTGCGCCCGCTCCTCTACCAACCTCGACAATTGTCCTTCGGGTAGCTGTCAGGAGTGGAAAACACTCTATCAAAATTCTAAACCCTCTACTGGGAATACATTAACATTAAAGTTGTTTAGTTGAATTTCAAGTATCTTTATCATAAAAAAACCTATGAATAAGTTACCTGTGAATGTTTCAGAATCAGATTTTGAGACTTACATTTTACCACACTTGACCCATAAAATTGGTCATAATCGTTTGA
>JBGAUP010000175.1:0-12899 GCA_044228585.1 Runella sp. | reverse complement strand
TGAAAACCTTATCAGGCCAAGCGGAATTTCTCCTTGAGGTACTTGGCGCATTTGAAACGCTTGACCGTGGCTGAGGCTTCGGTCATACCCAGTTCGTCGGCGATTTGGCGCAGTGACCAGTCTTCCACGTAAAACCAGTTCAATACCTTTTGGCAGTCGTCGGCCAATAAAGAAAAAGCCCGGGTGAGTTTTTTGAAAATCCACGCTCGTTCGTCGTCATCGTAGTCGTTGAAGGCGGTATCGTTGATGGCAAGAGATTCTTCCTCTCCGTTTTCACCGCGCAGGATGGCCGTAAAGGGAGAAGCGGCGACGTTCTCTTTGTAAGGTTCTTCGTCGTCCTGCTCATTGCCATTCTGAACCTGAAGGCGCACCTCACCGCGTTTGGATTTTTTCTCAAAGGCTTTTTTCCACTGATTGATATAGACGCGGTAGAAGTAGGTGGTGATTTTGGCCCCCTCCTGAAAGGTGTAATCGCCATTGCGCAGTTTTTCCACGAAGATGGCCAAACATTCCTGCAGCAGGTCTTCGGCTTCGTATTGGTCGCTGCCTTTGTTGAGGGCGTAAGGCAGGCATAGTTCGTAGGTTTGGAGGTAAAGACATGAGAAGGCTTCGTGGCGTTCTGTCTGCAATGCTTCATAAAACACCTTCTCGGAGGCGCGATAGGCGTGGCAAGGGTCAGTGTGGCTCATTCACGTTAGGTTTTTTAACAAAAAAAACAAAAAAGATTGAGGAATAAGTCAGTTTTCAAGGAAAGTTATCCAGTGGTAAAAAAATACAAAAAAATAATGAGACGGGTCGCAAAAGGTTGGCATTGGGCTTTTAACACCCATCATTTACGTTTCACTGATTTTTGGCAAATGAAGATTCAGGAAGTCTGATAAATTGCCTACGATTGTGCCATCGGCCTTGGAATACCCCCTATCTTCGGGCACAATAACGTACTGAAAATCAGGCTTTATATCTTTAACGCTCTCGTAAAAACCTTTGGATATCATGGGGCTGTTGGAAAGTTTTATTTCGATGCAGGTCTTTTTTCCAGTGGGGCTTATCAATACCAAATCTACTTCGGCGCCTACTTGGGTGCGGTAAAAGTAGTACTGCCAGTCGTTGCCCGCTACCCGTCGTATTTGCTCGATTACGTATCCCTCCCAAGATGCTCCCACCAGTGGATGAGCCAGTAGCTGATCGTGGCTATTGATGCGTGCCAATTGGTGCAATATCCCCGAATCCCTCAGATAGACTTTTGGCGTTTTAACCAAACGCTTGCTCACATTGGCGTGATAGGGCTGCAAACGGCTGATCATAAAACTACCTTCGAGCAAATCCAAATACCGGCTCACGGTAGGTGACGATACTCCCAGTGAACGCCCTAAGTCGGTCGCAACCAAGGTACTTCCCTGTAAATGGCTCAACATTTCGAGCAATTTACCAAAGGTCTCCGTACTGACACCATAGCCCAGTTCGGGCAAATCTCGTTGAATGAAGGTTTGGATAAAGCTACTTACCCACCGAAACGACTGGGTAGTTCTACGGGCTGAAACTGCCACGGGGAAACCGCCCCGCAGCCAATGCTCGCGCATCGGAATCCTGGATTGCACCTCTACCAACGACAAAGGTGTGAGTTCGGTATAAGCAATACGTCCCGCCAACGTTTCGGAGGTACCTCGAATCAAATCGGGGGAGGCTGAACCAAGCAAAATAAAACGAGCAGGGCGGCGATCCACATCAATCAATGCCCGTAACAAGGGAAATAGTCGAGGCATTCGCTGAATTTCATCAATAATAATACATTTATCGGCTTGGGTCTTCAAAAAAGTTTCGGCATCATCGAAGCGGCGGACATCGGTATCTAATTCCAAATCCAAATACAAGGTAGGCGTCTCTAACTGACTTTGTAAGTATTTGGCCAGGGTCGTTTTACCCACTTGCCGAGGACCCACAATACCTACTACGGGGAAGAAAGAAAGATCTTCCAATAGCTGCTCAGTAATCGTTCTTGGAAACATTTTACCTTGTTATTTTAAAGTTTAACTTTAGGATTACAAGGTAAAACTATCGCCTTTTTATCTATATTCCAACTACTGTTCTGACATTTTAATTTCGTGTAATCATTTTTACCACAGAGTGCCACTGAGGTTAGCACTGAGTTCCACAGAGTGCAAAATGGATTTTAAATAAGTAATCAAAATTAAACTGTCGATACACTCCATACATCCACTAAAAAATCTTAGCCCACAGAGGCACAGCTTATTTATCGAAAAAAAATAGCTAAAAACGGACGACCCATCAACCAAGTGTTTCAGCATTGTCGCGAGCGGCGCTGGTATTCGTGGCAGGGTACGATTTCCAGCGTCAGGTTCGCCCGTGCGGTTAGGGGGCTCTGTTTACTGAAGGGAAACTACCCGAAAGCCATGGGCGGTGCCGCGGCCCCCCCCGTAGGAGCGAGCCGCCACGCGGCTACCCCCAGGGTAGGAGCCCCAGCTACCACCACGAATCACGCGAGAAGCCCCCGTTGCAGCCATTACAGCACCCACAGGGTTCGTCTGTGCCCCACTACTGTAGTCACCGAACCAGTCGCCGCACCACTCCCAAACGTTGCCGCTCATGTCGTATAAACCCAACGCGTTAGGAATAAAACTTCCCACCTTTATCGTCTTGCCGCGGTATTCGCCTACTACTGAATAAGCCTCCTTGTAGGCTGCAAGTCCATAAAAATTCATCTCCGTTGGGTTAGCAATATCTTTCCCATTTCCAAAACGGGTACGGTTACTACTTCCGCCCCCGGCGGCGTATTCCCACTCGGCTTCGGTGGGTAAACGGTAGCCGTTGAGACTTAGATTACTGCCGACATCTGCCCCGTTGATGGTATAAACTTTCTGCTTGCCTTCGCGGTCGCTCAGGGCATTACAAAATGCCACGGCATCCAGCCAACTTACCATTTCCACGGGGCAGTCGTCACAATTGGTGAAATAACTCGGATTGGTTCCCATAACGGTCTGATACTGTTTTTGGGTAATTTCGTATTTCCCCATCTTAAAGCCACTCACCGTTACGGTATGCACTGGCTTTTCAGAACTATATCCCTCATTGCGGGTATCGCCCATTTGAAACGTCCCGCCCGGTATGCTTACCATTTCGACAAGGGAGGTACTTATTTGTGTGTTGATGGTATAGGGCTTGGTTAAGTTGAACGCAGTGTTGCAGGCTGTTTTTCCACTGGCCTTAATGGTGTAATTGCCATTGGGATAGGTGGTACTGGTAAATGAGTAGCTGGTGCCAGAGGCTGTATTTACGGTTGTTCCCGAGGCATTTACCAAGCTCCAATCGGCAGTCACTCCCCCAATCGTAGAGGTAACCGTATTGCCATTGGTGCTTATACTAATATCGGTTGGAACGATGTCGGTACAAATCGAATAGGCTTTTTGTAAGCTAAAACTAAACCCACAGGTATTTTTTCCACTGGCTTTGAGGGTATAACTCCCATTGGGGTAAGTAGTACTGGTAAATGAATAGCTGGTACCTGATGCTGTATTAACCGTTGTTCCCGAGGCATTCACCAAACTCCACGTAGCCGAGCTTGTACCCGCTGTTGCGGTTATAATATTACCCTCTCTGCTTATACTGATGTCCGTAGGGAGTGCTTCGGTGCATTTCTCGGGCAGTTCCCATTTTGTGCATGAAACAACCATTAAAATGAGTGCAATATAAAGGGGTAATTTAATGAGTTGCATAAGAAAATAGAATGTTAATCGCCCTAAAAAACGTACTGCCTCCCTGTTTACTGAAGGGAAACTAACCGAAAGCCACCGTCGTCGTTGCGATACGAGGGCGTGTTGCGGGAGCGAAGCGCCACGCGACTAATCGCGGGATCCCAGCCCCAGCTACCACCGCGCAACACGCGAAGAGACCCTGAAGCAGGCCCTGTAGGGTTGTTGCTACTGCTGTTAGCGTAGTAGTCAGAACCGTACCAGTCGTTGCACCACTCCCAAACGTTGCCACTCATGTCGTACAAACCCAACGCGTTCGGACTAAAACTCCCAACTTTTATGGTCTTGGCGCGGTATTCGCCTACTACCGAGTAGCTTGTTTTACCATTTGCCAGTCCATAAAAATTCATCTCCGTTGGATTGGCAATGTCTTTGCCATTGCCAAAGCGGGTACGGTTGCTGCTGCCGCCCCCGGCGGCGTATTCCCACTCGGCCTCGGTGGGCAAACGGTAGCCGTTGGCACTCAGATTGCTGCTAACATCGGCCCCGTTGATGGTATATACTTTCTGTTTGCCCTCGCGGTCGCTCAAGGCATTACAAAATGCCACGGCATCCAACCAACTTACCTGTTCCACGGGGCAGTCGTCACAATTGGTGAAATAACTCGGGTTGGTTCCCATGACGGTCTGATACTGTTTTTGGGTAATTTCGTATTTGCCCATCTTAAAACCACTCACCGTTACGGTATGTACCGGCTTTTCCTCACTAAATCCTTCATTGCGGGTATCGCCCATTTGAAACGTCCCGCCCGGTATGCTTACCATTGCAACGAGGGAGGTGCTTATTGGGGTGTTGATGGTATAGGGCTTGGTTAAGTTGAACGAAGTGTTGCAGGCCGTTTTTCCTGTGGCCTTAATGGTGTAATTGCCATTGGGATAGGTAGTACTGGTAAATGAGTAGCTGGTGCCAGAGGCTGTATTTACCGTTGTTCCTGAGAGCATTTACCAAGCTCCAGTCGGCGGTCAATACCCCAACTGTAGCGGTCACCGTATTGCCATTGGTGCTTATGCTAATATCCGATGGAACGATGTCGGTACAAATCGAATAGGCTTTTTGTAAGCTAAAACTAAACCCACAGGTATTTTTCCCACTGGCTTTGAGGGTATAGCTGCCATTGGGATAGGTAGTACTGGTAAATGAGTAGCTGGTACCTGATGCTGTATTTACCGTTGTTCCCGAGGCATTCACCAAGCTCCACGTAGCCGAGTTTGTACCCACTGTTGCGGTTATAATATTACCCTCTCTGCTTATACTGATGTCCGTAGGGAGTGCTTCGGTACATTTCTCGGGCAGTTCCCATTTTGTGCATGAAACAACCATTAAAGCGAGTGCAATATAAAGGGGTAATTTTTTGAGTTGCATCAAGAATAGCATGTTAATCGCTTTTAAAACTTATAAGTCAAGGCCAAACCTACGCTGCCTTCGGGGTGACAAAACTCTCTTCGCTGTTCAGCCCCCTAACCAGATGGATGGTCCCGCCCGTGCGGGTAGGGGGCTATGTTTACTGAAGGGAAACTACCCGAAAGCCAACGAGGGAGGAGCGATCCGAGGGCGTGATGCTGGAGCGAGACGCCACGCGGCTATACTCGGGGGAGGTGTTCCAGCCTCCGCCGCGAATCACGCGAATTGACCCCGTAGCAGGCCCTGTAGGATTTGTTTGGGCCCCACTACTGTAAGTACCGTACCAGTCTTGGCACCACTCCCACACGTTGCCACTCATGTCGTATAAACCCAAGGCACTGGGAATAAAACTTCCTACCTTTACGGTCTTGGCTCGGTATTCGCCCACTATCGAGTAGGTGGATGCCACACTGGCATTAAAATTTATTTCCATTGGGTTGGCAATGTCTTTCCCATTCCCAAAACGCGTACGGTTGCTGCTGCCACCCCCGGCGGCGTATTCCCACTCTCACTCCCAGTGGGCAAACAACTAACGTTGGCACTTAGATTGCTGGTAACCGTCGTCCCGTTGATGGTATATACTTTCTGCTTACCCTCACGATCGCTCAGGGCATTACAAAATGCCACGGCATCAAACCAAATTACCGTTTCAACGGGGCAGTCGTCACAATTAGTGAACCAACTCGGGTTACTGCCCATAACGGTCTGATACTGTTTTTGGGTAATTTCGTATTTCCCCATCTTAAAACCACTCACCGTTACGGTATGTACTGGTTTTTCGTGACTCGCTCCCTCGTTGCGGGTATCGCCCATTTGAAAAGTACCACCTGGAATGCTTACCATTTCAATAAGCGAGGTACTTATTTGTGTGTTGATGGTATAGGGCTTGGTTAAGTTGAACGCAGTGTTGCAGGCCGTTTTTCCTGTGGCCTTAATGGTGTAATTACCATTGGGATAGGTAGTACTGGTAAATGAGTAGCTCGTGCCAGAGGCCGTATTTACGGTTGTTCCAGCGGCATTTACTAAGCTCCATGTAGCCGAGCTTGTACCCGCTGTTGCGAATATAATATTACCTTCTCTGCTTATACTGATGTCCGTAGGGAGTGCTTCGGTACATTTCTCGGGCAGTTCCCATTTTGTACACGAAACAACCAATAGAACGAATGCTATACAAAGTGATAATTTTCCGAGTTGCATCAAGAATAGCATGTTAATTGCTTTTAAAACTTATAAGTCAAGGCCAAACCTACGCTGCTGCTGGCGGGGGAGAGGCTTATTTTGGGTTGGGTTGTCTTTGGTTTTCGTACCAATAGAAACACTTCGGCGGCTACGGCTACTGCTGCCACACCTACGCATATATTCCGCAGCCCCTGTGAGCTTTGGAATTGGGCGGCATCGTTGTAGGCTGTCTGATAGCCAGCGTTGTCGCCGCTTTGTTGGGCTTTGTCAATGGCGCTGAGTTTTGTCTTCCAATCACTGTTGAGTTTGAGGGCATACAGCCCCGCTCCTACGCCCAATACGCCTACTCCAATTTTTAAAATCGGGCTTTTCTTGGTTGTTGTGGTAGTGGTTCCCGCTTCTGCCAATTTCCGCTCCGCCGTTTTTATCAGCTGTTCTATCTGCTTATCAGGCCCGTAGGTCAATGCCCGCTGATAATCGCTGATGGCTTCTTTATACAAGGCTTTTTCAAAATTCTCTGCTCCAAACGTTACCCACAGGGTAGCGAGCTTCTTTTTGGCAGCCGCATCGTTTGGATTGAGCGTCAATAGTTCTTCCAAATGTCCCAACGCTTTTTTATTGATTTTTTTGCTCAGGGCGGCATCGGCATCTTCCACGAGTTTTACGGCCTTTTGGCAGAGGTCTGCTTGGGTTTTGGCGTATTCGTCGTTGCTGAAACTGGGCACTTCCAAGCAGGAAAGGTATTTATTCAACGCCCTTTTATAGTCGCCCTGTTTAAAAAAGACATCGCCCTCTTTGCGGAATTTGTCGTATTCATCGTCCACAAAAGCAACCCGGGCAGTAGGATTGCCAGCGTATAAGGGTGTTTGTCCTAATAGGAAGCTACAAAGCACCAATGCCGAAAAAACAACGTAGATTTTTGTCATATCGAACGGGTAAACCGAGAGTATGTTTAAAAATTTTCTGCTTCGTATTGGCCATTTTGGCAAGTTTAATTTGGTGAGCGCCTTCATTTCTTTTGCTTGCCCAAAAGAAACGAAGCAAAGAAAAGGGCAGCCTGTCCAAAGCTCCCCGGCGCAAGCCTTACGCGCACCACGCTGGACAGGCACTCCCCCACGCAAGGTTTTATTTATTAGTGATTTACAAAATTTAAACATACTCTAAAGTTTTGAATTACACTGATTAATCTTGGTTCTAATTGCTTCATCGTCGCGGAGGGCTTGGGCTACCCCGTACCAGTCTTTTGCCGTGGCGTATTCTTCATAGCTCAAGTATTTATCACCTTTTTTCGAGAATTGCTCGTACAACTTCCCCGATTTTTCGTCCGACAAACCAAAGCTATTTGCCAGCGCCCCAGCCTTTTTGAATAGCTCAACGGCTTTTTTTCGGTCGTTTTTATTGGTTGCTTCCACTCCCTGATTGAGCAGGTTTTCGTAGTTTTTTTGCAACTGCACTTGATTAGATACATTGGTGTTTTCTTCTCAAGGTGGGTTTGGGAGCGGTTACTACAAAATAAAAATCCAGCCTCCAGAGAGCTATTTTAAAGGGTACTCTTGTGTTCCTCTGCTCGCCTGACGCACATAAGCGTTTACTTGATTAAAACACTGGTCAATGGTCTGGTTGGGCATTTTGATTGCTTTCAATATTGCTTCGGTATAAAGACCGTTGGTGCGATCACCGTCGGAGGCTTTTTTGCCTGGCGTGGCCGCAAACCCAATGAATGTACCGCTGGGTGCACTCATGTTGGCCAGACCTCCATCGTTGGAGCGAAAGGAACGAAAGGGATTGTCGCGGCAAGCATCCAGCAGGATGATGTTGGTTTTGGTGCGGGCCTCTTCCATCCAGCCCGTCACCATCCGCATCGTGACGGTTTCGTCTTCTACCTGAGTGCGGTTGAGCGGGTTGGCATTGACGGGACAGAGAAAGTTGGTTCCATCCACTTCCAGCGCGTGGCCAGCATAATAAAACAGCGCAACGTCATAGTTTGCAAGGGTTTGGCCCCATTGGTTAATGGCCTCCTTGAGCGCACTACGATTGGTATTGGTGAGTTTTTTTACTTCAAAACCCAGTTCCTTCAACGTTGCTTCCATGGCGTTGGCGTCGTTGAGGGGGTTTTTGAGGGGGTTGGCGTGTTGGTAGCTGGCATTGCCAATGACCAGCGCCGTGCGTTTGCCGTTAATGGATGTTTTGAAACTGCGGACGGGATTCTGTGCCGCAGCCACCAAGGTAAAAAAAGCCAAAAAGAAAAAAGTTACGTAAAATAATTTCATGGACTCAAAAACTTCAGTGAATTGGGATATGTCAACAAAAATACAAAATCTAATAACAATCGCTCATGTAATTGTTAACGTCCTCATTTCAAAAAGACTTACTAAAATAGTACCCACAGTTGGGCAAGGGGGGAAATGAAGTTTTTGGGGAAGGGTTGCGGTATGCAAGGCAACGTTAAGAAAGCTTGGTGTGATTTTCATTGGATAGTTGGTTTTTGTTATTGATACATCGGATAGCATAAACCTTATCAGTCGGAGAAATAAATTGTTTTATAGCGCAAACGGATGAAGAACAGATATAAGGTAATGATGGAAGATTTTTTTGTAAGTCATGTTATGATAGACATAGAGCAGGTAGATTATAAAAGCCGTACCCAATTTTAAAAGATTGGGTACGGCCACTCATAAACCTCTCCTCCTTTTATCTCATTACTTGTGTACAATCCGTACCAACATTGGCACGATGGTTCCAGTGGGGTTACCATTTACTTCAAACGATACTTGCGTAGGCTGATAGGTAATATTGACAGGGGCAATGAATTCGCTCCCCAAAGCAGCCTGTACTTTCTGGGCGAAGTTACCCGAAGCATTTTTGATTTTGGCCGATACTTCTTCTAAGTTCAATTCTTTTTCAGAAACCAGTACCAAGAAATAATCGGTGCCAGTGACGGTATCCATCGTAAAGGAGCGGTCAGTTGCTGGGAGTATTACACTGGCATTGGGTGATACAATCGCACTGACGTTTTGGCTCAAATCTCCCTGATACGGGAAGAGCTTGGTGACGCGATTTACTTCGTCCGAGCCAACAATGTACACGTAGGACTGCTTGCTGTTGTTGATGTTCATTTTAAACTGCGTTCCTGAGTTGTAAGGACTGGACATTTGGTAAGTAATCAAGTCGGAGGTGGCATCTTTGGTAACATCCAATCCACGGTAGGTTGGAATCAACGTAACGGGCATATTTGCATTGTTTCCAGTAAGTTTGAATGTAATGTCTGATTTCAGGGCCACTGTTTTAGGCGTAGGATTAGGATTAACTGGCATAAACACTTGGAAGGCATAGCGGGTAAAACGGGCCACATCTTCGTATTTTGCCCAAGTGAAGCCATTATTTCCCCATTGGTTTCCCCAGCTATTGGCAATCAAAAAAGAACCTCCGTAGCGATTGTCATCGTAGCCAATGATGGCCATTGCGTGTCCGCCCAGTGTGTTTTCGGGGTCTTCAGTTGGTGCAGCTTGCCATTGGTCGGTGGCAGAGAAAAACGACCGGGGAATCATCATTCCGATAGGTACAGTTACATCTCCTTCTGCCAGTGCTTCTTTGATTTTCAACACTTTTGTTTCAGTTGGGGTTTGTAAGACGTCAAAGAGCGTGGCAAAGTTTTCGATTTTGTAGTTGGCCGCATCGGCGTCGCACTTGCTTACGTTGGCGCCACACTCATACGGTTGGCAGGCAAGCAAAGCGGCTCCTTTGTTACGCATTACTTGGAGGGCATCGGGTATGGTAGCGCCGCCTTGGCAATCATAATCGCCCGTATTTTTAATTTGCTCGTAGATATAGGTAGGCGAAAAACGAATCGGGGCGATGCTGTTGACAGTGGTCAGACTGCGTTTTTTGGCTTCGATGATGGTGCGCATATAGTAGGCAGTGGCCCAGCCCACACACGCACCGCATTCGCCTTGGTCGCCAATCTCAGGGCAATAGGGTGAAAGTGATTTAGTGGGTGGCAAAATGCCGCGATACACGACGTTCTGTGCTTTTTTAGGCATACTTAAGTACTGGGCATCGTTGATTTTCAGACCCAATTTTTTGGAGAAATCCTTTGGGCGAGGTTGGGCAAAGGTCTCGCTGGACCCCAATACCATACAGAGTACAACGATAAAGCGAAAGAAAGTTGATTGAAAGTTCATAAGGAATGTTATTTTTAAAATGAATTGATTAGGCGATTGATTTGATTGATGCTGAAATTACTTTTCACGGACGACAAGCTCAATGATTTTCCAGTATTCAAGCGCGGGAGCTGTGCCTTTGACGGGCATTCGAGGGGCTACACTTGCCGTACCGATTGGAATATCATTTTCAAAACTGGTGGCATTGCTGATGGTGGTGAGGCGACAGAAGTATTCGTCTCTTGAATTCTGACGGAATTGGTCAAATTTTCCAAAAGTCCCTTTGACGACTTCATACTCCGTTTTATTTTGGGCGGTACGGCTCAAAAACGCTTTACGTGCCATTCGTAGCGACTGCCCATCTTTGGTTTTGACGGTTACGAAGCCGCTTTCGTCAAACAGCACCTCAAAGTCTTTCTTCATTTTTTCGATTTCGTCTTCCTTAGCCCCTTTCGCTGCTTTGGCGGCGTATTCCATTACGATGGCTTGTTTTTTGGCAGGAAGCCAGCTGATCATATCCATGGCATTTGGATTGTTTTTAGGGTCAACGGGGGCTGGTTTGGGGTCAACGGGAGTCGGTTCGGGGTCAACAGGGACTGGTTTGGGATCAAAGGGTGTAGGTTTGGGGTTGTCGTTGTCATCGTTTTCATCGTTGGGGACGGGTGGGATGGTTTTTCCATCTTGGTACTGAATGGCTTGGATTTTCGCATATTTGACCGAATGTTTGGAATCCATATAGACCAAGGCAAACATGTCCACGTCTTTTTTGAAATCTACCACTACTTGTCCGTTGACTTTTCCTTTTACGCGTATCGGGATGCTGAGGCGGTATTGGTAAATGAATCTTTTCTCGTCTTCGTTATCGGTCAGGGCTTGTATGACCAGTTCATCGCGGTCGAGCACGTATTCAAAGTCACTCTTGTAAAGTCCCGTTGCCAATTTGAGAAAATCCCTGATTTTTAATACATCTTTGTCGGCCAGGGTGGCTATCTCTTTCGGCGGTTTGATGTTGTCGGGAGTGATATGATTGACGACCATTGCGGAATCTGAGATAAAAAATAATGAACCGAAGTCTTTTGCTTTGGCAGATTTTGGGTCTTTGGCCAGCTCAGGGACGAGCAAATTAAGCTCTCGCTCGTAACTTCTGAGCAGTTTGTTGATTGCCTTTTCGTGCGAGTTGGGCACGTCGGAAGAGAAGGCAAAAAACAGCGGCGACAGCAGGGCTGACAGCACCAAAGGCCACCTGAAATTTTTACTGATTTGCATTAGTTTGATTGTTTTAAGGTTAAACATAGACTAATTGATTGGCTTTAAAATCATTTTTCGTCGTTTACATTTCTTTATACCCTTTCTTCTTCCCACCTTATCACCTTTCTAAAAAAATGTAGATTATTTTTTTGCCTGCTGCAAATACTTCGGCCACTGCTTTCGGTTGTCGGCAGTGTAGAGGTTGGTAATGAGCCAACCCGAATTTTCAGTTTCCCGAATAAAATCATTCAACTGCACGATCCACCCGCGTTGGGTATCGAGATAGAGCGTAGGAGGTAGCATGATTTCGACCGCCAGTTTTTTGTCTCGGAGGGCGGTTTCGAGTATCAACAGGTCTTTGTTAGTCTGGAGGCTATCGGCGGCAATGCGTAAAATTGAGTGCGCATCTACCATGGAACGCAGTACGGGCAGAAAGGCTACCTCCTGCGCCGTAGGCTCCACGAAATGCCGCTTTACGGTATCTTTTGTGGCTATGAGGGTGATTGTTTTTAGCATTTTTGGCAGTTTTACGCTTTCTACTACCCATTGTGCAGCCGAATTTTTGGTATAGACTTTTTGTAGGTAGATGTGCAGGGTGTCGGTTTTGCCATCCAATTGCACGATACAGGGCGCATCGGCGTAGAGAGCGGGGCGGGGGCCAATCAATATGGGTGGATTGCCGCAACTCTGCTCCACAAATTCATCCATTATCCATCGGTACACGCCTTTCGCGCCTTTTTGCAGGCGGGCATCTTGGGTATTGAATAGCCCTCTTACGTACTGCTCACGCGGATAGAGTAATCGGGAAGAATCTGTAAAGGTTGTGCCGTCGGGCAGGCGCAGGTGATTGTAGCGGTCTATCCACTCGCTGACGTGCTTCACCTGCCATTGCATCCATGATTCGGGAGCACGACGAACGGCCTTAACGGTCGTGTCTTTGGGGGGCTTAGTGCTCTGTCCCTGAAGCCAAAACGGAAAGAGAAATAGAATAAAGAGTTTTTGGTTCATAATTATTTTTTAAGGACAGACAATCATCATTGATGAGAAAAATAGACCCTTACAAAGTAGCCCCTATTCCCCTCTGGGGGTTAGGGGGCTTTTACTGCACGAAAATCAACGATTAGACCCCGTACTTGCCTTGATA
>JBGAUP010000174.1:0-12890 GCA_044228585.1 Runella sp. | reverse complement strand
ACTAAAATCAAGACGCTACTGATACTGTCGGTGACCAAGTGCTTACCATCGGCGATAAGGGCTTCGGAACGGGTGCGTTTTCCTATTTTTTGGAGATAATACCCCACAATTCCATTGAGAACCACCGTCAATAAAATCAGCCCAATACCCCAGTCGAGGTGTTGAATGGGCTGGGGATGAATCAAATGTTGGATAGCTTCTACGGCAATCCATATTCCCGCAATGATGATTAACGCACCTTCAAAACCCGAAGAAAAATATTCGATTTTACCGTGTCCATAAGGATGGTCATGGTCTTTGGGTTGGGCAGAAAGATAAATACTGTAAAATGCAAATCCGCTGGCAATCACATTGATGATGGATTCTAAAGCGTCGCTTAAAATGGCATTGGAACGAGTCAGATAATAGGCGGTAAACTTAATACTCATCAAGATTATGCTCAACACCAGCGAAACGATAATCCAACGAAATTTAGAATTTTGGCTAACTTGCACGACTTTTTCGGGGTAATTGGCCTCAAAGGTACGAGTTTCAACCCAAGTTTTTGAGTCTGCAACGACCTTTCTATTTTTGAAAAGTAACCGAAAGGGTGCATTCAATACGAAGATAGTGATATAAGTAGCTAATTCGACCATCTTAAAATCGAAAATCGGCAATTAGTATGTCTCTCCCCAATGAAACCGAAAACCCGTGGCAAACGCTTAAAAGCCAAGTGGTTTACGATAATAAATGGATTCAAGTACGGCACGAAGATGTGATCAATCCGAGTGGTGGTGCAGGAATTTATGGCGTGGTGCATTACAAAAACAAGGCCATCGGCGTAATTCCGATTGACGAGGAAGGATTCACTTATTTAGTTGGACAGTACCGTTATCCTTTAAATGAATACTCTTGGGAAATACCCGAGGGCGGAGGTCCTGTGAACGAAGACCCTATCGAAGGAGCCAAGCGTGAATTGTTGGAAGAAACGGGACTCATTGCCTCTCAGTGGACTAAAATTGCTCGTGTTCACCTCTCCAATTCTGTCGGCGACGAAGAGGGCTTTTTGTATGTAGCCGAAGGTCTTATCCAAGCCCAAGCCCAGCCCGAAGACACCGAGCAACTCCACGTGCGAAAAATATTACTTTCGGAGGCGGTCGAAATGGTCATGCGTTCCGAAATTACCGATTCGCTCAGCGTGATGGGGTTATTGAAAGTAGCTCGCTTGCGAGCAATTTGATGTAGTGGTTTTGTTACCTTTTTTAAATAAATTCGACCGTCTATTAAATCTGACTGTGGACTGCCGACTGGAAACTGTGGACTATTTATGTTTTTAGCAGCTTTATACGGATTAATTACTGGTATCCTGCTTTGTTTAACTTTTGGCACAGTCTTCTTTTCCTTGATTCAAACCAGCGTAGAGCGGGGTTACCGAACAGGAATCCAGATTGTACTTGGAGTAGTAGCAAGCGATGCTTTTTTTTGTTTTACCGCCATTTTTGGGACTTCTTTTTTGCCTCAAATTGACCATTTCGATAAATGGATAGGAGCTATTGGAATTGTTTTCTTAGTGATTTTGGGGGTGAAAAACTTTTTTAGAGTTCCAACCATCACCCCGAAAACACACGCTGACGACCGCAGCCGCCGACGTTCTCATTTTAAATATTTTCTGAAAGGCGTAGCCCTCAATGCCCTCAATCCCATAAATTTTATGTCGTGGGCGGCTATTGCTACCTATTTGCGTACCAAAGGCCGATACGACCTCAACGAGATGATTTTATTTTTTGGAATGAGTCTCATCGGGGTGTTTGCGACTCAGTCGGCATTGGCAATCTATGCACATCGGTTACGCCGCTTACTTACCATTCGCATCATGAAATACATCAATATTACAACGGGGATTGTCTTTTTGGGGGTAGCAACAAAGCTGCTTTGGGAGCAGTTTTTGAAATAGGAAGAAAAAAAGTTATCGTTCTTTCAACCAAGCCGTCATTATTTCCAAGGCCTTCGTCGAAAAAGTTTCTTCCAACAGCCCATACTCAGCCATGGTGCATTTTTGGCATTTTTGGAAAAGATGATTCAAATCGGGAAGTTCTACAATTTTGAAGTTTTTGTTTCCTGCGGCGGTTAAGCCTTTTTCAAATCCTTCTAAGTTTGGTTTGGCAGCTACTTGGAGGTCATTGCTGCCGTTGAGTGCCAATACGGGGATTTTGATTTGTGAAAGAATGGGGTGCGGATCATATTTTAAAAAATAACGATACCATACCGAATTCATCGTGCCGAATTGCCGTGTTATGGCTTTCCGACCTTGTTCACTCTTAAATCCTGTTTGTCCAAGTACGGCATCGGGTTGCGCTTTGAGCCAATGATTAAAGGCAAGTTGTAAACTATCTTGAATATCGCCTTTCAGCGGCAAGCGTACTATTACGTTATAAAGCGTTTCGTTCAGTGAATGCATGTAGCCTCGATAGGTTTCGTTGGTACCCGATTTTTTTAGTATATCATCACTTTGCTGGAGCAATAGCTCTTTTCCACTCACGCCAACCCCTGCCAAGGAAACCATAAACTTAACGTCTTTGGATGCCAAAGCAGCCAAAGGGGCAATCATTCCGCCCTCACTGTGACCAATGAGTCCGATTTTTTTCTTGTTGACTTCCTTGCGCGTTTTCAAATAAGCTACCGCTGCCAACGCATCCTGGGCATAGTCGGCAGAAGTGCCTATTTCACCTGTTGTTTCTCCAACACCACGGTCGTCCACACGTAAAACGGCAAATCCATTTCGACTCAAATGGTCGGCAATGACCCAAAATGGTTTGTGACCAAAAACGGTCTCGTCGCGGTCTTCCTGCCCCGAACCCGTAATCAAAACAACCGTTGGAAATGTACCTTTCCCTTTGGGAAATGTCAACGTTCCCCCAAAAGAAATGCTTTGGTCAGCATTAGTAAATTTGACATTTTCAACTTCGTAAGGAAAGGGAGCTTTGGGGTTTTGTGGACGTTTTAGGAAAGACAGGTTTTCGACTTTGAGCAGTTTTAATGCCGCAGGAAAACCATTTTGTTTCCACTGCCCAGAGAAAATTTCTGTTCCCAATTTGCCACTTAATACCACATTAAATTCCTTTAAATCAGCGATTAAGCTATCATTTCTAAAAATAGGTGATTTAAGCGCATACTCAAAAAGCCCTTGCTCAGGAATATAAATCGCTGCTTGTTGTTTCTGATTATCAGTTTGTAATCCAAACTTTAATGTCCCAATCGTTCCTTCATAAAAAGTTTGGCTAAAGCCCGTATGCGAAAGCAACAGACTACAAAGCGTTGCCAGAAGTGTTTTCATTTTTCTCTTTCTGATAAACTTGGTAAGAATACACGACAATCCAGATAGTTGCTCCAAAAATGAGCCCCATGGTCCATACAATTTTCCATAAATTGGGCAACCAAACCACGACTAATGCGCCGATGATGCCGATAGCAAAATACAACTTAGCACCCAATTGATGGGTTTTCCGCCAAACAGTCTCATTTTCCAGCGTCCAGGGTGTGCGAATCCCGACAAAGTAATTGGATTTGATATTGTTAAGGTAGTTGCCAATTCCAGCGAGCAACAAGAAAACCCCTACAAGGATGATATTTGTGAAAGCTTCGCCTGCTATTTTTGTCATAGCCGAACGAATAATCAATACCTGAATCGCACCCATAAAGGTCAATATCAACAAAACCAATCTGGGGTAATGCTCAGACAAACGAGCCTGATTGAGTCGTGGGTCTAACTGTGGCACGTAGCGTAAAAGAAAATAAATACCTACCGAAACAGCACTCAAAATGATGAGCGTCCATTTGGGGCCATAGGCATCGGGCTGTCCACTAACGCCAAAGTGTGTAGGTACAATCTCTGGCAACTGATTCCAGACAAAGTTTTCATGGTTTTTTAAGGGTGAATATCCAAGTTAGAAGTTCGTCTAAAACGGTGGTATTGAGCGTATAATAAATAAATTGACCGCGTTTGTCGGCACCGACAAGATTGGCTTGTTTAAGCAAATCCAAATGATGTGAAATACTTGGTTTCGTCATTTCAAACTTGTCGGCAATTTCTCCCGCCGTGAGGTCGCCTTCTCGTAAGATTTCCAAAATTTGTCTCCGCGTTGGGTCGTTGAGTGCGCGAAAAAGAATGTTCATTTGATTAAATATTTAGACAAATATCTAAATATGTTTTTGCTTATTCCAAAAATTTTGGGTTAATTGGTTAAAAAGAGAAGGTGAGAGGCGGAATATTAACTATTTTTAACAATCAAATTGCACTAATTTTTTTGAGGTGGCGTTATTTCGGGCGAGTAAATCATTACCCTATCTGACCATGAAACGACTACGATACCTTTTTTGCTTTTTTTTGCTACTGTCAATGGGCAGTTTTGCGCAAAAAATCACTACTTTGAGTCCGTATATAGAGCAGCAGTCACAACCTGACGTGGCTCTGACCAAAGTAGAACTTACTAATGACTATACGATTCTTCATTTCACATTTGAATTTTTACGTCGTCGCTTGTCGTTAGAGGAGTTGCTCTTGGGGCAAAGAGCAGGAGAGCAGTTTATTGAGGTTGATCCCAATTGCCGTTTGTACGAACCCAAAAATACAAGTCGTAAATATAGATTTATTAAAGCTGAAGGTATTCCCGTAGCCCCTCAGCAGCGAACCGTCTATCCAGGAGATATTGTGAAATTTTCAGTCTATTTTGAACGTTTAGAGCCTGGTATAGAGGTGTTTGATATGTTTGAAGGGAAAGATGCAGGGACAAAACGATTTTGGAACTATTACGGGGTTCACATTCGTAACCCCAAACGCCCTGTTCAAAAACCAAAGCCTGAAACTAAAAAAGAGGAGCCTCCAGTAATAACCGAAGTGCCTAAAGTTGAGCCTACCTTACCCCCTGTGGAGCAAAAGGTAGATCCAGTACTGCCTGCCTCGGCACTTGTAACACTACGCGGTACAGTGATTGACGCCAAAACCAAACAGCCAATTCCAGCCAAAATCAGCTATATTGTCCCCAGTGAAAGCAGTGGGTTAGATTCAATGCAATTATCGGCATCGTCAGGTAAATTTAAACTTACGCTGGATGCTGGCAACAAATATGCTTATGTGGCAAGTGCTAAAGGTTATTTTCCCGTAAGCGGAGCTTTTGACCTTACCCAGACCAAAGGAGGGCAGGAAGTAAGTAGCGAAATTGTGCTCAATCCTGTGGCGGTAGGTGAAGCCATTACCCTCAACAATATTTATTTTGATACGGGAAAATTTAATCTTTTACCCGCCTCCTCGGCTGAGTTAGATCGTTTGGCACAGCTCATGCGTGACAACCCAAATATGGAGATTCGAGTCGAAGGCCACACTGATAACTTGGGGGATTTTGACAAAAACGTAGAGCTTTCTCAGAATAGAGCCAATGCAGTTAAAAAATATTTGATTGGCAAAGGTATTGATTTTGCCCGAATTGAATCAAAGGGTTTAGGTTCTACTCGTCCCGTTTCAAAAGGTTCTTCCGAAAGCGAACGTCGGCGAAACAGACGGGTGGAGTTTGTGGTTATAAAGATGTAGTTGTAAGTGGATTTTATATTAGGAAACAGTAAGTAATAGTATGATTCCTCCATAAAATCCACTCAAAATCAATAAAATCCCTCCATAATTTTGGAAACTTTAAATATCTTTTCTAAGTTTTCCAAAAAATTGAACATCATTATGCTGGCAGAAGAACTTATCAACCCCACCACCCCTGTATTGAGACCTTTCGACTCGGTTGGGCAGGCTGTTGACTTGATGGATGAACATGGCATTCGTCAGTTGGCTTTGGTCGAGGACGAAGTTTATAAAGGACTACTTAGCGAAGATACTTTATTAAGTTTGCCCGACGATGAAAAACCACTTTCACGAACTCCATTTGCCGCCTAATCTGCTCATGCCAACTCATTTCAGCACATTTACGAAGTAATGGGCATTGCCAATCACTATCATTTGGATACGGTTACGACGCCAGTGAAGATAATCTCTGCACGCGGAACATTTTTGGTAAGTGACATGATGTCAGGGATTTATGATTGCTGGAACTCAAGAGCTGGGGCAATACTGGTAAAACACGACGGCTAATCGTGATTATTCCCTAACGGACGCGGCCGTTTAGTAGAAATCTAACAACAAAATTATCAGTAGTTATTTTTCGGGTGCAGAATACGGTGCGATTGATGAAGCTACGCTAACTTTGAAACTTAACCGTACGGAGATTTCGGCGGTGGTAGCTACGCTTGAACGCTTTGGTTATGCAGTAGAAAGTATATTTGGCAATGCAAAACTCGAAAACCCTGACCGTCATCGGCTGGATTTATTGCTACGTTATTTAGAAACCTAATCAGATAAACTTACCTTTGCGTCCTCACAAATCCTCGTAGCGATACAGATGAAAGTCGCCATTCACGGACGCAGCTTTGCCGAAGAAACAAAGTCCCACGTACAGGCTCTCTTTGATATTTTAAAGGAACGACAGATAGATTTTTCACTTTCTGCCTCTTTCTACAAATTTTTGCTCCAGTCTGGCGTAAATCCATATTCCGAAAAGACGTATCTGCACCCCCACGGAGCTCCCGATGCCGACTTTATTTTTAGCATTGGCGGTGATGGCACCTTGCTCGAATCAGTCATGCAAGCTCGCTCGCGTCAAATTCCTATTTTGGGTATCAATACAGGTCGTTTAGGGTTTTTGGCAACGGTCTCTCCCCCAATGATTCAAGATGCGTTAGGGGCATTCTTTGAAGGGCAGTTTCAGATTGAAAATCGTACCTTAGTCAGTCTTTTGTCAGATACAGATTTGTTTGAAGAATATAATTTTGCCCTTAATGACTTTACCATTACTAAAACCGATACTTCTTCGATGGTAACCATTCATGCGTATTTGGATGGTGAATTTTTGAATTCTTACTGGTCAGATGGTTTAATTGTATCTACTCCAACGGGTTCTACGGGTTATTCTTTAAGTTGTGGCGGGCCAGTTGTATTGCCTACCAATGATGTTTTTGTCATCACTCCCATCAGTCCGCACAACCTCAATGTACGTCCCATGATTATTCCTGACGTGAGCCAATTAAGCTTTAGAGTTGAAAGTCGGAGTAATAATTTTCTGGTTTCGTTGGATTCCCGTTTCCGAATTGTGGACGAAACCGTGACCCTAACTGTGAAAAAGGAATTGTTTAAGGCCCGATTGGTTAAACTTAATCAAGATAATTTTGTACAAACTTTGCGGACTAAACTACATTGGGGGTTGGATGCCCGTAATTAATCATTGCTGGTGTGATTTTTGTTAGTCTATTCAATAAAAAGATTCATTTTTGCGTTGAAGTCAAAGTCACGCATCAATCAGTTAAGCGAATGAAATCTAAGCTATTTGTCGGTACCGTGTTGTTTACGCTGCTATTGACGTACACCTCCGAAGCGCAACGCCGCCGGAAAACTCCTTTTGAACAGTATTCTACTGTTAATTTTGGATTGGGTACATCCAGCTATGTAGGGGAATTGGCTCCCTACCGTAGCCCCGTGAATACCCTATTTAAAATGATGCGTTGGAACGTAAACGGTAGCTATACCCGTCATTTTACCCCTCATTTGGCAGCTCGTTTGGGGCTTACTTGGGCGCGTATAGCGGGCGATGATGAATTTTATAACCGAGGCGGTAAACCTTTTCCTTCATTTTATGTGCGTAATCTTCATTTTCGTAATAATGTGAAGGAGTTAAGTTTAGTGGGTATTTTTAAACTACGCGGCGACGGGCGCAGTGCCAATCGTCGTGCTGCTTTTAGCCCGTATTTGTTTGGAGGGGTGGCAGTATTTGCCCATAACCCCAAAGCGAAAGTTCCCGAGTTTTACGAAGACAATACAAAATGGGTAGCACTTCAGCCGCTCGGAACCGAAGGACAAGGACAACCAGGTTATGCGAAACCTTATTCGTTGGTCAGCTATTCCATACCGTTTGGCGCAGGTTTTACTTGGCGAATTAATTCGGAGTGGAACGTTGGTATAGAAGGCGGTTTTCGGTTTACAGGGTCTGATTATTTGGACGATGCCAGCACCACTTATCCCGACCCTAACGTACTAAAAAATGATTTGGCACGTGATATGTCTAATCGTACAAGAGAAGAAATTTCGGCGCGTACAGGGCGCGACAGAACGAAAATCGTTCAGGGTATTGTATTGCCTAACGACCCCTCGGCTGATCCTTTTGCCCAGCCTATATCAGGCTATGATGTAGGAGATTTTCGCGGCAATGCCGCTCGCAAAGATGCTTATATTTTAACCAGCATTACCGTAAGCTATATCCTACCAAGCAAAATTAAATGCCCTCCAATCCGTTAAGTATTGGATGTGGTAGAGATTAAAAACTAAAATACTGTGAACCGCAAACTGCAAACTATTTTTCTTGGCTTCCTTTTGGGAGCCTTTTGTTTAGAGACTGAAGCGCAACGTATCAACATCGGTGCGGGCTTGGGAGGTTTCAATTACAAAGGCGATTTGGCGTAGCATAATGGCCCTCAACATTATCTCCCTGAGGTTTGCTATTCTTTTAAATTTTCGAATACTTTACTCACCGTAGTATCATTTCGGGTGGGGGGAAATTTTGGTATAATAGGAGCACAAGATAGTCGCTCTCCAGACCCTTTCAACCAAACTCGGAATGAATCGTTTCGGGCGTCTATCGTAGAAGGCGATTTGATTACGGAATATAATTTTCTGAATTATACCCAAAAACGGAAAGTTAAAAATTGGACGCCTTATCTATTTGGAGGCTTAGGTTTTTACAAATTCAACCCACGTGTTAAGACCGAAAATTATAAAACCAGCCAAATCAATATTCCTTTTGGAGCAGGGGTGAAGTGGGAGTTTAAGCGCCCGTGGAGTGTAGAGTTTGAGTTTGGTACGCGCAAATTGTTTACCGATTATTTGGATAATTTGGGGGATAATATCCCACTTTCGCAAAAAACGCGTTTGGGAAATCCTACTACCAAGGATATGTACTACTATACTTCAATTACGCTGAGTTATACGTTTTATAGTATCATTTGCCCGCCTGGTTTTTCAACCGATTATTGATGAGTATGCAGCTTTTTTTTCATCGCTTTGATTTACGCCTCCGTCATACTTTCACCATTGCTCACGACTCGCGCGATGTGCAACCAACGCTGATTGTAGAATTGCGCGACGGAAGTTTTCGAGGTTTTGGTGAAGCCACTTCCAACAAATACTACGGCATCACGATTGAGGGGATGATAGAGGAGTTGAAAACCATTCAATCTCTTATTGAAAATCATCATTTGCAGTCACCCGAAGCATTTTGGGAATTGATACACCCTCATCTTAAAAATAATCCTTTTGCCCAATGTGCTTTGGACGAAGCCGCTAATGATTTATGGGCTAAGAAACGAGGAAAAAAGTTGTACGAAGCGTGGGGATTATCAGCCGCAAAAATCCCAATTACTGACTACACGATTGGGATAGACAGCATTGAAAAAATGGTGGACAAGATGCAGGAGTTTCCTTGGCCTTTGTACAAAATCAAACTCGGAACTACGGAAGATATCGCTATTGTCAAAGAATTGCGCAAGCATACCGATGCGGTTTTTAGGGTTGATGCCAACTGCGCCTGGACTTCAGAACAAGCCATTGCATACAGCTACGAGTTGAAAAATTTGGGGGTTGAATTTATCGAACAGCCCCTCAAAGCCGACGATTGGGAGGGAATGAAGCAGGTCTATATTAGAAGTGCCTTACCGTGCATTGCCGATGAAAGTTGCATCGTAGAGGCTGATGTAGTCAAATGTGCGGGCTATTTTCACGGTGTAAACGTAAAACTAACCAAGTGTGGAGGCCTTACGCCCGCCCGCCGTATGATTGCCGAAGCCAAAGCATTGGGAATGAATACAATGGTGGGCTGCATGAACGAAAGCAGCGTAGGCATCTCCGCCATTGCACATTTGTTGCCGTTGTTGGACTACGTGGACATGGACGGTACGCTCCTCATCGCCAATGACCCTGCGAAGGGTGTGACTTTTGATTTTGGGAAAGTACTCTTTGCGGACGAAAATGGAACAGGAGCGAGTCTCCTTTAAAATTAATTTCTATTGAGTTTGAACACTACAAACTTCCATCAAATCACTCACCTACCCGACCGTACTATTGATTTAAACGGAAAAGAATACCTGTATTTTAGCGGTACTGCTTACTTGGGGCTACCCCAAAATCTTGCCTTTCAAGACCTAATTCAAAAAGGTTTGCATCAATACGGAAGCGTATATGGCAGTTCGCGTAATGGAAATCTTCAACTTAGTATTTACGAAAAAGCCGAAAATAAATTGGCAGCTTGGACGGGGGCCGCAGCGGCATTGACGCTCTCATCAGGAATGTTAGCTGGCCAAGCGGCCATTCGACAATTGATGTTGGAGCATTATGCGTTTATTTATTCTCCAGATGTTCATCCAGCCGTTTGGCATTTGCCGCAGGTTGACATTCCCAAAAGTAGTTTTGAGGACTGGCATGAGCAGTTTATAGTCGGCAATCAGCAATCGGCAATCGCAAATCAAAAATTAGCCCTTGTTACTAATTCCGTGGATGCGTTGCGCGGGAAACTATATGATTTTGAGTGGGTGAATGATATTCCAGAGAGTACTGAAATAGTTTTGTTGATAGATGACTCGCACGGGCTTGGCGTAATAGGAAACGAAGGGAGGGGAGTGTGGAGACGTATTCCCAAACGTAAAAATATACGACTTATCGTTACAGCTTCTTTGGCCAAAGCGATGGGCTTACCTGGCGGAGTTATCTTTTCTGATCCCGACAGGATTCAGAAAATTCGTAACACGGCCTATTTTGGAGGGTGTTCTCCCATCGCCCCCGACCATTTGTACGCTTACCTTCACGCCGAGGCATTATATGCTGATGCTTACACGCGTTTACAACTGAATATTCAGCAATTTGCTGATTCTATAAAAGAGAGCGGATTATTTAGTTTTACCGAAGGCTACCCAGTTTTTTATACTGAGTGCGATGAATTGTATCCTTTTTTGTTAGAAAGAGGTATTTTCGTCTATAGTTTTTCCTATCCCAAACCTACGGACAAAGCCAATACACGCGTGGTAATAAGTGCGTGGCATACAGCCGATGATATTCAACAATTGAGTACAGCTTGTTGGGAATTTGTACATCAACTTCGTTAACATTCTTTTTGCTCTCTTCTTTTTTCATTTCACTCCTTCGGGTCGTTGTTTCGTCGGGAAAATGTGGCTTGTGTGGATAAGCGGTTAGATATTTGGACACTATTTCGAGCAACTCATTAATGCTTTTCTCCCAACTAACAACATCCATGAAAACACTTTTTCTCGTTACTCACATCGCTTTTGGTTTTTTTGCCCTTGGTGTAGGGTTGGTACCTATGCTCTCAAAAAAAGGAGGCCGATTGCACAACCTTACAGGATTGGCCTATTATTGGTCAATGGTCATCGTCGCAATTTCTTCTTTGGGCTTGGTTTTGAGTAGTCCTATTACCGATGGGCGATTGTTTCTAACGGGTATCGCCATCTTTAGCTTTTACTTGTGTTTTACAGGACGTCGCTCGCTTCAACAACGAGGCAATGAACCCGTTCGTTGGTATGACTGGGGAGTCTCATCAGCAATGGCTCTCACCGCTCTATTGATGATAGGCTATGGATTGTATTGTGCAATAGAAGGTATCACCATAGGACAATTAGCCCCGATGAGTATCTTGTTTTTAACATTTGGTTTTTTTAGTGGCACCAATGCGCGTTATGATTTTCGGAAATATCGCTATCCTGAAAAAGTGAAATATGGCTCAAAAGAATGGTTTTTTGTTCATATAGAGCGAATGGGCGGGTCTTATATCGCTACTTTTACGGCGTTTTCATTAGTTAATTTACGCTATATTTTTCCTGAAGCACCTGTGGCGGTCAATATTGCCACTTGGATTATGCCTGGGGTAATCGGTGGTATGTTTATTGGGCGAGCAGTAAGGTACTATGCAACGAGATTTGGGTTATTGGTACAATAAAATAGTATGCAGACATACCAAGATAAAGATTAACCTTTATATTTGCCTAAACTGATACCAACTCAAACAGGCAATGCGCAAGGAAAAAACGGTTGACTTTCACATCAAATGGGCTTGGCACGCCATCTCACGGATGTATAATACGTATGCAGCTCGTCGTTATGATATGACAATGGCTATCGGATATGTATTACTCAATATAGACATTGAACATGGTACACCTGCTACCAAGATAGGCCCTTCTATTGGAATGGAACCGCGTAGCCTAACGCGTACCCTCAAAACCCTTGAAGAACGAGGGTGGATTAGACGCGAAACTGATGAAATTGATAAACGTTTTGTGAAAGTGATATTGACCGATGAGGGTAAAAGAAAGCGTGAACTTGCCCGTGAAGGGGTTATTGCTTTTAATACCATGCTACGTGACCAAATCCCGCTTGATAAATTGGTTATCTTTTTTGAGGTAATTAAAGAAATCAACCGTTTAGTGGAAGAAGAAAATATTAAACTGAAAGCCGAAAACTTACTAAACGAGGAGTTATAGAAAAAATAAGGAACACCTGCACTTTCATCCTTCAAATCTTCCCATTTATCCTCCTTTTTACCCACTTCGTAAAGATTTTGTCATCTTACTTGATGTGGGTTTTTACTTTTGTACGAAATACCTACAAAGGGTTCCTTATCGTCATTATTGTCAATAGAATTGACAAAATATTTTCTTGAAAAAGTACAACAATAAATTCGTTGTTTTCTTTTGTAGATTTTTTTTTCATAATTTAATCTCTACTGACATAGGGTTGTCAGTAGGAGATATTTAATTTGTAT
>JBGAUP010000173.1:0-12819 GCA_044228585.1 Runella sp. | reverse complement strand
TCGGGGCCTGCCAGAATCAGCAAGGCATCGTCGTACTGTTGGACATATTTTTGAAAAGCAGGAAGCAACAAATCCAGCCCTTTTTTTATGTTCAGTCGCCCCATAAACAAGACCAGCTTTTTGTCAGTAGTGAGGTTGAATTTTGTGCGGAATGTTCCTTTTGGAGGAAGCTGTGCCAATTCATCCAATGGCATTCCGTTGGGAATGATAGCCACATTAGAATGCTGAAAACCAAGAAATTGACGTAAATCGTTTAGCTCGTCGTGGTTATTGATTTGAATCAACTGTGCTTTTTTTAAGAATCTTTTTTGGAATAAGATACCAAATAATTTCTTTTTCCAATAACCGTGATGAAGAGCCCATTTGTCGAGCAGCCCATGAATAGTAATGGCTTTGGGAGTATTGTTTTTGAACAAAAAGGGGGCGACACTTCCAAAGTGCCAAATCCCATGACAATGGACGACATCGTATTCGTGGATGTGCTTTTTAAGAAAATCCCACGCTTCGAGTGAAAACTCTGGAAAAAAGCGACTAATCGGAGTCGTACGTTTACAGACAATGACGCGAGCACCTTCAGGGGCTGGGTAAATCTTATCGCCAGGTGTAACAGGGCTTAAAATATCCACTTCGTGTCCAAGTTTGAGAACAACGGTCGTATGGTCGTAAATAATGCGAGCTGGGCCTCCAATCGCCCACGTATAAGCACAGATATTTAGGATTTTCATGGGGCAAAATAACCACATAGAAACATAGCACACAACAGCCCAATATCTATTGTTGATTTTGGCACGGTATTTGACATTGCCTTTTTAGGAACGCCTACCTCTATCAACCCATGCTAAAATACACCCTTTTTCTGCTTTTGTTAATCGTTTTTCAAGCGCATACCCAAACCGTGAATTTGTATGGCTTATCGCCGAGTTATTCGCAAATGGGCAAGATTAATGGGAAATTAGGGTATAATTTGAATGTAACATCGGCGATTAGTGCCGTAAGTCAGACGGTCGAAAACAAATATTTCCCCGCAGGACATACGCATTTGCTTTTGCATGGTTTGTTGATGTATCAGGCCACTAAAAAACTATCAGTTGGAGGGGGGTACGCTTTTGGTCGTCATAATATTTTCGGACTGCGTGAAAATGAACACCGATTGGTAGGCCAAGCTGCCTATCAGCATAAATTAGGAAACTTTATCATTACGCATCGAGGACGTTACGAATGGCGGCAACCTACTAATTTACAGACAAAAGTAACCTCGCAGGCCGACATTGGTCGCTATCAAGTGTGGGTAACGTACCCGCTCTATGACCCCGAAAAGAAAAAACAGGGTTTTTATTTGTCCGCCTCCAATGAAGCATTTCTGTACTTCAAAGGAGCTACCAATGGCCCCGTTAGCTCGCGCAACGGTTCTATTCTTTCAGAAGATTGGATGCACTTCGGAGGAGGATATAACGCAGGCCGAACCCGTGCCGAATTGGGCTATTGTTTTCAAGCATTGGTGCGAAACAAAGTACAGGACTATCGTTTTTTTAATCTTTTACAAATCAATATTTACCATACTATCCACTGGAGCGACGTTCAATTTTGGTGGTATATGTAAAATATTAGGCATGAAAATTGTTGCGTTTTTAGGTAAGTTTCTAAAGTTTTGAATACCTTTGGACTAAAATTCAATTTTTTCTTGAAAAAATTAACTGCTATCGGCCTTCTTATCCTGCTGCTCTACAATATGTTTGGGCTGACGGTAGCGGTATTGTTTTTTGAGAACGATTTCCAAATGGCTTCGCCTATTAGTCAAAATGATAAATGGCAAACGGTAAAAATGCACTTGCCTACGTTGCCTTATAACACGACTTGGGAAAACAAAGATGGTCAAGAGGGGTTGATTCGAGATGGCAACGAGTTTTATAACGTAACCGAGCAGCGTCACGAAAATGACACGCTGTACGTCACCCTTAAAACCAACGAACACGCCCGCGATCGCTTTTTTGAATTGGCCAATATGATTCAAGAAATCACTGACCAAAGTGCTAACCCTGCCGAAAGTCCGCTGGGCAAAGCCGTCAAATTATTGAGCGACTTATTGAAAGTTTACCTTCCTAACACAGCCATGGAATGGCCTGCGGAGTATGTTGCCGATGCAATGTCTCCTCAGTTGTATGTTACTCCCAACCAATCGTTGCTTCAAACGGAGCAATTGCTTCATTCTCCCCCTCCGGAGTTAGGTTAATGAGTATTGTAAGTGATGTCCCATGATTCGCTTGGGCATTGCCTTGAGGTGTACCTATCACCTTACATTCATTCATTAACCAAAGCTACCAATGAAGACGCTATTAGGCGTGCTGTTGCTCTTGCTGACCGCTTTGTGTACGTGTAGCGATACACTCGCAGGTAGAGCTAAAGAAACAGACGCATCCCAAAACTATCAAGAGGAGGTTTCGGTACCTCATTGTTCAGAACCCATGGCTTCGCCAACCGCTGTGACGGATATTCCGCCCGTAGGTTGTGCTATTCCGATGGCTCAACAAATAGCACAGGGGCAATAAGCTTACTTCATGAAAGGGCTTTGGTTGAAAACAATCCCATTTTCAACCAAGACACCTGCGTGCGGGTGTTTCAAAATCGCCTTATACAAATGAAACGTATTATATACTCTTTGATTGGTTTGTTTTTAGCAAACGAAAGTTTTTCGCAAGGCTGCGTAGCCGTGCGCCACATGAGCTGTACAGCTACCAATTCTTTGTCTTCTGCTGAGTATTTCAAACAAAAGAATGGACAATGGCAAGTAAGTATGGGCTACCGTTTTTTTAATTCTTACAAGCATTTCGTAGGTGATGTTGAACAAAAACAACGAGTTGAGCAAGGTACACAGGTAATCAACACATCCCATGCGCTTGACTTAGGCGTTAGCTATCAGCCCAACGCCCGCTTGTCGTTTGGTATCAATTTGCCGATTCAATACAATGACCGTTCGTCGTTGTACGAGCATTACGGCAACAGTACCACTGCCAACCCTGAACAGAAGCGCTTTCATACGCAGTCTCAGGGAATTGGCGATATGCGTTTGACGGCTACGTACTGGATGTTGAACCCTTATAAATTGCCCAAATTTAATTTTGCTTTGGGCGGTGGTCTTAAACTTCCTACAGGAAATCCGGGCGTGAAAGGCGATTTTCATAAACTAAATAAAGAAAAACAAGACTATGTCATCAACAAGCCCGTGGATCAGTCTATTCAACTCGGTGACGGTGGCGTAGGGTTTAGTGTCGAATTGCAAGGCTATGGCCAAATTACGAAAACCATGACAGCCTACTTCAATGGTTATTATTTGTTCAACCCCAAAGAAACCAACAATGTACTACGTAGTCCCGAAGCCACAACCATTGACTTAGTAACGGGCTATTTCTCGGTTGCAGATCAATTTGCTGGGCGTGTTGGCGTGAGCCAATCTATCGGAAAAGGTCTTTCCATCATGCTGGGGGGACGGGTAGAGGGTGTGCCTGCTATTGACGCTTTTGGTGGAAGCAAAGGCTTCCGCCGTCCTGGATATATCGTATCGGTTGAGCCTGGCATCGCTTATATGAAAGGCAAGTTTTCGGCGGCAGTCAATGTGCCTTATGCACTCTATCGCAATCGTATTAAGAGCTATTCCGACCGCCTCGACCCGCTGGGGGTACGTCACGGTGACGCTGCTTTTGCTGACTATTTAGTATCAGTTAACATTAGCCGTTGGTTCTAAGAACAACTCATTCTCATCTTTCAATTTTTTATTTATGAAACGCTTATTCATATTCATAGGCTTATTGTGCGCTTATATAAACGTACAAGCCCAAATGCCCAACGACGCGATATACATGTCGAAAGGTCAGGTTTGTGTAGGTACAATGTACACCAATAGTAGTTGGAAAGAATATTGGGAAAACACCCTCAAACGCGAAAACCTCAATATTGGCACCCACACTACCCAAAGTGTAATGGTGATGCCAGCTATTGGAATTACAAATCGCTTCAATGTGATTTTGGGCTTGCCTTATGTTTGGACCAAAACCAGCGCGGGGAATTTGATGGGGCAAAAGGGTATTCAAGACTTATCGGCTTGGTTGAAGTGGAAAGCAGTAGATTTCAAAGGATTTTCGTTGAATGGGTTATTGGGCGCGTCGCTTCCTGTAAGCAAGTATGTACCCGATTTCTTGCCCATGTCTATTGGCTTGCAATGCCGTACTGTATCAGGACGCCTTATGGCGAGTTATCAGCACAAGACGGGGATGTACTTAACTGCTCATGGTACCTACGCATGGCGGAGCAACATTTTCGTGGATAGAGATGCCTATCAAGCTGATGATCGTGTGTATAACACCAACGAAGTGACTGTACCTAACATACAGATTGGGCGCGAGAATAGGTATTTTGAAAAGAAAATGGCAAACTGAAGTATTTATAGAGAACTTCTCTTGCGTCAATGGCGACAATATCCGCCGTAATGATATGCCATTTCCTACTAACAACATGCAAGCAACGATGGTAGGTTGGTATGGAAAATTGCAACCCAAGGCTTTAGGATTAAATGCTCGCGTAAGTTATGTGACTGATGGGTTGAATATGGGACAAAGCACCAGCTACATGGTAGGCGTATTGTACTTGTTTGGTTTGAAAAAGTAAATTTTTAGCTTGAAAAGAAAATGAAAACCTTTTTGAATATTGTTAAATACAGCGGTTTGACAGCAGGCATTGTGTTAGGCATTGTCGCTTGTGACAAAACCATTGAAGAACCACAACGGGTGGGGTATTCGCCCGCAAGCGTGGATGATAAAGCGGGTACGTGGAAACCTTATATACTTACTTCATCCAGCGAAATCAACGTGCCAACGCCTACGGCAGTTACTTCTACAGAGTATGTAGCCGAGTTGGCTTCACTGAAGGGATTAGCCACCAATTTGAGCCAAGAACAAAAAGAAGCAGTAGTGTATTGGGGTGCGGGAGCGGTGTATCGTTGGAACGAAATTGCCCGAGAGTTATCAGCGCGCTACAACATTCCACCCGCTTCTAATGCAGATGGTAAATACCCTGTACCTGATGCCGCCAATCCGTTGGCTGACCCTAAGTTTCCGTTTGCCAATCCGCCTTATACAGCGCGTGCGTTGGCGTATTTGTCGGTAGCTCAGTACGATGCCTTGGTGTCGGCATGGAACTATAAATACAAGTACAAGCGTTCGGCGCCATCTAAGGTGGATACGAGTATTCCAGTAGCCTTACCCGTTTCAGCTTTACCGACTTATCCTTCTGAAGATGCGGTAGTAGCAGCGGCCTCAGTCACCATTTTGAAAGCGATGTTCCCAGGCGAAGTGCCCTATTTGGAAGCTAAAATGAAAGAACATTTGGCCAGCCGCCAGTGGGCGGGGATGAATGTAACGAGTGATTTAACTGCTGGTACTGACCTTGGCAATGCCGTAGCGGCTAAGGTAATGGGGCGTGCAAAAACCGACGGAATGAGTGCTGCCAACAACCAAACACTCACAGCAGGGATGATTGAAGCGGCCAAAAGCCGTGGTATCAAAGAGCCTTGGGTAAGTCAAGAAACACCGCTCCGTCCACCTATGTTGCCTAATTATGGCGCAGTACAGACGTGGAATTTTGACAAAGCTACTTTGGCACAAATTCGTCCTCCTATTCCTTACATCGTAGGGTCGGCAGAATGGCAAAAAGATTTTGATGAATTAGACAAAATCAATAAGAGCCAAACCCGCGAACAAGCACGAATCGCTAACTATTGGGCCGATGGGGCGGGTAGTTACACGCCGCCAGGACATTGGCACCGTGCAGGAGCCAATGCCGCCCACGAAGCCCGATTCAGCGAAGTGCGTATCGCTCGTACATTAGCACTTTTGGGTACTGCCGAAATGGATGCAGGAATTGCTTGTTGGGAAACAAAGTTTTATTATTACACGCCCCGCCCTCAGCAATTTGGCTTAAAAACGTCGGTTGGGTTGCCCAATTTCCCTTCTTATACATCGGGACATTCTACGTTTTCGGCGGCAGCGGCTACGGTATTGGGGTACATTTTCCCTGACCAAGCAGATAAGTTTAATGCACAAGCCCAAGAAGCTTCTGTTTCACGTATTTATGGTTTGATTCACTACCGAGTGGATTGCGAAATGGGCTTGAAACATGGAAAAGTAATTGGCGACTACGCCATTGCCCGTGGTAAAGCCGATGGCTCAGGACTTTAATCGAACGAAAACGGCTGAGCGATGAATTCTGTTTTTATAATTCATCGCTCAGTTCTATCACTCTGTTTTTTAACTTTTTGCATGAAATTTATTTGTATAGTGCTTCTGACATTCGGAAGTTTCTCGTTTGTTTTTTCACAAACCACACCTTCAGAAATTGCCCAACAAGTGACGAACTGGCACAATGGCCTTGTGAAAGGGGATTTAGAAACGGTAGCAGCACAATATGCCAGTGATGCGGTGTTTTTTCCGACGTTCATTAACAGTGCCAATACCCGCGATACCCGCAAGGTTTTTTTGACAGCACTTATTGCCAAAAAACCTGTGGCAGCGATGAACAACGACCAACGAGTACGTATCTTCGGCGATGTAGCAACTTGCTCGGGTACATGGGTATTTGATGTAAATGCAGCAGATAGTAGCCGTGAAAAAAAGCCCGTGCGTTACTTGTTTGTGTTTGAAAAACGCGGAGGTAAATGGCTCATTATTGAACAACACGTTTCGGCATTTCCTGAAAAAAAATAAAATAATCACTTGAAAAAACTCGTCTCCATCGTCCTTTTTGGCTTGTTGCTCTACAACATGGTAGGCTACTCAGTAGTCTATTGGTTGGGGGGCAATGTAGCCTTGGAGAAACGTGGAGACGAGCCTGTTTCACCTTTGAAAGAGGAATACATTACGGTAAAAGTACCAGTCTCACTTCCTTATCAAACCAACTGGACGGCCCCGCAACCTGTGCAGGGGAAATTACAGGTAGGGCATGAGTTTTATGAAATGGTTGAGCAAATCATGCTCAATGATACCCTCTACATTACTTGTAAGCCTGACCGTGACGCCCGAGCCAATTTCTTTGCGTTGGCCGAACACATCAACAAACATATCCACGACCATGCTACCGACGGCCCCAAATCCTCCAAAAGCATGGTGAGTAAATTACTGAAAGAATACGTTTCCTTTGAGCGGGTGCATGTATTTTTTATTGTAGAATGGCTGCCCGACTCCACACCTTTAACAACACTCCGTACTTCACTTCTTGCACGCGTATTGCGCGTAGTATCGCCTCCGCCTGAATTAGCTTGATTTTTTGACATTAAAACCATAGTTCATCCTTGTTGTACAGGGAGGTAATGAGCTATATCTATTCTAATTGTCTAAAAATCAATGCTTTTCATTCATGCCTCATATTCCTCTTCCTGAGCATTTGCCCGGTATTACGGGTTTGCTCGAATACCGTTTGGACACAGCCTTGCCCATTCGTGACTTGACGCAGATTTTGCTGCGCGATGAGTCCTCTTTGACCCAAGGTGAACGCGAACTGATAGCCACCATTGTGTCATCGCGCAACTGCACCAATTTTTGCGAAGCTGCCCATACCAAAGCCGCTGATTTGCTCTTGGGCGAGTCAGAAACGGCGCGCTTGGTGAAATTGGATATTGAAACCGCCCCTGTGAGCAACAAAATGAAAGCCCTGCTTACCATTGCTGCACTTACCCAAAAAAGCGGTAAGGCAGTGACGCCCGAAGCCATCGAACGGGCGCGTCAGGCGGGTGCAACCGACCGCGAAATCCACGATACAGTGCTGATTGCGGCGCTGTTTTGCTTGTACAACAAGTACGTGGACGGACTGGCAACCGTCGCTCCAACCGACCCTGCTTATTATGAGACACTGGGTGAACGAATCGTTGGGCGTGGTTATTTGCGACCTCCTGGAGGGCATCCTGTTTCAAGTAAATAAAGCACCTTGATTTTTGCAGTGATTCTGCTTTGCGTCCGTCGGAGCAAACCAAAGTAACTTTCACACTTTCAAAAAGTGTGACCATCATTTTTTATACCAAAACCTCGCATCGAAGACAATGAAAAAACAGATATACTTTTTGATACTTTTTGCTATTTTAACTATTATCCACTCCATTCAGGCCCAACAAACACGCTTGTCAGGCATTATAACCGACCCCGAAACTAAACAACCCTTGGTGGGTGCTTCGATTGCCGTAAAAGGAAAAGTGATTGGTACAGTGACGGATAATAAGGGGAAATTTGAACTAAATACGGCGATTCCTGCCACGTTGATTATTTCAATGATAGGCTACGAGCGTCTCGACATACATGTAAAAGACAATTCGCTGATTTCTATTGCTTTGAAAGAAAGTGCCGCTGATCTGAATCAAGTTGTGGTATCGGCGTCGCGGATTGAAGAAAGCATTTTGCGTTCGCCTGTGACAGTCGAGAAACTGGACGTTCGCGCGGTGCAAAACAGCCCTTCTTCCAGTTTTTATGACGCCATCAATAATCTCAAAGGCGTGGACATGGTGACCAGTAGTTTGACCTACAAACAAATCAATACGCGTGGTTTTAATACAACGGGTAATAGTCGCTTTTTACAGTTGGTGGATAACGTGGACAATCAATCGGCAGGCTTAGGCTTTGCTATGGGGAATTTGTTTGGCCCGCATGATTTAGATTTGGAAAGTGCTGAGTTGATTCCTGGGGCGGCTTCGGCCTTGTATGGCCCGATTGCCTTCAACGGCATGTTGAGCATGAAAACCAAGAACCCGTTCCTGTATCAGGGGTTGAGCGCACAAGTCAAATTAGGCGTCAACCATGTAGGCGATGCGGGCGGTGCTAAACCTATGGGCGATTTTGCCATTCGATATGCCAAAGCATTTAACAACCGTCTGGCTTTCAAGGTAAATGCCTCCTACTTGAGCGGAACAGATTGGTATGGTAACAATTATACAGATATTGACCCCAACACACCCGAAGCCAACCGAGGGCCAAACAACCCAGGTAAAAATGCCCTTAATATTTACGGTGACGAAGTAGCACGGACAATTGATAAAATCGGACGTGTGTCACGGACAGGCTATGAAGAAAAAGACGTGGCGCAGTATGGAGTCTATAGCCTTAAACTCAACGGAGCGATTCATTATCGCCTTACTGACAATCTGGAAGTGATTTATGCGGGAGGTATCTCTCAGGGTACGGCTCAATATACGGGTAGTAGCCGATTTATCATCAATGACTTTCGCCTGACCCAACACCGTTTGGAGTTGAAAGGCAGTAATTTCTTTGTTCGTGCGTACTCAAACGCCGAAAATTCGCAAAATTCGTATAACTCCCGCTCATTGGCACAGCAAATCAACCGCAGTTGGGTGCGCGATTTGAGCGGCAATGTGGTAGCCCCCAGTTTGGCCGATGCTACTTGGTTTGAGCGATATACCAACGCGTACACAGGTAAAATCAGCGGGGTAACCGCCCAAAACGATCTTTCAGCACGCGGCTTTGCCGACCAAGGTCGTTTGTTGGCTGGGTCGCCCGAATTTGATGCGGCCAAAGAACGCCTTATCAAAACTTATGGTATTCAGGGGGCAGGGGTATTGAGCCGTTGCGGTTTGCGACATATCGAAGGCATGTACGATTTCTCTTCCCAACTCGGCTTTATGGGTCTGCAAGTAGGAGGGAACTATCGCCAATTTACACTTGACACGGGCGGCAGTTTGTTTGATGACAAAGATAAAAACTTGACCAATACCGAATACGGAGCTTTTGCCCAAGCGTCGAAATCGTTATTGAAAGATAAACTGAAAATCACACTGTCAGGACGTTACGATAAGAATGAAAACTTCGACGGACGAGTTACCCCACGTGCTTCAGCGGTGTTTTCACCCAGCGATAATCATCACTTTCGCGCCAGTTACCAAACAGGTTTCCGCAATCCTACTATTGGCGACCAGTACATCAAGCTGAACGTGGGGCCGATTATCATTTTAGGGGGTGTACCGTCTAATGCTGCTGGAATGAATGCCTACGAAAACTCCTACACTGCCGCTTCGGTGGGTGCTTTTGCGGGAGCAGCAGGGGCACAGTTGGGGCTGGGTGTGCCGTTTCCGACGGCTATTGCCAACCACAAAGATAAACTCGTGAAATCGAATGTGCCATACATCAAAGCCGAGCAAGTAACGAGCTATGAGTTGGGTTACAAAGGTATTTTCAACAAAAATTTGCTATTTGATCTTAGCTATTATTACAGCAAATACACTGATTTTATTATCAATACGGTAGTTATTCGTCCTGCAAGTGATGTCACATTGCCCGATGGCACGATTAATACAGCGGCAGCGGCAGATATTTTAGGTGGAAAAACGCAAGCATTTCAGCTTTACACCAATGCCGCCGACCAAGTTTCGATTCAAGGAGTGAGTGGCAGCCTATCTTATTCATTGCCAAAGAATTATCGCTTAAACTTCAATGCTACTTGGACATCATTCAATCTGGGTAATGCTAATCCAAGCAATATTCCGCCTTTCAATACACCAAAGTGGAAAACCAATATCACCTTTGGAAATCCTAAACTGACCGACCGTTTGGGGTTCAATGTGGCGTTGCATTCGCAAAGTGCGTTTGATTGGTACGGTACCTTTACCGAACTGCGCCCTGGCCGTATTGAGGCATATAGTTTACTCGATGCACAAGTGAGTTATCGCTTGCCCTCGCTCAAAACAGTGTTGAAGATAGGAGGTTCTAACCTCACCAATAAATATGTGATGCAAGCTTTTGGTTCGCCTGCGGTGGGAGGGTTGTATTATGTGAGTCTGAATTTTGATGAGTTGTTTCGGTAAAACCTATCATTTATGAAAACCTTGGAAATCAATACTGTTACTAAGCAAACTGCCTCTAAAAATAACTTAGCTTTTGCGCTCTGCATGAGTGCTTATTTATTTGGCGGAACGGTAGCCACGCTGATGTCGGTCTATTTGCCAGTGGCTATCCCCGAATTGCTCGGTGAAGGCAGCATCTCCGAGGCACGTTTAGGCGAAGTAGGGGCATACATTGGTGCGGCTTTCTTGTATGGCTGGGGTATTGGCGGGCTCATTTTTGGAGTAATTAGCGACCGAATTGGCCGGGTAAAATCCTTAACGCTGGTAACAGGCTTGTACGGTATCGCGACTTTATTAACGGTTTTTGTTCCTAACTGGTATGCGCTTATGGCCTGTCGGTTTGCGGCAGGAATGGGCATTGGGGGTGTATTGCTGATTTCGACGGTCTATCTGTCGGAGATTTGGCCGCAGCGTACTCGTCCCATTGCCTTAGGGATTTTGGCCGTAGCTTTTCCAATTGGTATTGTCGCCACTGGCGGATTGAACGTGCTTTTTGCCGATTGGCGTCAGGCTTTTTGGCTGGGCGTTGTTCCTATTTTCACCGCTCTTGCCATGAGCCAATGGCTGCCAGAATCAGCAGCTTGGGCAAATAGCCGCCAATCCTACAAAAAAGATACGTCTGCGTTGTGGGATGCCGACAATCGCCCCAATCTTATCATGGGAATGGTCATTTTTGGCTCTGTATTGATTGGGCTGTGGGGGATTTTTTCGTGGATACCTACATGGGTACAATCATTACTTCCAGTCGGTCAAAATGGTCAGCAAGAACGGGGTATTACTATGATGCTTCTTGGCTCAGGTGGTATTGTCGGTGGTATAATTTCGGGTTTTTTGATTAAGAAACTTGGTGTTCGTAAAACCCTCATTGTCACATTTTTGGGCTGTGCCTCTGTTTCATTTGTGTTGTTTCTGACCAATCGAAGCTTTAGCCCTATTGTCTATGCAGAGATGGCTGTTTTGTCGTTGTTTTTTGGCATTAGCCAAGGAGCACTTTCCAGCTATATTCCTCAATTATTCCCGACGGTGATTCGAGCTACAGCTACGGGTTTTTGTTTCAACATCGGGCGTTTTTTTACAGCTACGTCTGTATTTTTTGTAGGTGCAATGGTCGCCTTTTTTGGAGGTCTTAGCAATGCCCTGATGACTTTCTCTATTGCTTTTTTGATAGCTCTGGTGGGAGCTTATTTGAGTAAAGAAACCCAAGTATAGTGACAAGTACCAAGTATAGATTTAGAACCCATAAATAATTGATAACGTCTTTAATTTCCAAAATTTTAAAAACAAATCAATTATGAAAAAGTCAACAAAACAATGGTTTACAGCGGTACTCATGGTGCTTATGTTGGCCGCTTGCAACAGAAATCAGGATTTGACTCCTCAAAAAGGAGCAAGAGACTACGACGCAAAAGTCGTTTTGAAATGGGGAGAAATGTTTCTCGAACTCGACCGCTATGCGCCAGGCTATCGCCCGCCTGTGGCTGCTCGGGCGTTTGCTTACATAGGATTGGCGGGTTATGAAGCAATCGTAGCGGGTACGCAAGATTATCAATCGGTTGCGCCCAATTTTTCGGGTCTAACGATTCCCAAAGTGGAAACTGGAGAAACGTACCACTGGCCTACGGCAGTCAATGCCGCTTATTTTGTGACAATGAAAAAGTTTTTCCCCCACGTAACTGACGCTTATAAGACTAAGATGGATCAATTAGGTAGTAGCCTTTTTCAAGAATTTCAATCGCAGACTGATGCGGCTACGTTCGAGCGTTCCAAAAAATTTGGTGAGAATATGGGAAATGCGGTTTTCGATTATTCAAAAACCGACGTAAATGGACATGAAGCCTATCTAAATCCTCACCCTACTGATTATGTACCGCCAATCGGCCCAGGTAAATGGCAACCTACCAAGCCTGATTTTACCCGAGCATTGTTGCCCTATT
>JBGAUP010000172.1:0-12860 GCA_044228585.1 Runella sp. | reverse complement strand
ATTGAATTGACACCCGTACAACGCTTGGAACGCCCCGTGACCTTACAACAGATAAAGGCAGATAATAGATTGCAACAAATAGCGTTAATTAGGCAATCTCGGTTGTCGGTGATGCCCATTCGACCCGAAGAATTTGATATAATTTTAAGTTTAAGCCAAGATGAAAACACCTAATAAGTTCACAGTTTGCAGTTTGCAGTTTAAAGCTCAGGGCTTACTGCCCACTGCCCACCGTTTACTGCTTTCTACTTTCCGCCTACTGCTTACCGCCTACTGCTTACTGCCCATAGTTACCCAAGCGCAGACCGTTAAACGAGTAGAATTGCCCACAGTAGGGGCCAATGAATCCTATCATACCATTTCGTTGGGTGCTAAAGGCGTGGTTTTAGTGTCACAAATCTCTAAAAATGCCTTTAACATTCAGAAAATCAATGCTGATTTAGAAAGAGATTGGTCTATCAATGGCACTATTGAAGAAAATTTGGACTTTGTCAAGTCTTCTTACGACGGGCAGTCGGTTTATCTGTTGTTCACCCGCAATCGCACGGATTTTTATCAAGTAGTAAAAGTAGGGATTGCGGGATTTATGGAGACTTTTTACTTAACTTCGGTTGACAAGTTCCAAATCACCGACTTTCAGACTTTGGGCTACTCGGTATTCATGGCAGGTACTGTACGCGATGAACCCATGCTTCTTTATACCAATCTGGCTACCAAACAAAGCAAAGTACTTCCAGGAGCAACGCAGGCCAATACCGTGATTCAATCGGTGGATGTTGATACATTACACCACTTGGTTAACGTATGCTACGCTGCCCGCAAAGGCCGTGAAATCAAGCTCATTTCGCGCACTTTTGACGAATATGGTCAGGTAGTAGGGCAGGTGATGGTAGAACCCGAACCCGATTATTCTTTGCTTAACGGACGGCTTTTTATGCTCAATGATTCTACCAAGCTGATGATTGGGACGTACGGTTTTCGGAATATGCAGGGCAATAACAATAGCGCTTCGCAAGGGTTATTCTTGAGCAAAATAGTCTATGACGAAGTAGAGTTTACGCAGTACCATAGCTTTACGGATTTTAAGAATTTCTTCAATTTTATGTCCGAACGCGAGCAGGAACGAATGCAACGTAAGATAGAACGCAAAAAAGAAAGCGGTGACGACGTAAAACTCAATTACCGATTGTTGGTCCACGACATCATTGAGCAAAATGGAAATTACTTGATTTCAGGTGAGGTATTCTATCCCGAATATCGTAACAACAACACGGGTCCTTATGGAATGAGCTCTTGGTGGGGATCGCCCATTATGTCGCCTTGGGGGTGGGGAGGTATGGGCCTTTATCCTTCGATAGGCTTGTGGAATCCTTACTATTGGGATCCTTTTTACGGGGCGCGTCGAATGGCCAATGGCCAAGTTTTTAACGGTTTTGTTTATACGCATGCGATTGTTGCAGGTTTTAGTGCCAAAGGCGATTTGTTGTGGGACAACTCGTTGGCTTTTGAGAATGTCCGCACCATGGAATTGAAAGAAAAAGTCAGGGTAAAACCCAACGACGACCAAACAATAGCCATGTTTTATAGCAACAAAGGGGAGATTAAGGCCAAAATTTTTGATAAAGACAAAGTATTGGCCGATCGCCAGCCCATACCCATTATGACCGCAGATATGGGTGAACGGGTACGCCAAACTACCACCGACGAAGTATTGTACTGGTACGATAATTATTATTTAGCATTTGGTTATCAGCGTATTACGGGTGGAGATGGACGCCGTAATGTGTTTTATTTGAACAAAATTTCATTTTAAAAAGTCTATAGCCCATTGTCCACAGACGATGGATTAAAACCATAACGGTGCTGTTGGTTGCTCATTGGCAACTAACAGCACCGAACTGTTAAAATAGCTATTACTAATAGCTCCTTACTTTTACCTCTTTACTTTCCACTTTAACCTTTTAACATGCAATTACTGACACCTCTACACTGGAAAGAATACGAACTGATTGATAGTGGTAATTTTGAAAAATTAGAGCGATTTGGGACGTATGTGCTGGCTCGGCCCGAACCTCAGGCGATTTGGGATAAATCACTTTCTGAAAGTGAATGGAAACAAATGGCCCAAGCTACGTTTGTGCGCGAAAAAAGCTCTCCCGAAAAAGGTGAATGGAAACTCACCAAAGGAATGCCCGAAAAATGGTGGACGCAGTATCGCTATGCGGGTTTGCACTTGCGTTTGAAATGCTCTTTAACCTCTTTTAAACACGTCGGTATTTTTCCTGAACAAGCGGCTAATTGGGATTATTTAGACCAAAAACTTCGCGCCTTGCCCGTAGAGCGACTTACGGTATTGAACTTGTTTGCTTACACTGGAGCAGCCTCGGTAGCCGCACGACAAGCGGGCGCTGACGTGACGCACGTAGATTCTATCAAGCCCGTAGTGACGTGGGCTCGTGAAAACATGGAAGCCAGCGAAACCGATAATATCCGCTGGATGGTGGAAGATGCTTTTAAGTTTGTACAACGTGAAGTTCGACGCGGCAAAAAATACAATTGTATTATTCTTGACCCACCTGCCTACGGACGCGGCCCGGCGGGCGAGAAATGGATATTGGAAGAACAACTCAACGATTTGCTAAAATCATGCGCAGAACTGCTGGATGACAAAAATTTTGTCTTTATTCTCAACTTATACTCACTGGGCTTTTCGGCGTTGATGGCCGAAAATTTGGTGGCAGACCGATTTGGAGCCGTTCCCAATGCTGAAAGTGGCGAACTGTACTTGCCCGACCGCGCAGGTCGTAAATTGCCCTTGGGGATTTTCTTTCGCTTTGCCAGTGTTTAAACAATTTTCAAAGCGTGTTCTACGCCCTTCTGAAATAAACGTCCGATGGGAAGCTCTTCCCCCCCAATTTCTATGTGGGTAGAGGTGTAGGTTTTTATTTTGTCAATAGCTACCAAATAAGAACGGTGAATCCGAACAAAATGACTGTCGGGAAGCATTTCTTCTAATGAGCTAATTGCTTGTTTTACTACCAAAGGCTTGGAGTTGGTCGTGATGATTTTGACGTAATCTTTCAGGCTTTCTACGTACAAAATGTCGTTAGTAAAGACTTTTATCATTTTTCGCTCGGCACGGAAGTACAAAAAAGTGTCTTTATTAGGCTGAAATGCCTCTTTGTCGAGTCCGTTTACGCCATTTTCGGACTTAGTTAATTTGGCAATGGCCTTTAAAAAACGGTCAAAAGGAATAGGTTTGAGCAGATAATCAACCACATCCAAGTCAAAACCGTCGAGCGCGTATTCACGATATGCCGTGGTAAAAATTACTTTGGGAGGATGGCGCAGACTGCGGACAAAGTCGGTTCCGAGCAGCTTAGGCATTTTGATGTCCAGAAAAATGACGTCAATTGGCTTTTCCTGCAATACCTGAAAGGCTTGTAGGGCGTTCTCGCATTTGCCCGCCAATTCTAAATTTTCTACCAATTCGACGTACGATTCCAATACCTCTAAAGCTTCGGGTTCGTCATCTACCAAAAGGCAATGTAGTTTCATGGTTATGTTGGGGTTTAGGAGAAGAAATATGTTTATCTAATGCAATTTCGAGCCTTACCAAAAACATTTCTTCTTCGGGAAGTATTTTTAAAATATATCGCTTGGGATAAAGCAAATTAAGCCGTCTGATTACATTGTCGAAAGCGTAATTTTGCTCGGCGTGGGGCGACGTGCCGTGAATAATTTTAAACTTCATCTGGCCTTCCACGACCGACAACTCAATACTTACCCAGGCTTGTTCCAATGAAATATCTTGTTTGAAAGCATTTTCTACAAAAGGCAGTAGCAGCAAGGGGGCAATCTGTTTCCCCTCGATTTCTCCTGTAAAATTGAGGGAGACTTCGACCTTGTTTTGCGAGTGAGTTTTAGCCAAAAATACGTAGTTCTGAATCATCTCAATTTCTTTTTGAAGAGAAACTTCTTCGCTTTGGCTTTCGTAGAGCAGGTAGCTGAGTAAGTTGGACAGCTGAAGCACAACTTCTGGCGATTTTTTCGATTTCTGGAGTGTTAGGAGATGTAGGTCAGTTAGTGTATTGAAGAGAAATTTAGGGTTAATTTGGGTTTTTAGGAGTTGGAGTTCTGTCGTTATTTTCTCGGTGGCGAGCCGTTCGTTTTCTGTTTGCATGTGTAACCAACGAAGCAAGATTTTGAGTCCTCCCGCAAACATCCCTACAAACATAAAATAGTAGATAAGTCCTTGAAAGGGAGAACGTTCTAAGAAACAATTGCAAAAAGGTTGAGGCGATTTTCCTGACAATAGTGGCTTAATAAAGGACACATGAAGCTCGAATAAAAAATTAGAGAAGTAGCCCGTAAAATAAATCGAAGCTACAAATAAAAGGCTCCCGATGACATAGCTCCGTTTGAAAAAGAAAGGTAGCACCCCATAAAGAAAAAGGTACGTATAGAGGAACAAAATGGGGAATTCTTCAAAGCAAAATTCCCCCAAAATCTCGCTCCAGGCTTGGTGCGATCTACCAGGATTAATGAAATTCAATAACAGAATAAACACAAAAATACCCACCCAAAACAGGCTGTGGCGAAAGAAACGGCTTTGTTGAAAAAGGGCTTGCATTTACTTGAGGATATATTCAATTGAGTGTTATTTTCAATCCTACGATAAATTTTTCTTTTTGGGATTCAAGTGTCAAATCGTACTGGTTCGGATAAATCAAATCCAATCGCTTTTTGACGTTTTTCAGGCCGATTCCGCCCAAGTGGTGATTTATCAATTCTGTTTCGGGCACATTTTGGCTATTTTCCAATTCAAAAAACAAGTTATTCTCCTCGACCACCAATTGCAGATCAATACATGCTTGACTGATTTGTTCGGCAGCCCCGTGCTTAAAGGCATTTTCAACGAAAGGAATCAATAGGAGAGGGGCTATTTTCTTCTGTTCTAAATCACCTTCAATGTGGGTGTGAATGGTCAATCGTTTGCCATAGCGTAAGCGTTCCAATTCTATATAATCTTGGATGACATCTATCTCTTTGCTCAAATATACTTCGGGCGCATTGCATTCATGCAACATATAATGGAGCAATCCAGTCAGTTTGAGAACGATTTCGGGGGCTTGATCTGATTGCTTCTGCGTGAGTGAGTAGAGGTTATTGAGGGTATTAAACAAAAAATGAGGATGTATCTGAGACTTGAGGAGTTGCAACTCAATTGTACGGGTTTCGCGAAGAAGTTGTTGGTTTGCCCGTTCCTTTTGGTAGTGGTAACGCAGTATTTTAGGAATAGCCGACACAAACGCAACGGCGTTAGTCAACATGTAGCTGTTGATGGTAAATGCCACTCGGTAAGTACTATGTTCAAAATTAACGAGGGGGTTCGTATGGTTTCGGAAAGGAATAAATACAAAATAGCGAAAAAGGAAATTGCCCAAAATTCCCAACAACAACCAAGAAATTAAAAGAAAAACAGCGACTTGGTATTTTTTTTGAAGAAATTGGGGAATAATGCCGTATAACAAAACATAAGCTACGCCCATCTGATAAGGTAGCCACACCAGCGCGCTGGGAAGGCTTTGGAGAAAAGAATAGTTTTGGAGATGCCCTACCCCAGCTGCAATGATAATCACAAATACCGCCCAAAAGGCTACGTGTCTTAGTAGCCAATTTCGCAGGTGGTGATTGGGGCTATCTTCTAATAAATTCATGAAAATCTATGGCCTTATGCGTTGGGAACTGGGTGGAAGAAATAAAGCAAGATTAACAAAAGTTATAGAAAATATAACGAATGATGGCTAAAATGGCAACCCAAGCTGTGAATTATCGCCAAACAACCCTTTTTTGTCGCCAGACGGCACTTATCGTTGTTAAAAATACTTCATGCTTCTATACAAGTCTTGTATCCATAAAAGCCAATACTTTAGCGAATAAGTCGGCAACTAAATGGAATCTTCTACAATTTAAAGGTATTATATTCCCTCCAAATCAACTCCCTACTGCAATGAAAACACTGCTTCAAGTAGCTATCGCTTCGCTCATTTTAGGAGTATCAGCCATTGGGAAAGCCCAAGAAGCTCCTAAGTGGGCGGGTATTGAAACGCCCACATTTCAGACGCTTACTACTTCCGTGGACGGCACCTCCATCTTAAAAGTTCACGTGAATAAAAACGTAGCCAGCCGCGTAAGAATCATCATGAAAGATAATGGGGGAACAGTGATTGCAAGTCAGCAAATGAGTAAGCACGAATACCAAAAACTGGTTCGTTTTGATTTGAGTCAGTTACCCGCGGGAAAATACAGTATAGTGGTGAGCGATAGAGAACATACCACAACAAAGACCTTCAGGAAAGAAGTGACGACGTTGGCAATTCCCCTCACGGCTCAACACTTGGTTGCCAGTAATTAAATGAGTTTTCATCATAGGTTTGATAGTACAGTAAGGCTTGTTGAGATATTCAGCAAGCCTTCTTAATGGTTCAGGCCATGGGCAGTTTCAAGATATTTTTATGCTCCAGACGGTCTTCGACTGTCGTTTGTCTTCGATTCAATGTTGTCTGGCGACGAAACACTGTCGTTAAGCGATAATCGGTGCCACCCAAGCGTTATTGCAACGTTTGGAACAGGCTGAAAGCCAAAACCAAACGCTGCAACAGGAATTGATGAAACTAAAGGAAAATACCAACAAGCGCTTTGAGCAACTGGAGGCATTGCTAAGCAAGGAGCATTAATGTTACTTAATCTTAACTTTTGTAGCTCCGTACCCAAACTTTTCCTTCTGCGCATCTTCAAAAAACTTGACATTTTTGTGTTTGCTCATACGGCGGTGAAGTTCGGTACGCAACACGCCATTGCCTACGCCGTGGATAAACGTAATTTCATCCATACCGCTGGCGATGGCTTTTTCGAGTTGGGTTTCAAATGCTTTGAGTTGAATTTCAATCATTTGAGTGTTACTCAACGTCAAAAAGTCGCGGGTGAGTTTTTCGATGTGTAGGTCAATGACCGATGCAGGCCGTTCGACTTTGGCGGGAACGGCTGGTTCAGGCTCATTTTTCTCAAACATCTTCTCTTTCAGCGTTTGTGCGTTGAGCGGCTCTTCGATTTTTTCGTCGGAGTCGAGTTGGAAAAGATACGCGTCTTTGTCGAGGAGGGGGGCTTTGCGTTTGTTTTTAAAAAACGTATTGGCCCGAAACTTCATTCGCTTGCTCAAAGGGGCGCGCTCGGGCGCAAAACCTATGGTAAAATACAAGCAATTGAACACAAAAGTACCCCAATCGTCGAAGTCTTTGATGAGTAAATCTTGTATTTTTAAACTGCTTTTGGCTTTCAAAACCCCACCCGAAAGGCCGCGTTGGTGGCGTTCGGTAGGCTGAGTGAGTGAGTAGGGGAGGTCCCAGTCGGTATTGTTGACCAAATGGAGAACGATTTCGCGGTCGTTGAGAGGGACAAACGCCATAAAAATACCTTTTTCGGCACGAATACCCGTAGAGCGGCTGTCTGTAACGGCTTTGGGCGCAGCAGAAACGGCTGGGGAAGTACGAAAGGCTTGCGCTTCGGTAGCCGATACTACCGCCAATTCCCGTTTGAGAACGGGCAACCTAAATCCGTCTTCAATTTCTATTTCAATCACATTGTTGGGCATAATGCGCGTCACAATGCCTTCTTCTTTGGAATGAATTAATCTAACTTTATCGCCTACGTTCATTGGGGTATGGTTCGTTGTCTTTTATTTCCTCAATCTCAAAGTTCCTTGTGCTTCATAGATAACGACCTCGTCTTCTAATAGTTCCCGAAGGGTATGAATTGCCGTTTGTTCGTTTTTGAGACCAAAGGCCGCTACCAACTGCTGGGGCGTGAGTGGACTGAGGTTCAATAATTTAAGAATTTCACTGCGAAGCTGCGCATTTTCGGGCGTGGTTACTTGTTTCTTCTTTTTGGCCAAACAGTTATCGCAAATCCCACACTCCGCATCGGTGATTTCGCCAAAGTATTGTTGGAGCAATTGCGTACGGCAAAGCGTGTTATGCTTTACATATTTTATAACGGCTTCAATTCGTTGAAAATCAATTGCTTGCTTTTCTTGGATGGATAGTGCGTTGAGAGGTAGTAAATCGGCATCGTAGCGAGGGGTCAAAAAACATAACTGGGGTTTATCCCGTTGTTTGTCGTACACCAACATGCCCATCTCGTGTAATCCTTGCAAAAGCTTGATGACATCGGCTTCGAGGCTGTAATGTTTTTGGCTGATGGCCGTTTCGGAAATGTGTACAAACTGCGTGAACAACTCGCCCCCGTACATCCGAAGTAGTAATTTGATAAAACTATCGTACTGCGGAAATTTGAGTTGGAGGTCGTACAATGCCCGATTATCTACCGTAATGTGGATTTTGGAAGTACTGTTGTAGGCTTCGCTCAATTGGACAAATCCTTCTTCTTCAAGCAGTTTAAGGGCATAGTGGGTTTCGGAAAGGGGGAGTCCAAAAGTCCCCGTAAAGTTTTGTAAATCAAAGTCAAAATTTTCTAATTCGCCGCCACCTACGGGGATTTGGTAATAATTGGCCAATGCCTGATACACGCGCCGCAGTAGTTCGATGGGTGGATATTTTTGTTCTATATTCCTACGCAATTCGCTCAAATCTTTCTGAGTGTACAACGCCACGGCGTAGGCTTTGAGGCCATCGCGACCCGCACGGCCTGCTTCTTGGTAATATGCTTCGAGGTTGTCGGGCAGGTCAATATGAATCACCGAACGCACGTCGGGTTTGTCAATGCCCATGCCGAACGCGTTGGTAGCCACCATGACCCGCACGCGGTTGCGAATCCAAGCTTCTTGTTTTTCGCTACGTTGTTTGGATGGGATGCCTGCGTGATAAAACTCAGCACGAATACCGTTGCGATTGAGCCAATCGGCTATTTCTTTGGTACGGCGGCGGTTGCGAACGTAAATAATGGAACTACCTTGTACATTTTGTAGAATGCGCAACAAACGGGCGTCTTTGTTTTCTTCAAAAAAGGCGGAGTACGATAAATTAGACCGTGCAAAAGTGGCTTGGAATACGGCAGGCTGTTGCATTTCAAGCTTTTCACAAATGTCTATCTTGACGGGCGGGGTAGCCGAGGCCGTCAGCGCAATTAAAGGAACTGTAGGGATAAGTTTTCGGAATTCGGCGATTTGGAGGTAAGCAGGTCGAAAATCGTAGCCCCATTGCGAAATACAGTGCGCTTCGTCAATGGCCAGTAGGCACACATTCATCAACTTAACCCGTGCCAAAAAAATATCGGTCCGAAGACGCTCGGGCGAAACATAGAGGAATTTGGTAGTACCATGAATACAATTGTCAAGGACAATGTCAATTTCGTGCCAATTCATGCCCGAGTAAATAGCTGCTGCCATAATTTTACGTCTTTTGAGTTGCTCTACTTGGTCTTTCATCAAAGCAATCAAAGGCGTAACTACAATACAAACCCCGTCTTTGGCCAAAGCAGGAACTTGAAAACAGAGCGATTTGCCACCGCCCGTAGGAAGCAAGGCCAACGTATCTCGCCCAGCCAAAACCGCACGGATGATGTCTTCCTGAAGCGGACGAAAAGAATCGTAATTCCAGTATTGTTTAAGGATTTCGTGAATCATGGACAGGCACTAATGAAACTCAAAGGTAACACTTGGGAATTTACGATTCTTCTAACTCCATCCCAAATAAATCCACTAAATGTCCTCGTAACTTTTTGGCTACTTCGGGTAGGAGAATTTCTCGGCCAAGTTCCTGTTGTAACGAGGTCACGGCTTTATCGGTGATGCCGCAGGGAACGATATGCCCAAAGTACGATAAATCGGTATTGATGTTGAACGCAAAACCGTGCATTGTGACCCAACGGCTGCATTTAACGCCTAACGCGCAGATTTTTCGGGGATTTTGATGGGTTTCAAAGTCCAACCACACACCCGTCAATCCTTCGATTCTGCCCGCCGAAAGCCCATAGTCGGCACACGTTAAAATAATTGCTTCCTCCAACGTGCGCATATAACGGTGGATGTCGGTAAAGAAATTATCCAAGTCTAAAATGGGATAACCGACCAATTGCCCAGGGCCGTGGTAGGTGATGTCGCCACCACGATTGATTTTATAGAACGTGGCGTTGACATCGGCAAGTTGAGTTTCTGTCAGTAATAAATTCTCCAGATGTCCGCTTTTGCCCAAAGTATAAACGTGCGGATGCTGACAAAACAGGAGGTGGTTTGTCGTATTTTGCTGCTGTTCAGGGGGAAGATTACGATTTTGGGCTTTAAGGGATACGTTTTCAGCCAACAATTTTTCCTGATAGTCCCAAGCTTGTTGGTAATCAATCAAACCTAACTCTTCAAAACGGACTTTTTTATTGAGGACGGTGTTCATATATTCAAAACGAAAACGCGAAATTACCTAACTTTGTCGAAACACTTACGGCGATGCGTCAAATAACCATTCAAGTACCTGACCAACAATACGAATTTTTTATGCAGTTGGTTCGTCAGGCCGTTGGTGATGTTTTTACCGCCAAATTTTTCAAGTTGTGGGTGTTTTTCACCCATAACGGCTAAAAATAGATTCCTACGGAATGACAAAGAGAGAATGACAAGAAAAAATATGATTCTAATAGCAGATAGTGGTTCTACCAAAACTGACTGGCGTATAATTGACACAGACGGCAGTATTCGACAAGCCAAAACCGTTGGGTTGAACCCTTATTACCAAGATTCAGCTTCGATTGCGGCAGAATTGACCCAAAATTTGCTTTCTTCTGTCGAAGGCAATGTATCAGAAATCTATTTTTACGGGACAGGCTGCGCGGGAGATGAACCCTGCGCCATTGTACGACGTGGATTGCAGGCGGTTTTTCCGACGGCCACTACCATTGAGGTGGACAGTGATATGCTCGGGGCAGCACGGGGGCTTTGCGGACACGAAGCGGGCATTGCCTGTATTTTGGGGACAGGTTCTAATAACTGCCTGTATGACGGACGCAACATTGCCGACAAAATCTCTTCCTTTGGGTTTTGGTTGGGAGATGAAGGCAGCGGTGGAGACCTTGGAAAAAAACTGGTTTTGGCTTTTCTGCACAAAGAGATGCCCGAAGATTTAGCCGAAAAATTTGCCAAACGCTATGGTCTAAACCGCGAGATTGTGTTGGAAAACGCCTATAAAAAGCCATTCCCCAACCGCTATTTCGCTGGTTTTTCTAAGTTCCTGTTCGACAATCGCAATCACCCTTTTGCTTATCAATTGGTCTTTGAAGCTTTTACTGTATTCTTGACTAAATACGTATGTAAACTACCTGATTATCAAAAGTATAAAGTACATTTTGTAGGTTCAGTGGCTTTTTATTACAGTGATATTTTGCGCCGTGCCGCTGCTGAAAAAGGGATTGTGGTAGGTGTTATTATGGAAACACCCATCGCTGGATTGACGCTCTATCATCGGCTCGAAAGGGCTTAGATAAGTTGGTGAAGTTGGGCGTATTGGAGAAGCATAATCGTTTTTCCGTCCTTGATTTCACCCGTTTCTATCATTTTCAGGGCTTCATCAAAAGGGAGTTCCAACACTTCGATATTTTCCTGCTCGTGTGCTGCACCACCGCCGTCGTTGACTTTCATGTCTTTGTGGTATTCGGCAACAAAAAAATAGAGGATTTCGGTCACCGACCCAGGCGACATATAGGCTTCAAAGACTTTTTTGACGTCGGTGATCCGATAGCCAGTTTCTTCTTCAGTTTCTTTTCTGATGCAATCTTCGGCATTGTCTTTGTCGAGCAAACCCGCGCAGGTTTCAATCAACAGCCCTGTACTATTTCCGTTGACATAGGTCGGCATTCTGAATTGTTGGGTCAAAATCACCGTTTGCCTTTCTCGATTGTAGAGCAAAATAGTGGCACCATTCCCACGGTCATACGATTCGCGGGATTGCCTTGCCCAATACCCCGATGAATTTCGGTAATCAAAAGTTATTTTTTTTAGCGTGTACCAATTATCTGAAAGCAACTTTTCTTCAATAATTTTAACGTTCGGGTTATTCATAATTGCAAATTTGATTACTTTTGATTAAATTTGATTATTTTTGAACAAAACAAGTAAATTAAGATGAGTTATCAAAGCAGAAAGCAAATCATTTTAAAAATAGTGGAAGAAAAAGGCGAGGCAGATGTCAAAGAATTGGCCCAATTGCTTGATACTTCGGAGATTACCGTAAGGCGGGATTTAACCTTACTGGCGAAAGATGGATTGATTTATCGGACACACGGAGGTGCGATGAAGTTAAGTTTGGTGAATCAACCCGTCAGTTTTGCTCAAAAATCGGCTGTCAATGCGGATAAGAAAGACCAAATCTGTCGTTTGGCTGCCGCCGAGATTAGAGACGGTGATGTGATTTTTATGGACTGTGGAAGTACTGTTTTTCGACTATGTTCTTTCATCAGAAACAAAAAAATCAAGGTGATTACCAATTCCTTACCCGTTGTTTATGAGTTGATGAATACCGAGGTCTCCATCAATTTGGTAGGTGGAGAAGTGGACAACGAACGACAGGCTGTACACGGAACAATGGCTATTGAGCATATTCAACGGTATCGTGCCGCCAAGGCATTTTTGGGAGTAGGGGGGATTTCCCCCGAAAATGGATTGAGTGCCGTGAGCGAAAAAGAAGCAGAAATGACGAAAGCGATGTCAGAAAATGCTCAAATTACTTACCTGTTGTGCGATTCGTCCAAACTGGGGAAAAACAATTATTTGACTTTTGCCCCGCTGAACATCATTGATGTGTTAGTGACGGATGAAGATAGGGAGGGGGAAGTGGTAAAATATAGAAATGAAGGTA
>JBGAUP010000171.1:0-12869 GCA_044228585.1 Runella sp. | reverse complement strand
ATTTTTGCGCGTCGTAGTTACGATAAGTTTCGTTTTGAGGTACGCGAATGACCATGCGCACGGTATTCCCATTGGCATCCGAGTTTTCGCTTTCTTCGTTGGGCTGCTCGGCTGCTTTAAACAACGATTCTGCTCCACGAATATTGAGCACCATTTTGTTGGTACGAAATTCAGGAACCATGGCTTTCATGGCCTCGTCTTGCATACGCTTGTGCATGTTGATTTTTTGGTCGTACGATACCACTCCCTCGTTTTGTTGGGCAATGGCTGAAAGCAAAGGGCAAAGCGCAAAAATTAGCAATAATGTGTTCTTTTTCATTAGGTTATTGTTGTTTGTTTTTTTATAAATTCGACACTATATTTATCCTCGTTGAATGATTCTTACGCCGCCCGTGGGCATTCCGCCCATTAAACTCTTGAGGCTGTAGGTAAAACTCAGCAAATAGTAGCGGCCCAGCGATCGAATGCGTTCATCTTGTACAAAATTGGTTTGGGCCATGCGGTTGATGCCTACGTTGCGGTTGAGCATATCTACCACCGACAGTTTGAGTTCACCGCGTTTGTTTTTGAGCAAGAAACGAGAAATAGACGCGTTCCAGATGGGTACTTTTTGGTTGAACGACGACCCCGCAAAGTTGTAAATGCTATAATCCAAACTCGAACTAAAATTCAGGCTTTTAGAGAGTTTAAGATTGGCTTCTACATCGTAGCTTTGATTAACAAACGATTGGTTGAGAGCTTTGTTGAGCGAATACTCGGTTTGGTTGTAGGTAATCGTACCACTTGTAGATAGGTCTAAAATTTCTTTGTAACGATATTCCAAACGAAGCGTGTTGCGGCTTTCTAAACGACGAGTGCGATTGTCCACGTCGTTGACGGGCGTAATGCCCCGATTGAGTAGCAAGTTGGTAGAAAAATTGACGCGAGTAGCAATTGCCTTGATTCGAAAACCTTTAGAGAGGTTGGTGGTCAGGGTATAGTCATCTTTTACGTTGACTGGCTTATAAGTACGTACTAAATTGGCATCCACTTGCTGGGCATTCGTGATTTTGTTGGTGGTGTAATTTAGGTTAGCAAAGACAAAGAAATTACTGAAATTGAGTTGATTAAAATTGAAAAAGTTTAAGTTGACGCGGTGGTTGTATTCGGGCCGTAGGTTGGGATTCCCCACAAAAATATTCAAGGGGTCGCTGTTGTCCACAATGGGCGAAAGCTGCTGAATACTGGGTTGCTGTACGTCGGTATCGTAAGTTAAGTTGAGGTTGCGGCTCGTGGCAAAATTGTACTGAAAACGAAGGTTAGGTAGCAAGTTGGTAAACGAGCGGGCAATGTGGGTATTCTGCAAGATTAAATCGCCCTTCAATGATGATTGTTGGAGGCTTATGCCTGTTGAAAAGTTGTATTTCTTTTCGTTAAAACGGAAATTAGCACCGCCTCTTTGATAGGTGTAATCGTTCCTAAACTGATTGCTTAAAAGCGCATTAAATTTGGGTGAACGCCCGTCGCCATTCACATCAAATACTTGGCGGTTTACGTCGTTTTGGCTAAAGTTAATGGCATAATTGAGCTCTAAAAACTGACGTTTTCCCAATGGCTCAGTATAAGAGGCCGTAAGGCCATAGCTTTGGCGGTCGTTGGCTTGGGTGTTGGTTTGGCGGAGGGTATCAATCCTGCTTTTTTGCCCCGTAGGGTTGTAAAAACTATTCACGGCGCGTAGTGTTCCGTCGCGGTCGCTTTGTTCTAATCCCAAATTAAAATTGGTAGAAAGCGTACGGCCTTTTTTGCTAAACTTGTGCCTCCAGAGTAGTTCTGAATTAATCTTCCAGTTGTTTCCTTGGGAGTTTGATTGGCGAGTCCCTTCGTTTTCAAGCAGACCGTTGGCGTTGGTAGAACTGCTACCACTGCCTGTATTTGAACTATTTTGAGCGTAACTGGCGTTGTTTGTCCATTTCAGCGAATTGAGTGAGTCAATCTTATGGTCAATCGTCCAATTGGCGCGGTGGGTGGCATTATGGGTATTTTGGGCGGTATTTTGTTGAGTTTTAAAGCTTCCAGAAGGCAAAAAAGACTCCCGATTGGTTTCGCGTTCAATGAGTTGGTCAAGCTGATTGTAGAAATAGCTGCTTTGGAGTTCCGTCTTTTTGGAAAGTTGGTCGTTATAGTTCAGTCCTGCCCCGCCTGAAGTCACAAAACCGTTGTTGCGTCCCCCAAAACTGAGTGGAATGGCCGCATCTTCTTCGGAATTAAACTGCAAACGAATACCGCCACCCGACATCATTTTTTGGGCTGCCCCCGTAAAATTCATGTAATCGTCAATCGAAAAACCTTGTTGGTTGATGTTGTTAGCCATTCCCAAAAATGATATTTGGCGGGTTTTGGTAAAACGATTGAAGTTGGCCTTGAGCGAATACCGACTATCGGGGCCAAGACCAGCGGTAGCATTGCCAAAAACGCCTTTTTTCTTTTCTTCTTTTAATGATAGGTTAATTGTTTTTTCGCGTTGGCCGTCGTCAATGCCCGTAAACTGTGCTTGGTCTGATTTGCGGTCGAATACCTGTACTTTGTCCACGGCATCGGCAGGGAGGTTTTTGGTGGCCATTTTGGGGTCGCGCCCAAAAAACTCTTTGCCGTCCACCGTCACGCGGCGTACTTGTTGGCCTTGGGCTTTGACGGTTCCGTCGCGCTCTACTTCTACTCCAGGCAGACGTTTGAGTAAATCTTCCACCACGGCATTGGGTTGTACTTTAAACGAACCCGCGTTGTATTCTATGGTATCTTGTTTGATGGTAACGGGGTCGCGCTCGCCCTTAATGACTACTTCTTTTAACTCTTTGGGGATGGGCATCATCCGAATAGCCCCCAAGTCCAGTACTTCGGTGTTTTGAGGCGTGATGATTTGATTTAAAGGTTGCAAGCCCATGTAGGTAGCTTTCAGAAAATAGGGTGCATTGGCTACGTTTTTAAATTCAAATGCGCCTGTACTCTGCGAACGTGCAAACGACACCAACGACGTATCTTTTCCGTCGAGCAACATTACCGTAGCTCCTTCCAACGGACGATTGGCAGTATCACGAAGGGCACCTTTGATAGTAATTTTTTGAGCAAATGTGGTGGGTGAAAAGTGTAGGGTAAAAAGTGTAAAGGAAAACAAAAAGCCAAACAGTGAGAAGAAGACCCTTCGGTCTCTTCTCACTGTTTGGCTTTTCTGACTCATTCGACATTCGTCATTCATCATTCGACATTCAAAAAACATGGCTGTATAGGTTTTTGATAACGCTACAAAACTACGCGCTGCTTTTTTAGAAGTAGGTTAAAGGTCGTTGAAACAATGTTAATTAAGGTTAATGCAAAAAAACTATCTTTGCGAAACACGCTCATCTTAACTTTTAAAAACCATGCACTGTTATTTCAACGGCGACATTCTGCCTGTCGAACAAGCTTCTGTCCGGCGACATTCTGCCTGTCGAACAAGCTTCTGTCAAAATCAACGACCTTGCTTTGCTTCGCGGTTATGGCTTATTTGACTATTTCCGTACCTACAACGGCGTCCCTTTTCAGTGGGACGGATATTGGGCGCGTTTTACTCGCTCGGCTGAAGTACTTCGCCTACCCGTAGCCATGACCCAAGCCCAAACCGCAGAAATATTGGCAGAATTGTATCGTCTTGCCGACAAACCCGATATTGCGTATCGTTTTGTATTAACAGGGGGCTACTCGCCCGACAGTGTGAGCGTAGTAGCACCCAACTGGCTCATTATTGCCGAAAATCTTCCCAAAGATAACCCCGAAGGGCGCGTGCGAGGAATCAAGGTGTTGCCATTTGAGTTTGTGCGCGATTTGCCCGAACTTAAAAGTACCAACTACCTGCACATGATTCGCTTGGCTGCCGAAATGAAGTCGCAGGGGGCGGCTGATTTGCTCTATCACAAAGACGGTGAAGTAAGCGAATTGACACGTAGCAACTTTTTCATTTTCAAAGGCGATACGTTGATTACTCCCGACAAAAATATCTTGCACGGCATTACGCGGCGCGTGGTGTTGGAGTTGGCCGAAAAAGAATTTAAGGTAGAAGTACGCCCCTTGCTCGTAGAGGAATTGGAAGAGGCCGACGAAGCTTTTACAACCAGCACTACCAAGTGGGTGATGCCCGTAGTGCAAATCGGGCGCCAAATCGTAGGCGACGGCAAGCCTGGTGTACGGTCGTTGCGGTTGTTGGGGCAGTTTGAAGAATTAGTAAACGGGTACGGGAAATAACGGAGACAAGGTATGAAACCAGTTAACTATTGGGTAGAAAAATACCAAATGCAGCCGCATCCCGAAGGTGGGTATTTTGCAGAAACATACCGTTCTAATGAAACCATTGCCCAAGGCGCATTGCCCGACCGTTTTTCAGGAGACAGAAGTTTTAGTACGGGCATTTATTTTTTATTGGAAAACCATCATTTTTCCGCCTTACACCGTATTCAAGCCGATGAAATGTGGCACTTCTACGCGGGGGGGCCTTTGAATGTCTATGTGATTCACTTAGATGGAAGCCTCGAAATCATAAAGTTAGGCGCAAACCCCGACAAAGGGGAAGTGTTTCAAGCGGTAGTACCTGCGGGGGCGTGGTTTGGTTCTAAACCTGCTTCCGAAAGTGCGTATTCGTTGGTAGGCTGTACGGTTGCGCCAGGATTTGATTTTGCTGATTTTGAAATGGCCAGGCGAGGAGTGTTATTAACAACTTATCCACAACATGAGGATATAATCCGATTATTGACGCATTGAGTTAATCCTTACAGGTTTAGAAAATGTCGTATTTTTAAACCTGTAAGGATTCTAATTCGGGTCTGACGACAGTCAGACCTGTAGTAATACGCTTTTAATCTTCCAATTTTTTCAATTCTCCAATCAACGCCTCAACTTGCTCCATCGAAACGGCTGGAAAATTGGCAATACGAATTTGACTATCCTTGAAAGGGCCGTAGCCACTTCCTACTATCATATTGGCTTTTTTGACTTGGGCGATTACTTCAGCAGATGATTTTTGGGTGTTGGCTACCACTACGGTGCGCGAGCGGTGCTTCTCTTCGGCTACCGACGGACTGAATATGCTGCTGCTTTCTATATACTTGTTGAGAACCTTGTATTTTTCGTCAGTTTGTTTTCTAACTACATCAGCTCCAATTGTATTGAGGTCTTCGGCTACTTTCCCGAGCAGATAAATTCCGATGACGTTGGGTGTGGCGGGGGTTTCGTAGGTTTTGAAGTTTTTCCACAGCATCGGCAAACTATTGTGCGCCCCGATGGTCACATCTTCGTATTTCTGCAAACGCTCGGCTTTGGCGAGGCATTTTTCGTTGACAATCCATACGCCCAGACCTGCGGGGAGGCCAAAGGCTTTTTGGACTGAAAAGAAAGCCGTGTCAATCACTCCAAAATCTAATTCGGGGTATGGGGCCGACGATACGATGTCAACGGCAATGAGTTTTTTAGAATTGCTCCGTTTGAGCTTGTGAATGTCGGGTTCGCGCATCTGAACGCCCGAACTGGTTTCGTTGTGGGTGACGCAAATCACCTCGGCGTATTCGGGTACTTCTATTTCGGCGTAGTCAAAGCCCTCCCCAAACGGTTTTTCTTGTTTATGGGCGTACTTGCGCAACGAAACGGCGTACTCGTAAAATTTCTTAGAAAATGACCCATTGACCAAATGGAAACTTTCGTGTTCGACGCAGTTGAGTAAGATACGTTCCCATACTTCTGAAGCCGAACCCGTAAACAAAATAGCGTGAGAGTCAGGTACATTCATCAGCGTGCGAAGTTGTTCGACCGTGAATTGGTAAATGTCCCTGAATTTTTGGCTTCGGTGAGAGATCGAGCCAAGTTGGTTTTCGACAGCCGTACGCAAATGTTGCTCAAAAGTGGGATACATTTCTGCGGGGCCTGCCGTAAAATAGACTTGTTTCATCGGTTTGAGGTTTTCAAAATGATAGAAGCCGCAAAAATACGCCAAAACTTTGTGGTACAGACATCCTACCTTTATTATTTGTCAAAACAACGGTATAGTTAAGGCTATTTCTTTTTCTTCTCTTGTGCCTCGAAGAATTTACAGAGGTGGGTTAAGTCGCATTTGTTGCATTGCGGACTTCGGGCTAAACACACGTACCTTCCATGTAAAATAAGCCAATGATGCGCCAGTGGAATCACGCTGTCGGGAATGTATTTGACTAATTCTTTTTCTACGGCCAAAGGTGTTGTGGCGGTTTTAGCTACCAAGCCCAGTCGGTGTGATACCCGAAAAACGTGCGTGTCCACGGCCATCGTGGGTTGGTTGTAAATCACGGACGCAATCACGTTGGCAGTTTTGCGGCCTACGCCTGGCATTTGTTGGAGTTCTTCCACAGTACTGGGTACTTCACCCCCAAATTTATCCAACAACATCCGCGCCATGCCTACCAAGTGTTTGGCTTTGTTGTTGGGATAAGAAATACTTCTGATGTAATGAAACACTTCGTCGGAGGTGCTGTCGGCCAAAGATTGTGGGTCGGGGAAGCGTTCAAATAAAGGCGGGGTAACGATATTGACGCGCTTGTCGGTACACTGCGCCGACAAAATAACCGCTACTAAAAGTTCATAAGGATTGGAGTAATTAAGCTCGGTTTCGGCTTCGGGAAACTTCTGCGAAAAATGGTCAATCAGCAGACGGTAGCGTTCTTTTTTTAGCATATACTTTGAAAAAACTTTTTAAGCAGCCAAAGATAATTTTTTCCCGACAAACCCCTCTACTTTCCCACAAAATGGGTGATACAAGGGTTGAATAAGTTTTGGCTATCTTTGCTGAGTTTTATGTTTTACAAATCATCAACCTACATGAGAAAAACGGCTTTTTTAGCGAAAAATAGAGTGTTTTGCTCTTTTTTGTTCGCTTTTATTATCACAGGGGCATCCTTTGCCCAGAAAAAAACACTCACCCTCAACGACATTTATGGCCCTCAAGGCTCAATTTTTACCCCTAAAACTGTTTCGGGAGTCAACTGGATGAAATCGGGGGGATTTTATACCGCCCAACAAAACGGCAAAATCATCAAATACAGCATTGCCACGGGCGAAGCCGTAGAAACACTCTTTGACCAAGCCGCCGTGAAAGTGGAGGGCAGCAACCAAAATATTCAGTTTGATAGCTATGAGTTGAGTACCAACGAACAAAAATTGGTATTGACCACGGGGATTGAACGCATCTATCGGCGCTCGTTCAAAGCCGAATTTTATGTATATGATTTAAACACCAAAAAACTCGTTCAACTCTCTAAAAACGGCAAACAAATGCTTGCTACGCTTTCGCCCGATGGGAGCAAGGTGGCTTTTGTACGCGACAATAACCTGTTTTTGACCGACTTGGCAACCATGACCGAGCAACCCCTCACCACCGACGGAAAACGCAACGAGGTCATCAATGGCGCGTCAGATTGGGTGTATGAAGAAGAATTTAGCTTTGCCAAAGCCTTTGAGTGGTCGCCTGATGGCAAAAAAATTGCTTTTTATCGTTTTGACGAAAGCCGCGTTCCCGAGTATAATATGCAGATGTGGGGCGATTTGTACCCCAAAGATTACCGCTACAAATACCCCAAAGCAGGTGAAGCCAATTCGATAGTGCAGATTTGGGTGCATGATTTAGCTACGAGCCAGAAAACTAAAATCGAAGTAGGGCGTGAAACCGACCAGTACATTCCGCGCATTAAGTGGACCCAAAATCCTAATTTGCTTTCGCTCAAACGCATGAATCGCCTCCAAAATCGCTTGGATATTCTTCATGCAGATGCTACCTCTGGGCAGTCGCAGACGGTGTGGAGCGAGGAAAATAAAACGTACGTGGATTTAGAATTTACCGACGATTTGACGTATTTGGTTGATGGTAAATCCTTTATTCAGTCGTCCGAACGAAGTGGCTATAAGCATCTTTATCAATACGATATGAATGGGGCATTGCTCAAACAGCTCACCTCGGGCAATTGGGAAGTAACCGACATGGTAGGGTTGGATGAGAAAACCCAAACGTTGTATTTTACGTCTTCGATGGTATCGCCTATGGAACGGCATTTGTACAGTTTAAACTTAGCGACTCCTGCGGCAAAAAAGGGTAAAAAACCAGTCGTGGTAGCAATGCCTCAACCCGTCAAACTGACCGAGAAAGCAGGTACCAACGCCGTGAACATGAGTCCAGATTGTAGTTATTACTTGATTTATAACCAGTCGGCGCAAGAACCGCTTGTAGTGAGTCTTCACCAAGCTACGGCTACAAAAGCAGTTAGGGTATTGGAAGACAATCAAAAACTACGCGAACGCCTGACCGAGTACCATTTACCCACCCAAGATTTTTTTAAGTTTACCACCACCCAAGGCACTGAACTCAACGGCTGGATGATAAAACCACTTGATTTTGATGCCACTAAAAAATACCCCGTTTTGATGTTTGTTTACGGGGGGCCAGGCTCACAGACCGTCAATAATACTTGGACTAACCCACTAACCGCGTGGTTTAAGTTATTGGCAAGCAAAGGGTACATGATTGTGTCGGTGGATGGACGTGGGACGGGCGCACGCGGCAATGCTTTTCGTACTTGTACCTACGCCCAACTCGGCAAACTCGAAACCGAAGACCAAATTGAAGGCGCAAAATACTTGGCTACTTTGCCTTACGTGGATGCCTCGCGGATTGGGATTCATGGACACAGCTACGGAGGGTATATGACTTCGCTTTGTATGACCATCGGTGCGGACTATTTCAAGGCAGGCATCGCGGGTGCACCCGTGACCACTTGGCGGTATTATGATACAATTTATACCGAACGGTATCTCAAACGCCCACAAGACAATGCCGCTGGCTACGACGACAATTCTCCGATTCAGCACGTCAATAAGCTCAAAGGAAAGTTTTTGTTGATACACGGTACGGGCGACGACAATGTGCATTTTCAAAATTCAGTAGATTTTGTCAATGCCCTTATTAAAGCAGGAAAGCAGTTTGACTCGTTTTATTATCCCAACCGCAACCATGGCATCAGTGGTGGAAACACGCTCATGCACCGTTATCAAATGATGACCGATTGGGTATTGAAGAATTTGTGATTTCAAGAAGAAAGGAAGGACTGAACACGGAGGCAAGGAAAAAGACAAGGAGAAATCCGTTGTTTCTTGTCTCCGTTATTCCGTGTTCCAATAGTTTTTAAATCGTTCCCTCAAACTCCATTTGCAAAGCTTCTATTTTTTCCAACCTCCCCAAAACCTGATTAAGCATGGTCTTTCGGATTTCGATTTGGAGGCTACATTCGTTGTCAAATTGTTGGTTTTGAGGTACAAGCTCAAAAGCCTTGATGACTTTCATTACTTCGTTCATTTGTTCATAAGGATACACCAAAGTATAAACATCGCGTACGTGTTGGGTGATTACTTGGGCTTCTTTGAGGGCTTCGTCCGTGGCTACTTTGTAGGCATTGATAAGCCCAGGGACGCCAAGAAGCGTTCCACCAAAATAACGTACCACTACAACCAAAATATTGGTGAGATCGTGCGCATAAATCGTGTTGAGAATGGGCTTCCCTGCCGAGCCTGATGGCTCGCCGTCGTCGTTGGCCCGAAACTGCGTACGGTCAAGCCCAAGCCGATAGGCGTAGCAGTGATGAACGGCTTTGGGGTGGAGTTCGCGCAATTCAAGTAAATGTAGTTTTGCCTCTTCCTCGCTACGAATGGGGTAAGCATAAGCCAAAAACTTACTTCCTCGGTCGCGGAAAAAACCTTCTACGGATGTGGCTATGGTTTTGTAACTATCGTCAAATAACATTCAACTTTATGCTTTGTATGTCAAAACTAAACTTTTCGTTTTTTGAAATTTCCTCAAATTTACCACTTTATCAGTAAACCTTGATTATGACCGTTTGTCCACAATAATTTGTAAACATCTGCGTAAATAACTTGTTTTAATGTCAAATCAATCTTCTAAATAGACTTTTAAATCCATGAAGCAAGCAAAACTACTACTTTCAATGGTAGTGTTCGTTTGGGCAAATGCAGCCTTCGCTCAAACCGACCTCAAGAAACCCATTCCGTTTGACCCCAAGGTACGTTATGGAAAACTACCTAACGGCATGACCTACTACATCCGTAAAAACGAAGAGCCAAAAAAACGAGCCGAGTTGTACTTAATCAACAAAGTGGGAGCAATTCAGGAAGATGATAAAGAAAATGGCTTGGCGCACTTTACTGAACACATGGCCTTCAACGGCACTAAGAACTTTCCTAAAAACGAATTAGTAAACTATCTTCAACGGGCTGGTATTAAGTTTGGAGATGATCTCAATGCTTTTACGGGTCAAGACCAAACGGTCTATCAGCTTCCTGTACCAACCGACTCGGCTGACATTTTCAACAAAGCCTTTGTGGTGTTGGAAGACTGGGCGCACAACATTACGATGGAGGGTACAGAAATTGACAAAGAGCGGGGAGTAATTTTAGAAGAACTACGTGGAGGAAGAGGAGCTCAACAACGGATGCGTGATAAATGGTTGCCTATTTTAGTAGGAGACTCTAAATACGGAAAAAGAAATATAATTGGTACCGAAGAAATCCTCAAAAATTTTACGCACGAGACTATCCGCAACTTTTACAAAACTTGGTATCGCCCAGATTTACAGGCAATTGCTGCAGTAGGTGATTTTGACATTGACCAGGTAGAAAAAATCATTAAAGAGCGTTTTGGGGCGATTCCTAAAGTAGCAAAAGCGAAACCTTTGGGTAAATATCCCGTAGCAGATTTCAAAGGTACGCGTGTGGCCATTGTCACCGACCCCGAACAACCTTACATGATTGCCCAAATGGTGACAAAGCTCCCCAAGGCGGAAGAAAAGACGCTGAGCGATTCGCGGGAGACCATCAAGCGTAATTTATTTAATCAGATGTTGCAGGCACGTTTGCAGGAGTTGCAGCAGCAAGCCAATCCTCCTTTCCTGTTTGGTGGGGCTGGTTATGGAGGTTTTATCGGTGATTATGACTCCTTTAGCAACATTGCCGTAGCCAAAGACGGTAATTTAGAGCGTGCGCTCAAAGCCGTATTGGATGAAGGGATTCGGGTCAAAAATTTTGGATTTACCGATAGTGAGTTAGAACGAACCAAGAAGCAATTGTTGACGAGTGTAGAAAGACGTTTTAAAGAAAAAGACAAAACCAAGTCGGCCAATTACGTCAATGAATACATGAGTCACTTTTTAGAAGAGACGCCCACGCCAGGCATTGAGTTTTACTATGAATTTGTAAAAGAGCAACTGGATGGTATCAAACTGGAAGAGATTAACGCTTTGTCGGCTAAATATTTGACCCCTGATAATCGTACCGTGATTATTATGGCTTCAGAAAAAGACAAAGATAAACTTCCCAATGAAGCCAAAGTGCTGGAATGGATAAATAGCGCAGGGAAAGACGTAACAGCCTACGTGGACAAAGTAGTAAACAAACCTTTAGTAGAAAATCTTCCTGCCGCAGGTCGTACGGTCTCTACCAAGCAAATGCCAGAAATTGGTGCTACGGAGCTTTTGTTGAGCAATGGTGTGAAGGTAGTTTTAAAACCTACCAACTTTAAAAATGACGAAATCCTGATTGGGGCACGTAGCCAAGGAGGTACCTCACTATACGAAGATAAAGACTACATGAGTGCGGGACTGGCCGATGCGGTAGTAGAGGAAAGCGGTATTGGCGAGTTTAGCAGCGCAGCCTTGCAAAAATATAAAGCTGGAAAAACCGTGAATGTAAGCCCGTTTGTAGGCGAAACCGAAGAAGGTTTTAGCGGAAGCTGTAGTCCTAAAGATGTAGAAACAGCTCTTCAAATGATTTATGGCTATTTCACCAAACCCCGTAAAGATGATGAAGTAATAAAAGGCTTTATGACTTCGCAACGTTCGGCCATTCAGAACATGACGGCTTCACCTGCCCCCGAAAAGGTGTTTCAAGATAGTTTAAGTATTATTTTGAGTAACAATAACTTCCGCCGTCAGCCGATTACTGTTGAACGCTGGGACATGGCCAATGCCGACCGTGCTTATCAAATCTACAAAGAGCGTTTTGCGGATGCTTCCGATTTTACTTTCTTCTTGACGGGTAGCTTCAAAGTAGATGAAATCAAGCCATTGCTCGAAAAATATTTAGGGGCATTGCCTTCACAAAACAAAAAAGAGTCGTTTCGTGATTTAGGCATTCGTACTCCCAAAGGGCGGTTAGACAAGAAAGTCTATAAAGGAATTGAGCAAAAAAGCCAAGCTACTCTGGTGTTTAGTGGTGATTATGAGTACAATGACGATAACAATTGGCAACTCGACGCCCTCGAAGAAGTGCTAAATATTAAGCTGATTGAAGTAATTCGGGAAAAAGAAAGCGGAGTGTATGGTATTGGAGCAAGAGCTACTTATGGTAAAATTCCAGCACCTCGTTACACTTTCCGGATTGGTTATGGCACAGGTCCTGAGCGTGTAGAAGAGTTGGCGACTAAGACATTGGCGGTTATTGAAGAAATCAAGAAAAACGGTGCTACGCAGGTGGATATTGATAAGTTTAAGGCCGAAACCCGTCGTGCAATGGAGGTGCAAATGAAGGAAAATGGTTTTTGGCAAGGCCAGCTCATCAATGCTTATACCACTGGAGAAGACCCTAAGTCTATCTTAGATTGGGAAAAACAACTGGACAAAATCACGGTGGCGAGTACCAAAGCTGCCGCCAACAAATACCTCAACGATACCAATTTTATCAAAGTGGTATTGTTACCAGAAAAGAAATAGTGTTTTATTTTCTTTCTAAAAACAAAAAGTCGGGTTTGCCCGACTTTTTGTTTTTAGTTCATCATTTCTTCT
>JBGAUP010000170.1:0-13282 GCA_044228585.1 Runella sp. | reverse complement strand
GACGACGTGGGGTCTATTTTGTCGGGGTTGGCCATGCAGTCGCAGATGATGGCTTTTACGGCCAAGGAAGAACAGAAAGCGTCTTTGAATGAAATCAGTGCCATGAGCCACGATGCCATGGAACGAATGCGTGACACCGTGTGGGCCATAGATTCCCGCAAAGACAAATACGAAAATCTCATAGACCGAATGCGGGCATTTGCTGAAAGAAACCTTAACCAAAAGCAGATTGCACACGATTTTAAACTCGAAATAGACGATACTAAACGCTTTATTGACCCACAAAAAAGGCAAAATATTTACCTGATTTTCAAGGAAGCCATCACCAATATTATAAAACACTCCAACGCTACGCACGTAGCAATAGAATTTGTAGAACAAAAAACGCATCTGCTTTTACGCATCCACGATAATGGCACTTCTACTCCCTCCCAAACCTCTGATGGGCTTGGCCTGAGCAACATGCGCCTGCGAGCTACCCAAATAGGCGGCACACTCAAAGCTTTCTATCAAAATGGTTTTATGGTAGAATTGACCGTTGGCTAAATTCGCAAAACTCAATACGCCGCCGCCAGCGTAATCACCGACACTTCTTTAGCTCCATTTTGCAGCAATTCGATAATGGCAGATTCGAGCGTTGAACCTGTGGTAACCACATCGTCCACAATACCAATCCGTTTTCCCTTGATTCTTTCGGGTTCAGTCACTTCAAAGATGCCTGATACGTTCTCAAAGCGCTCCATACGGGTTTTACGGGTTTGGGTAGAAGTAAACTTTGAGCGATTCAAAATAGTAGCCGACCATTCTACGCCCAAGGCTTGGGCGAGGCCTTCGGCAAATGTATCGCTTTGGTTGTAGCCCCGTTGGGCCAATTTACGACGATGAAGCGGCACAGGAAGTAGCAAATCTAAGACATTCTGCACCTGAGCAGCCCGTAGTTCCTGACCATACAATCGCCCCAACGCCTGACCAACATCGGGGCGATTGTTATATTTGAGTTGATGCAATAGACGTTGTACTTTGCCCCCTTTTTCAAATTTAAGAAACGTATATACCGACCTGACAACTACCTTGCCCGCAAACTTATCGGCAAGCGAAGGAATCTCAATCAGGTGAGAATTAGAACGCGGCAAACTCAACCGACAATGGGTACAAATCACTTCTTCATTTCCCACCAAAGGCGTAGCACAAGCGCAACACGGGTTGGGGTAAAATAAGTCTAATAAATCGTTCCAAACGCGTTTTATGAAGGTCATTTTCGTCCTTATATTCAGGTAATTGACGAAAATAGAGAAAATCAGCGACTATACAATACTGGATTGAGTGGGCTATCTGGAATACTTCAGAGGCCAGCCACGTTTCCCAATCCGCTACTTGATAGCTGTTTTTAGGTTGCATTACCCGTTGTTCTTTGTCCATGTAAATCATGGTCATCACCTTGCGAGGCTTCGTAGAAACATTGGGGCCAGCCCGGTGAAACAACCAACCTGCATGATAACTCACCTCGCCCAACTCGAAAGGAGTTTCGTGTAAATTAAATTGTGTGAGTGATTGTTGCATGATGGCTTCGCTTTCGTCGCTGATTTCAAGGTCACGACCAATTTCTACCGACTGGCTTTTTTCAGCAAAAGCCAAAGGTCCCATCTCCATCGGCGTAGCTTGCAGCGGAATCCAAACTGTGATTGTTTTGGGTGAAGCCAACGGCCAATAAAATTGATCGGCGTGCCAAGGCGTAATACCCCCGCTGGGTTCTTTGTAGAGTGCTTGGTCGTGGTAAAGCCGAACACCTTCCACTTCCATCAAGTCGGTGGCGATTTTAGCCAAACGCTTAGAAAAGACAAACTCTTTGGCCGTTTCGTCTTCGCGCCACAAATTCATAATTTGTAAAAACGCCCGTTCGTAGGTCGTACGTTCTTCCATTGGCTTGGTGAGTTTGTTGAGTTTGAACACCAAATCCGTAATGATATTCCCGTAATAATCAATGACTTCGGGACTCAATACGTTTTTGAGTTTCACGTAGCCATTTTCACGGTAAAAAGTAATGGCCTCCTGAGGCACTTCGTAAGGTGTGTTCAGTTCTTCCATCAAAGCGATTGTGTCGAGTGTAGTTTGCATGGTTGGGTTGATTTATGTTGTTTGATGATGCAAAGTACCTTTATAATCAAAAAGTAAAAATCCTACTTTTTGATTATAAAATATGGTATTTTAACTTTTTATATATTTAAAGTAGAATATATACGCAAATATTTTACATATAATGCGACCACAACTTGAAAAGTTAACTTTTGAAAGTTCCTCCTCTTTTCTGGCAAGGCGTTTCAAAAAACCGTATTTCGACGCACCTTGGCACTATCATCCCGAATTTGAGCTTACCTACATTATGCAAGGAACGGGGCAACGATTTGTGGCCGACAGCGTACAACCCTTTTCGGAAGGCGATTTGGTTTTGTTGGGTTCCTATTTACCTCATTTTTGGCGAAACAGTTCGGCGTTTTATCAATCTGATTCTCAACTTGCGGCAGAATCGGTCGTTGTGCAATTTCCCCAAACTTTAATTGACAATTTTTTGGCTAAAGTTCCTGATTTTAAAAGCATTATGAACTTACTTAGACAGTCTGTGTTTGGTATTCAATTTAGTCAGCAAACGACCGAAAAAGTGCGCCACAAACTCGTACAACTTCCCCAATTGTCAGAAGGCTTTCGCTTTATCGGTTTACTTGATATTTTGATGATATTATCGCAGGACTCCTCTCCTACTCTTTTGGCCAGTGCTGCCTATCGCATTACGATTGACGACGCCGAAACCGAACGAATGAAACGCATCTTAGACTTTACGTTGGCGCATTTTCAGGGAGAGATTTCGCTGGAAACGATTGCCGAAATAGCCCATCTCACGGTTCCTGCTTTCTGTCGTTATTTTAAAAAACGAACCCAGAAAACCTACATTGAATTTCTGAATCACCTTAGAATTAACCACGCTTGCAAACTACTCACCGATTCAGAACTCAGCATAGCACAGGTAGGGCTGGAATGTGGCTTTCATAATCTCTCTAATTTTCACCAACTCTTCAAACGACACACAGGATTGTCGCCTTTGCAATATAAAAGAGTAAATCATAAATAAACCCAAATTCTCGTTGCAATCTATCCATAACGTTGTAGATGCTGGAAGGCGTGGGGTGATTTTCACCGCTTTCCCTACTTCACGCTGTATTTTTCCCACCTGACTGCATCTCGTTTTTAGGCAAAAAAGAGTAGAGATAGTTTTGGACCATCAAATTGTAAACCCAACACTATCATAAACTTATGAAAAAGCTATCTGCCTTCGTATTAATTTTTTGCCTGTACTTCCCCACTCATGCCCAATTGGGTAAATTCCTCAAAGACGTAGAAAAAGGAGTAAAAGATGTCGCTAAAACAACCAACGAGGCGTCGCGCACCGCCAAAAACACTCAAAAGGAGGTTGAAGGTGCGCGCAAAACCACAAGTGGACTGTTTGGTAGTGGTAAAAACGACGAATCTTCTTCTACATCGAGTGATTTGCCTTCGGGTCGTGATTTCTATATTTCCACCAATGGAAACGGGCGCGAAGCTACCAAAAACCAACCTGCCAAAGAACTGGGCGTGGTAGTGCCACAAGTACAAGCAGGCGACCGTATTCACATTGCAGCAGGCACGTATTTGGGTGCGACCGAACGTGGAAGTGATATTTTTGACGTACCTATCACCATCATTGGAGGCTATAATGCCGATTTCAGCAACCGCGACCCGTGGGGAAAATACCGCACTATTTTGACAGGAACCAACGAATACATGAAAGAGTCCACCGAACGCATCGGGATCTTGACCGACAAAAAATTCAAAGATTGGAACGGTACAGTCCTCATTGATGGCCTTATTATTGACAACGGCCCCCGCAATCGCTACGTGCAGAAAAAAGGGCTTTACATTCACCGCAAAGCCAATGAAGCCACGGGCGAAAACCCAAGCCCCGAAACCCCAGGTATCAAAGTGCGCGTAGGCGCTGCCACCAAGGTCATTATCAAAAACTGTGTCGTGACCAACACCGCCCCGACGCAAGGAGCGATTGATGTCCAAATTGGCAAAAACGGCACCGCATTGATTGAAAACAACGCTATCATCAACAACACGGGCGAAGGCATTATGTGCAAAAGTTTGCACCAAGGCACTGACGGGATTCCACAGTACACGATTCGTAACAATACGATTCTATTTTGCTGGAAGCACGACGAAATCGCCTCTTACGGTGGCAACTGTATCATGATGGATGTCAATACCATCGTAACCGCTGAAGACAATGTGTTGGGATTCGCCGATTTTGGAGGTGTCAACAACGTAAAGCAATGCAAAAACCCTGACCCTCAAAGGCAACCTCTCTTCGTAGGGCATAAAAATACGACTACAAAGAGTACAATACCATGATGAAACTTGACGACATGGACGACTACGGGCAGTTTTTGAAAAATACCAGTGGTAATTTCTCTGCCCTTATCAAAGTCCCTACCAACACCCAATGGGCCGAATTATACATGACTCGCAAGGACGTGAACCGTGGGGAAATCGAAGCAAATGTAAAATCTAACGGCAAATGGAACCAAGTGCGGGGAATTTTGGGCTTACCTTGCAGGAAGTAGCCGGGAGCAGCTGCTGAAGTATGGCTTCATCAATTGCCCCTCGAAGATGCCATTCGGGCAGGATTACAGACTTATAACGACAAAGGGTGTAAAAAGCCGTAAATCAATGGGTTGTACCTTCTACATTTGTCACAAACTGCTTTTCTTATGCTTCACCTTATTCCTTACATTGCAAAAAAACGATTAGAACGGGCATTTGTAGCGGATTTAGAAAAACTCATCAAAGGCGAACCGTTGGATTATCACGATTGGATATTGAATCAATATTTTGCATCCAGAGCCAAGGTGAGTTATCAGCAATCCTATGATTTTTTAGAAAAAATGTGTCAACAGTGGGGTGGCCAAAACATCGGCTGCCCCGAACAAGGTATCGAAGATTATGCCTTTGATTTTACCCAAGTAGCCTCCCCAATTTTAGACGTCTATGCTACTCAATCGCATACTTCGCAATGATTTATACCATAGACAAAGTCGAAACTATTCTTAATTGGGGGTTAAAGGACCACTTAATCACAAAAAATTGGGTAGAAATGATGCTTGAAAGAATGTAATCTTACGTACATTTGGCCCAAACAATGAAGCAATGTTTCTGACCTCTTTTCTTTCCTTCTCTCTCCTACTTCAATCTTACAAATATCCCGTTTTACCCGCTACGGGAACCAAAATTGAATCATTTGTGCCCAAAGGTTGGCATGTACACGAAAAAGCCGAAGGTGACCTCAACAAAGATAACCTTCCTGACATCGTGGTGGTTGTTGAAGCCGATAAAGCTGTCAAAAGCCTCAAAGAGACCGATAACGACCAGCAACCTCGAATCCTTTTTGTGGCCTTCAAACAAGCTGATGGAAGCTACAAACTTTCTATTCAATCCAACGAATCCATCATGCTTTCCAACGAAGGAGGCGTCTTTGGTGACCCTTGGGCGGGATTGGTCATCGAACGCGGTACGCTTCTCGTTCAATTTTATGGTGGCAGCTCCAGCCGTTGGGGGTACGACTACCGCTGGCGCTTTCAAAACAACGATTGGTTTCTGATTGGAGCTACCTACACGAGCAGTTCAACCCACGACGCTTCGTACGAGAAATATGATTTTAACCTGATTACAGGAGCTACCGAAATTTCAAAGGGCACAGGAGAAGATGCCAAAGGGAATACGCCCAAAGACAAAGTAACCCGCATAACGATTGGTAAAAAACCACTCCTAAAACTCAAAACTTTTAAGCCCGTTCAATACGCCATCTACAAAGAGGTGTATATCTAAATCATTGGTCTGACCAAAGGTCTGACCCGAAAACAAACAACTACCAACCCGAAAATAAGCAACTACCGAGGTCTGACCTGAAATAACAAACAACTCTTTATGAAACCTCTTTTTTCGTTTTTACTACTATTGAGTACAATAGTGAGTCTTTATGCCCAAGATTTTATGATTGCCAGTCCTAAAGTGGTATCGTACAAAACTCCTGCCTCGTCGGGAGCAAGTGCAGGTACTTACAGCATAGGGACCACCGTCAAACTCCTCGAAAAATCTACCAATGGAAAGTTTTTGAAAGTAAGCCAAGAAAAAGGGGCTACGGGCTGGGTGACTTCCTCGCAAGTGGTAGCGTTGAACAAACGTATGGTGAAAGAAGTGGCGTTGGTAGTAGCGCGCTCTTACATGGCAACACCAAAAGAAGATGGAAAAGCCAATGCCGAAGTAGAAAACTGGTTGAAATCCTTGAAACTTGATAAAACACTCACGCCATCTGAACAAGCCGAACTGGAATTGTATCGCTTGTTGACTATCCAGCGGATAGCCCGCACGATTCAGCCCGATAGCAACGAATGGAAAACGTGGATAGCCCGCCACAACGACCTGCTGTACAACACTGATTTTGGCAATGCTGGCTACTTCCTCAAAGCCGAATATCTCTGGAAACTCGAAAGTTCGCTTCCTGCTACCGAACCTCTCAAAGAACGCATTGCATACGAGGCAGGCAAACTCGAGACAGGGGGCGAGTGTGAAGGCTATTGGGTGTGCGTATTGGAACGTGCTATGTCGAAAGCAGGGGAATACCTCAAACGCCATCCCAAAGGCAAAAATGCCGTATCTGTAGTGCAATCATTAGCCGAAGAATTTCAATATATGGAACCCGCCGAAGTCAAAAACATGGATGCCAGCGACCAAAAAATAGCTAAAAAATTGGCTGCTGAATGGAAAAATGTTCTTGCCAACGTAGCCGATAGCCCTGCTAAAAAACAGTTACTTACCATTTTTGGTAAAATCTAATCTGATTGACAAACCAAGTTACCCCGATGAAAAATCTTGTTCTTCTCTTAATCACGTGTTTAAGTCTCTCTCAATCATTTTCCCAATCGAAATCCGCTGCCCAAACCGCCCAAGCTTTTTACCAATGGTACACCACCAAAGGAGCCATGCTCGAATGGCGACAAGTACTCAAACGTCCCGAATTTAGTCCCGCACTCCGCAAGCGTCTGACAGTATTTTACCAAAAAATGGAAAAAGACAATGAAGGCGGCTACGACCCCATTGTGCAAGCCCAAGACTTCGACGATAAATTTAAGCTCAAGCCTATTTCTAATTCGGTTGCCAAAGCCGCTTTTGAATTGTGGATGTTTGACGGGAAAGCGGCTACTGTTACGTTGATTTATGTCAATAATCAATGGTTGATTGACGATATAAAAGGAGTTCATTAAATTTTCACTGCACTATTTTCCTGATTTACTGCATTTTTCTCTCAAAACCATCGCTTAACCTCTATTTTTGGGTTTGTTTTATTTGACAAATGCAAGCACACCTATATCGTATTTTGGGGAAAGTTCTGGTGGTATTCTCACTTGTATCAGGATACTATGTACATCTACATGCCCAAAATACGCCCGAAGCCATTCGCGCTTTGGCCGAACGCGTGATTTACCTCGATGAATCAAACGTGGACTCATTTTTGATTTATTCAAAAATTATTGAAGAAAAATCTCGCGCAATTCACTATCAACGAGGCATTTGCGACAGCTACCGCCTCATGGGTATCTATTACGACTGTCGGGCAGAATATGGAAAAGCCATCGAATGGCACCTAAAAAACCTTAGTCTTAGCGAAAAAATCCAAGATTCGGAATCTCAACTTTCGGCCTTATCGGATTTAGCAGCGCAATACCATTACCTAAAGCAGTACGAAAAAGCCAAATTTTATGTCAAACAGGCCATCCAACTGAGCGAGCAAACGCCCACCAAACCCAAACGAGTTTCTTCCTTCTACTTAAATCTCGGCATTTTTTATCGCGAAACCCACCAGCCCGACAGTGCACTGATGAGTTACAAAAAATCGTTAGAAATCAAAAAGAGAATCCACGATTCGACGGGTATCGCCAATGTCAATCTCAATATCAGTACTTTACTGATTAATCAACGTAAATACGCCCAAGCTCAGCCATATCTGAACTATAATTTAGCCTATCGCCGTCGAAAAAATGACGAAGTAAACTTGTGGTTTGATTACTTCAATCAAGCTCAAATCTACGCAGGGCAAAAAAAATACGAACTCGCTAAGCAGCAATTAGACGCTGCTCTTACCATTGCCAAAAAGATAAAATCGCGGCAAAAAGAGGCCGAAACTTACGAGCAATTTGCCCATTTTTACCATCTCAAAGGCGATTACGAAAACGCTTTTGAAATGGGTCAAAAGTTCCAGCAACTGCAGTCGGAAATTTTTAATATCGAAACCGCCAAAAACGTCGCAGAACTCCAAGAAAAATACGAAGCTAATAAACGCGAACAGCAAAATAAGTTATTAGCCGCGGAAGTAGAAACTCAAAAATGGCAGAAACAAACTGCAGCAATCATCGCCGTAGGCGTAGCTCTGTTGGCCTTGCTTGCTGGGTTGGCTTGGTGGCAAAATCGAAAGAAAAATGGGCTACTAAGCCGTAAAAACGATGAGCTACAAGCGCAAAAGGCGCAACTGGAAAATACCCTCCAACGCCTTCATCAAATGCGTGAGCAATTGATGCTTTCCGAAAAAATGGCCTCCGTCGGGCAACTTACGGCAGGCATTGCCCACGAAATCAATAACCCGATTAGTTTTGTGGCCAACAACGTTCAGGCTCTCAAAATGGATTTGGCCGAAATGATGGAACTCTTACCGCCCAAACAACTTCAAAATCCTACTTTTGTCGAGCTCCACCAAGAAATTCAAACCCTTATGGCAAGTGTTGAACGAGGGGTAGATCGCACCCGCGACATTGTGCAGGGGTTACGGATTTTTGCCCGAAATGAAGAGGGTGAAATGACGAAAGTGGACTTGCACCAGTGCATTGACGCCGCGCTTACACTTCTGACTTTTGAAACCCGCGACCGCTGCCAAATCATCAAGCGCTACGGAACGATTCCGCTCATCAATGGGCTTTCTGGCAAACTCAACCAAGTCTTTCTTAACATTTTAACCAACGCCGTGCAGGCAGTTATGAGTGTTCATGCCGAACATACTCCACCAACGGGCATGATAGAAATAGTCACACTCAAAGCCCTCAATTTGGTAGAAGTACACATTACTGATAACGGCTGTGGAATGGATGAGGCCACCCAAAAACGCATTTTTGAACCGTTTTTTACGACCAAGCCAGTAGGAGAAGGCACGGGACTTGGCATGGCAATTTGCTACGGAATTATTCAGCAACACCGCGGTAATATCAAAATCACAAGCGCGCAAGGGCAAGGCACTACCATCGTTCTGTCCTTCCCCATTTAGAAGAGATTCTGTCACTTAGGGGTTGCCTTCCCCCACTCATGTCATAATTTCACTGCTTATTTTTCCCACCTCACTGCATTTGGCTTTCGAGCTAAGGTGTTCCATCCCAATTTTGGTCATTCATTCACTCAAAAACCTTGCTCAATCCCATGAAAACCTATTTTACCTCCGCGTTATTCTTTATCTTATCTGCCTTATTTTTAAGCAGTTGCTCAAAAAACAATATCGAACCCGATAGTCCTTTTTTATCGTGTAAGATTGATGGAGAAGATTACACCATTGCGGGGTCTTATTCATACGCCACTACTTTTTCTGACCGAATCGGCATTTATGGCGTACGTGAAGTAAACAGCAACAAAACCGAAAACCGTACCTTTTACATTCTTTTGTCAAAAGACAAAGGTATTGGCAAACACTCCTTGGTAGAAGGCGGCAAAGATCACGGCAACTGGATTGTAGGGGCGGGCAATACCGACAATGAGAAATTTTTTACTTACAACAAAGGAGGCGGTGGCTACGTAGAAATCACCCAAAAAACCGACACCGAAATAGAAGGTACTTTTGCCTTTACGGTAGCCAATTTCAAAGGAGATAAAAAAGTAACAATAAGTGGCGGCAAGTTTCGAGTAGTGTTTCGATAAACAAAGGTTCTAAGTGTACTGGTTTTGTGGATACAGGTCAGACTATCGTCAGACCACAAAATAGACAAATAAATGGTCTGACCATAGTCTGACCTGCCCATAACTTAATGAACTAATTCATCTAAGCTCTTTGTCGTTGAAAAACTGAATCCTATTTCCTAACTTTCCGGAAATACCTGACCTGCCTCCCAATGTCTTACACTATCCTTTATTTGGACGACGAACCCGACAACCTACTCGCATTTAAAGCCGTGTTTCGACGGCAATACAATATACTTACTGCCCAAAATGCGGATGAAGGTCTTAGGATGCTTAGGTCTCATTCTGTAGATTTAATTATCTCCGATCAGCGGATGCCTCACACCACAGGGGTGGCGTTTTTTGAGCAGATTTTGGATGAATTTCCAGAACCCATCCGCATGATTTTGACGGGATACAGCGATATACAGGCGATTGTGGATGCCATCAATAAAGGCAAAGTTTATCACTACATCACCAAACCATGGAAAATGGAGGAGCTAAAGTTAATCATGGACAACGCTCTCGAAACGTACTCGCTCAAACGCCAAAATCGCCAACTCGAAGAGGAACGCAATACCTTGCTCATCAAAGCAACTCAACAGGAAAAGGCCCAACTGTTGGCGCAATTTGAGACCTTAAAAAATCAAATTAGTCCCCATTTTTTATTCAACAGCATGAATGCTTTGGCATCGCTCATTGCCTCCAATCCGCCACAGGCCATTGCTTTTACGGGGCATTTTTCCAAGGTATACCGTACCATGCTCGAAATCGGCAGCGAAACGCTTATTTCTTTACGGGAAGAATTGGAATTTGTAAAGTCATTTGTGTTTTTGCAACAAATGCGTTTTGCCGAAAATTTGCGCGTTCAAATCACGATTCCCAATGAACGCTTAAACGATTGTTTGCCTCCTTTTGCCTTACAGCTGTTGGTCGAAAATGCCATTAAACACAATGTTATTTCTGACGATAAACCATTGGCAATTAGTATTTATACTGAAGCAGATAGCTTGATTGTACGCAATAATTTACAACGCCGGGGAACGGCTGAACCCTCTACGGGAATTGGACTCAAAAATCTGATGGCTCGCTATGCTTACCTCACCTCTCAAACGCCCGTTTTTGGCGAAGTAGGAGCTGATTATGTAGCAAGAGTTCCATTGATTCAGGAAGGGTAATCTAAAAACACAAAGTATGAAAGCCATCATTGTCGAAGACGAAAAACCAGCCCGAGAAAACCTCGAAGCTGGCCTGAGCTTGAACCCAGCATTGAAATTCAGGCTAAATTGGACTCGGTCAGCAACACTGTGGCGTGGCTGTCGGCGCACCAAACTGACTTGATTTTTCTGGATATTCATCTGGCCGACGACTTGAGTTTTAAGATTTTTGAACAAATCAACGTCACCATGCCCGTCATTTTTACCACCGCCTACGACCAATACGCCATTCGGGCCTTTCGGGTCAATAGCGTGGATTACTTGCTCAAGCCCATTGACAAAGACGATTTGCAGCGCAGTTTGGAAAAATTTAAGAGCAACCAAAAAACCACGCAACCTTTTGATATTCAACAATTACTGCTATCTCTAAATCAGCCGACGAAAACCTACCAATCGCGGTTTATGGTATCGCGGGGCGAAAAAGTAATGAGTGTAACGACCGACCAAATCGCCTACTTTGAAGGCGAAGATCGCTACGTGTATCTCATCAAAAAAGACGGCACCAAATACATCGTTGACTACAAATTGGTGATTTGGAAGCATGCTGACCCCAAGCAATTTTACCGACTCAACCGCAGCTTTATCACGCATTTTTCAAGCATCAAAAACATTTTTAACGTTTCCAAAAGCCGCGTTAAGTGAACGAATCCCATTGGCCAAGCGCGAAATCATGGTAGACAGCGAGAATACGCAGATTTTAAAAGTTGGCTTAATCAATAAAATAAACGGTTCGCCATCACTGCTCAGCGTAATCATCACCGTAAATGGTTTATAGATGTCACCACTATTGGTAGCACTGTTAAGAATGTTAATATTTGTGTCATCAATATCGAAATCATATTGAGTCAGGAATTCGTGTGTAACTCGGTGGCAAAGGTGACCCATTATTCACTAAAACAGTGACAGAAATAATTTTGAGCGAGTCAATCCATGAGCCACAGGCGCAGAATAACCCGTGATATTCGCGGTATTTTCCAGCAATTTCTTCCTGCAACCCGATGGCGGGGCATCTCCTCCTAATTTTGAAAAGCCAACTACATCTAATGCATTATTGGTGGCTATGCCACCCAAACTGAAATTTCACCCGACATCCTCAAGGACTGGCTATGAAAAGTGTTGATCAGCATCGGATAACATCATAATACCCGGCATTATTCCAAATTGCCTCGTGCGTTTTCTCACCGCAAATTTTTTCACCCGTTGCGAAGGTCGCCTGTCCCAATACCCACATTGCCCGTTGTGTCAATGGTAAGTCGAGAATATAGCTTTGCCCTTGGTCAAATGCAGTTTACCTGTTATACCGTTGCCCGTTCAAATCAACATCTTCAGCACCAGCATAAATTCCCCAAATACCCCGATGAGATTGAAGCCCTTTCATGGAGGGCTATATACATTTGGGTTGGTGCGTTAAATCGGGCTGTTAAATTCGAGGCACTACTATTTACATCTAAGCGGGCGCTGGGTGTAGTTGTCCCAATACCCGTACCATTGTGTTCAATCCTCATTCTTTCCAGCGTGGAAAGCGTATTCAGAGAGGTAGTATAAAAATTGAATATGGAATAGGTAATGACGTGGGAGTAAAGTCTTGGGCGGCGCCAAAAGTAATGGCCGAACTGGCGTTAGTGGAATATCCACTGCCATTATAGCCTCGTCCATAGATACTCATCATCCACGCGCCACTGGGCAAAGCAGTGGGCGCGTCCGAGGTTCCATTCGATCGTTGCCCGGTGATGTTGGGTACGGCTACTCCAGCCGCAGTCAAGGTAAGCTGCTTATCCGTCGTGGGCGTTAGCGTAACACTCTGCCTCAAAGCCGTAAAAGCAGCTGAGAATAGAATAAGGAGGGGAAATAGCTATTTTTTTCATGGGAGGATTGTGATTAAGATTTTAAAACATGAAGTAAAAACCAAGCCGGAAGATTTCCTTTGCAAAATCAGGTTTGCCAAGTATTTATTTTTGCAAAAGATTTTGCAAAAGGTATATTTATCCACCTTTTTCCTGCTACTC